>NZ_JBFAAI010000044.1:0-61761 GCF_040639655.1 Actinoplanes sp. NPDC023801 | reverse complement strand
TGGGCAAGAGCGACGCAGATCCTTCGAAGTGGGACTGCCCGCCTCATACCAAGGCCAAGCACGACATGCACCGCTGTCTCAGGGCGGTTGAGACAGCGGTGCGCGCCAGCCGGAAACCCACCGCATACGCCCGGCGGGCGCGCTGCCGGGCGGGAGTGGGCAGCCACCTCGCGGTGGAGCTACGGGACGGTCCGATGGTGTTCGGTGACGGTTTGCCCGTACCCATGCAGGAGGTTGTGGGGGTTGGTCGTGAAGTAGCCGGGCGGGAACGCCGCGGGATCGAGAGGCTCGGCGTAGGGGCGGTCGGAGCCGTGCACGATCGCCGTCGGGCCGACCACCCTGACCAGGGCGTCGATGGCGTCGGACCGGTACGAGGACGTTTCGTAGAAGACGTTGGGGTCGGGCGGGTCGGCGGGGCCACCACGCGCGGCCATGCGTTCGTGGTGCAGCGGGGCGAGGCCGGCGAGGGCGACGAAAGCGATCCGCAGGCCGGGGTGGAGCTTGCGGCCCGCCACGTGCCAGGCCGTCCAGGAACGGTGCATCTGGGCGACGTACGGCACGAGCGCCGGCCACCAGTCGGGCAGCTCACCGTCCTCGGCCGGGGCCGGGCCGGGATGCACCAGCAGCGGTTTCCCGGCTCGCTCGAGTGTGGCCAGCAGCGGGGAGATCCGGGCGATGGCGTCGGGGCTGCCGAGGGCGGTGGCCGGGAGCTGCAGCCCGGCGACCCGGTCCGCACGCAGGATCCCGGCCAGTTTCCCCGGATCCGGTGAGTGAACCGACGCGGCGGCCCAGAGGTGGAACGGGTCGGGCAGTTCCAGGGCGCTCGCGTGCCACACGTCGATCAGGGCGGCGCCGTCGGGGGCGTGTTCGATGCCGAGGGGGCTGGACAGCGACAGCAGCACGCGCCCGGTCTCCGCGGCGCGCCGATTTCCCACATCGTGGGCGGACGGGTCCACCTGGTAGGGGTTCTCGCCGGCCAGGAAGAGCGTCCAGTCCCGCAGGTACGGAAACGTGTCACGCCGCCGCAACGCCTCCACCAGCGCCTCCGGCCACAGATGCTGGTGGCAGTCGATCAGCATGCGCATTCCTCCCTGACCCAGTGGACCCCGGAAAGCGTAGGCCCGCGCATCTGAGACGATGCCGCGCATGACGAGTATCGACAGGGTGACGTTCGGCGAGCTGGCCGACGGCACGGATATCGAGAAATGGACGCTGTCCAACGCGAACGGCATGGCCGTGTCCGTACTGACCTGGGGCGCGACGATTCAGTCCGTGCTGGTGCCGGACCGCGACGGGCAACTCGGCAATGTGACGCTCGGGTTCGCCGACCTCGCCGGGTACACCGATCCCGCGTACCTGGCCGGCAACCCGTTCTTCGGTTCGACGGTGGGCCGGTACGCCAACCGGATCGGCGGCGGCAGTTTCACCCTCGACGGTGAAACGTTCAAGCTGTCGCAGAACGAGGGCCAGGTCACCCTGCACGGGGGTTCGCACGGCTTCGACCAGCGCGTCTGGTCGGCCACGCCGGTCGAGCGAGGCGTACGGATGAGCTACACCTCGGCCGACGGCGAGCAGGGCTTCCCGGGCACCCTGGCGGTGAGCGTGACGTTCACCCTCGACGAGCGGAACACGCTGCGCCTGGACTACGCGGCCACCACCGACCGCCCGACCGTGGTCGCACTGACCAACCACGCCTACTGGAACCTGACCGGTGAGGGCAGCGGCACCACCGGCAACCATCTTCTGCGCATCGACGCGGGGCAGTACACGCCGGTCGACGCGACCCTGATCCCAACCGGCGTGCTGGAGGAGGTGGCGGGCACCCCGTTCGACTTCCGCGAGTTCCACCCGATCGGCGAGCGGGTCCGCGACGAGCATCCCCAGTTGACGATCGGGCGCGGTTACGACCACAACTACGTGCTGGACGCGGGTGACGGGCTGCGCACGGCCGCGGTCGTCCGGGACCCGGCGAGCGGCCGTGAGCTGACCATCGAGACGACCGAGCCGGGGCTGCAGTTCTACTCCGGCAACTTCCTCGACGGCAAGCTCCGCGGCGGCAGCGGTCGTGCGTACCGGCAGGGCGACGCGTTCGCGCTGGAGACCCAGCACTTCCCGGACAGCCCGAACCAGCCGGACTTCCCGTCGACGGTGCTGCGGCCGGGCGAAACGTACGCCTCGACGACGACACACGTGTTCTCGATCTACGCCTGACCCGATCGAACCTAGCCAATGCCCCGGGGTGGGTGCTACAACAAACTGGGAGCGCTCCCAGTAATCCCCCATCTCACCGTTCCCCGGGAGAAATCGCATGGGCATTGTTCGAACATTCGCCATAGCCGTCGCGTCCGTCGCGATGGCCCTCGGTCTGAGTACGGGCCCCGCCTCGGCGGCGGGGCCCGTCTCCGACACCGCCGTCGCCACCGGATACGCCCACAGCTGCACCGTCAACGGCGGCTCGCTGTGGTGCTGGGGTGGCAACTACGTCGGCGCGGTCGGCGACGGCACCACCACGACCCGGACGGCACCGGTCCGGATCGGCACCGCCACCGACTGGAAGAGCGTCGACGCCGGCACGTTCGGCACCTGCGCCCTGCGTACCGGCGGCAGCCTCTGGTGCTGGGGCAACAACTACCGGGGCCAGCTCGGCGACGGCACCACCACCGCCCGGACCACCCCGGTCGCCATCGGCGGCACCGCCACCTGGAGCACCGTCAGCCACGGCGACGGCCACACCTGCGCCGTACGCACCGAGGGCACCCTCTGGTGCTGGGGCTTCAACCGGTCCGGCCAGCTCGGCACCGGCGGCTACACCGAGACCCGACCGGTCCAGGTCGGTACCGCCACCAACTGGGCCGGCGTCACCACCGGTTTCGCCCACACCTGCGCCACCCGCACCGACGGCACCCTCTGGTGCTGGGGCGACAGCACCACCGGACAGCTCGGCCTCGGCATCCTCAACTACCGCGCCGCGCCGACACAGGTCGGCACCGGGACCAACTGGACCGGAGTGAGTGCCGGTTACGCCTACACCTGCGGCACCCGCGCCGACGGCAGCCTGTGGTGCTGGGGCGAGAACGGGTACGGCCAGCTCGGCACGGCGGGCAACTTCCAGACCACACCGCAGCGGGTCGGCACCGACAGCAACTGGGTCCGGGTGACCACCGGCGACAACACGGTCTGCGCGACCCGTACCGACGGCAGCCTGTGGTGCTGGGGCAACAACATGGAGGCCCAGGTCGGCGACGGCACGACCACCAACCGATACGCCCCGGTACGCTCCGGCGGCACCACCACCTGGAGCGGTGACTTCGCGGTCAGCTACCACGCGTGCGGCGTACGCGCCGCCGGCGGCCTGTACTGCTGGGGCAACAACGCCGACGGCCAGATCGGCGACGGCACCACCACCCGTCGCCCCGCGGCCACCCCGGTGGCGTTCCCGGGTTAGGCCGGGTCGTAGCCGGTCAGGCCGGGTCGTAGCCACCGGCTGCGATCTCGTCGAGCAGCGACGGCCGGGAAGGCCGCCACCCGAGCACCCGCCGGGCCTTCCCGCCGTCGGCCTGCTGGTCGAGCAGCAGTGCCCGTCCGAACTCGCCGAGCCGCTCCACCGTAGCCGCCGGGTCCTCGGGTACCACCCGGCCGCCGAGCCCGAGCCGCCGGCTCGCCGCCTCGCCCAGCTCCCGGGTCGTCGGGTTCGCCCCGCCGGCACCGAGGAACGTCTCGCCGTGGCCGGCCCGCTCCAGCGCGGCGACATAGAGTCCGGCCAGGTCGTCGACATGCACGGTGACCCAGTGCTGGCTGCCGTCGCCGATCAGCGTCAGCCCGCCCCGCATCCGCTCCGCCGCGAACACCAGCCGCGGGATGCCA
This sequence comes from Actinoplanes sp. NPDC023801, assembly GCF_040639655.1. Taxonomy (NCBI): domain Bacteria; kingdom Bacillati; phylum Actinomycetota; class Actinomycetes; order Micromonosporales; family Micromonosporaceae; genus Actinoplanes; species Actinoplanes sp. NPDC023801. Next base: position 57,897 of record NZ_JBFAAI010000044.1, on the reverse strand, counting down.
CCGCCGTGCCCGTACACGACCCCGGGCTCGATCAGCACGGCCCGGACGCCGGACGCCGCGAGCACCCGCCGGTCGATCGCCTCCCGCCAGGCCACGAGCGGCGGCGCGTCACGCGGTGTGTCCTCGGTGATCGCTGTGCCGGCGCCGTGCACCCAGACGCCACCGGTCCGGACGAACACACCGTTGTCGCGTCCGCCGAACCCGGCCAGCACCGCGTCGGCGAACTCGGCCTCCGCGTCCGCGCTTGTCGCGTCGCCCGGACTGGCCGCGTGGACGACGCCGTCGCTCTTGCCGGCCAGCCCACGGACGAGCTCCGCATCACGCATGTCACCGATCACCGGCTGCACGCCGGCACCCGCCACCCGTTCCGCGGCGGCCTCGCCGCGCACCAGTGCGGTCACCGTGTGGCCACCGGCGACCAGGGCGGAACGAACAGCCGATCCGATGTAACCGGTCGCGCCGGTCAGAAGAATCTCCATGCCCATCACCCTGCGCCCCGGCGGTCATCGTGTCCAACGAATGCTCTTCATAGCTCCGATCGGTGAAGGCGATATGGTGGGCGCGTGGAACAGCGTCGGCAGCCCGCTGCTCGATCGCCACACCACCTCGGTCGCCCTCACCGACGCGGGGCGGGCGCTGCTCCCGGAAGCAAAGAACGCGCTCGAATCACTCGATGCCGCCCGTGCCGCGGTCGAGGGGGCCGGCCACGGCCTGCGCGGCAGTATCCGGCTCGGAACGCTGGCGAGCCTCACCACCATCGACCTGCCCACCCTGGCCGGCGCCTTCCGGAAAACCCATCCCGGCGTACGGCTGCACATGACCGCCGCGGCCGAAGGCAGCTCCGGCCTGCTCGAGAAACTGCGCGCCCACCGGCTCGACGCGGCCTTCGTCGGCGTCGACCTGGCCCCGATCGCCACCTTCCGGCCCCGCCTGCTGGTGCCCGCCGGCCACCCGCTGGCCTCGGTGGAACGGGCCGCCCCGGGAGCGCTCGCCGGCGAACCGTTCGTCGACCTGCCGGCCGGATACTGCAACCGGGTCCGCTCCGACAACGACTTCCGGCGGGCCGGGCTCAGCCGTACCGTCGTGGTCGAAGTCGTTGATCTGGCGACCATCCCCCGCTACGTGGAGGCCGGGCTCGGCATCGCCGTTGTTCCCCCGCTGCGCGCCGAGACGTGCCGATGTCGTCGCCGTCGACCTCGACCCGCCGGTCACCCCGTGGACCCTGGCCGTCGCCCGGCCCTCCGCGATCTCGCCGAGCCGGGCCCTGCAGGCGTTCCTCGACCTGATCCCCGCCCCCACCCACCACACCGGCGAGTACTGAAACGCCGGCAATTACTGGGACCAGGGCACCGGGACAGCCCTCAGACCAGGCCGGAACCGTGGCGCGCCATCCAGGCCAGCAGATCCTCGAAGACCCGCTCGGCGCCGGTCAGGCCGTCGGCCTGCGCGAGATCGTCCAGCCGCCGGCCCGGGCCGATGTTGTCCTCGAAGTCGATGAGCCCCACCGCCACGTCGCCGCGGAACACCGTCGACCTCCTGGTCACCGCGTAGTGCCGAGGACACGGTCGCGTCGTGGAAGGCCCTGATCAGCTCGGCGGCGCTGCGGATACGGGCGTCGGAGAGCGAGAACGGCGCGTCGTCGGAAGCGGCCGGCATCTCGCCCTCGATGAAGGTCAGGATCTGCCGGCCCTGCTCGTCGTAGCCGAGCGGCCGCGGCGACCCGGTGAAGCCGGTTTCCGCCAGATGACGCAGAAGCTCGTCGACGTAGCCGGAACGGTGATGCACCGGCCGGCGCACGGTGTCGCCCACCCGTACCGGAGGGCTCATGAACATCGATGATGCCATGGCGGCCGGTGATTGGAAGGCCGTTGACGGGGCACTCGGGCGTCATGACACATTCTGAGGAGAACCCGTTCGCCGTCATCACCGGTGCGTCCAGCGGCATCGGGTACGAACTGGCCCGCCAGTTGGCCGCGCAGGGGTACGACCTGCTGCTCGTCGCCGAGGACGCCGGCATCGAGGAGGCCGCCGCCGACCTACGCCGTGACGGCCGGAACGTGATCACCGCGGTCCGCGCCGACCTGGCCCGCCACGACGGCGTGCTGAAGGCCTGGTACGCGGTCGAGGAATCCGGCCGGAGCGTGGACGTGCTGGCGCTCAACGCCGGCCGCGGCATCGGCGGGGAGTTCGTCGGCGGCACCGATCTGGCCGACGAACTGAACGTCATCGACGTCAACGTGACCTCGACGGTCCACCTGGCCAAGCTCGCCCTGCCCGCCATGGTCGCCCGCGGCCGTGGCCGGGTACTGATCACATCCTCGATCGCGTCGATGATGCCCGGCACCTACCAGGCCGTCTACAACGCGTCCAAGTCGTTCGTGCAGTCGTTCGCCGAGGCGCTGCGCGCCGAACTGAAGGACTCCGGCGTCACGGTGACGTCGCTGATGCCCGGCCCCACCGACACGAACTTCTTCCACCGCGCGGAGATGGACGACACACGGGTCGGCGCGAGCGACAAGGACGACCCGGCGCAGGTCGCCGAGCAGGCGATCCGGGCGTTGCTGGACGGCAAGGAGAAGGTGCTGGCCGGCTCCCTGTCGACGCGCGCGCAGGCGGTCGCCAGCAAGGTGGCCCCGGACAAGGTCAAGGCCGAGATGCACCGCCGGATGGCCGAACCGGGCTCGGCCTGACGCCCCGCTACCCGCCCGTCGGCCGCGCCGGCCAGCGGTCACGCGCAGCCGCGGTGGTCCGATGTGGCCGGTGGGCGGGGCAACCGCGGCGGTGAAGGCCGGAAACGGTGGCCGGCGGGCCTTCTACGTGGTGCGCCGGGGGCACTACGGTTGCCCGGAGCGTCGACTCACCGGAGCCGAGGGAAACAGAGCGCGCGAGACAACTGGCCGGGAACTTCGGTCCGGCAGCGGGCACCGGTAACGGCATGTCCGCCTCGATAGTCGTCAACCATCTCACCGAGCTGGTCGTCCGCCCTGCACCGCTCGCGAACGGCCGGCGGTACCGGTGCGAGACCTGGCAGCTAGGACGACGTGGACATCACCGGGCTCGACATCGAGGGTCCGGACGGTCCCATCGACGGATTTCGCACCGCCCATAAAAGATCGACGTCGTCACGGGTCGCCCGGCCCGCGCACACCCCGATCGGATGCTGCTCGGCCGGTCCTTGGTCGAGGCGGTTACGGGCCGGGGAGACGCGCAGGTAGGCGACGCGTCCCCGGCTCTGTCCGGATCCCGGCGCGACGTCGGCGCCCTTGTTGCGCAGCCGGCAGATCTCGGCCACCTGGTCGGTGAACAGCCGCAGGGCGGTCGGTGTCTCTGGGCGGCGCGGGCGGGGGATCAGGTCGCGGACCGAGCGGGACGGCAGGCGGATCGGCTCGGCGTCCGGCATCACCCGGACGTGGCCGGAACGCACCTCGATCAGCTGCCCGGGTCCGTCACTGCCGAGCACCGGCACACCGGCGCGGCCGAGCCGGGACAGGGCCGGCCCGCCCGGCTGACCGTGCAGGACCAGATCGAGGTACGGGCTGACGACGTCGGTGAACCGGCCGGCGTCGGTGATCGCGCCGTCGCCTTCGGGCCGATGGTGCATCACGCCGATGCGGAGCCAGTCCCGGCGGGCCGGGGTGCTGAGTTCCTCGGCGAACCAGTCGATCTGGGCGTCGCCGAGACTGCCGTCCTGCTCGCCGGGCAGGTGGGTGATCGCCATCGTGGTGTTGAACCCGGCTACCACCAGGCGCTGGTTCGGGTGTTCGGTGAGGGCCCACGGCTGGTCCTTGGCCAGCTCGGTTCCGTGGAATCGGCGCAGCATGACGTTGGAGAACGGCTGCCATTTCTCCCAGAAGGGCGGTACCGGCCGGGTGTCGTTGGCAACGCACTGGCGGACGTAGGCGTCGCACATCCCCCGGTTGACGTCCCGGCTGCCCGGCACGAGAACGATCTGCTGGTTCTCGATGTCGAGAGTGTCGCGCAACGCCGTCAGGAACTGGTGGGCGCTCACGTATTCGGCGGACGTCCCCCGCTCAGCGGTATTTCCGGTGATCATTACGAGATCGGGTACGGTCATCCGTCCGGTTGATTCCAGATCTTTCAGAAGATCGGCGACGAGCTCCCGGGGCGCACGCGTTCCCACAGCGGGCGACCGTGTCAGGGACAGGAGGTCCCGGCAGTGCAGGATCACGATCGGCGATGAGGCGTAAACCGGCGTTCTCCCCACTTGCGGGAGCCCTCTGGCACAGGCTCGACGGCTCTGGAGCGGTCTCGGACCACTATGCGAGTCATCCAGCTGGACGGCAACCGCACGTAGACTCCGTTGCACGAGGCCACTGAGGACGTCGAGGACATTCCGGTTCCGGCCAGGATCCTGGCGGGCTGGACGAACTGACGATTCGGGCGGTCGTCGTTCGTCATCGGGGTGGAAGTTCCCGAGACGAGGAGATCAACGATGCGGTACGCGCTACTCATGCACCACCACGAACCGGCCGAGGGTGAGCTGAGCGCCGAGGCCCAGCGGGCGTTCGACGTCTACGCCAAGGCACTGCAACAGGCCGGGGTGCTGCTGGCCGCGGAGGTGCTCCAGCCGATGGACGCGTCGACCACGGTCACCAACCGGGACGGGGCCGTACAGGTCCAGGACGGCCCGTTCGCCGCGACGAAAGAGGCACTGGCCGGCGTCTTCCTGATCGACGTCCCGGATCTGGACGCGGCGATCGGCTGGGCCGGCAAGTGCCCCGGCGCCCAGTGGGGCACGATGGAGATCCGCCCGGTGGCCACGTCGTTCGTCGACGGCGGATGGACACGCTGACCAGCAACAGCAGCAGCGCGCGGGCGGCGGAACTCGCCGCCCGCGACAGCTACGGCCGGCTGCTGGCGCTGCTGTCGGCGGCGTCGCACGACGTCACGGCGGCCGAGGACGCGCTTGGCGACGCGTTCGAGCAGGCGGTACGGACCTGGCCCGTCCAGGGCGTTCCGGCCACCCCGGACGCGTGGCTGCTGACCGTGGCGCGGAACCGGCTGCGGGACCGCTGGCGGGCCGCCGAGTACCGCCGGACCCTGGCACTTGACCCGGAGCGGGACGCGCCGATCCATCTCGACGACGTGGACGTCGACGCGATCCCCGACCGACGGCTGGAGTTGATGCTGGTGTGCGCCCATCCGGCGATCGACCGGGCCATGCACACCCCGCTGATGCTGAACACCGTTCTCGGCTTCACCGCCGAGCAGATCGGACGGGCCTTCTCGGTTCCGGCCGCGACGATGGCGACCCGGCTCGTACGGGTGAAGAAGCGCATCCGGACCACCGGGATCCCGTTCCGGCTCCCTGACCGTGATGACCTGCCACCTCGCATGGCAGCCGTGCTGGAGGCGGTCTACGGCGCCTATGTCATCGACCGTACCGAGACCGGACCGGAGGCTCTGCATCTGGCCGAGGTGCTTGCCGCGCTGGTGCCGGACGATCCGGAGGCCCGCGGTCTGGCGGCCCTGGTGCAGCTGTCCGCCGCCCGGGCGGTGGCGCGCACCGGCCCGGATGGACGGTTCGTGCCACTGGCCGACCAGGACCCGGCACGCTGGGACCGGCGGTTGATCGGCCGCGCCCACGAGCACCTGCGGGCGGCGCACACGCACGGCCGGCTGGGCCGGTTCCAGGTGGAGGCGGCCATCCAGGCGCTGCACTGCACGGGGTCACCGGAGGTGCGTACCCTCCTGGATCTGCACCGGATCCTGCAGGACCTGGCGCCGTCGCTGGGTGGTGGGGTGGCACTCGCGGCGGTGACTGCCGAGGCCGAAGGCCCGGCGTCCGGGCTCGCCCGGCTGGACGCGCTGATGTCGGAGGCCGGCGAGGCGGCGTCGCGTTTCCAGCCGGCCCGGGCGACGCGCGCGCACCTGCTGGCGAGCCTGGGCCGTCATGACGAGGCGGTCGCGGAGTACGAGCAAGCGATCGCCCTGACGGCTGATTCCGCCGAGCGGGCCCACCTGCGGAATCTTCGGGCCGTGGAAGGATCGCGGCATGCTGCGAGGAATCAGCAAGGTTCGTATCGGGGTCCGTGACCAGCAGCGGGCCAGGACGTTCTGGGTCGCGACGATGGGCTGCGAGGTCGTCCAGGACCAGACCTACGGCGACGAGCGATGGCTGGAGGTCCGGCTGCCGGACGGCGTGGTGCTCATCCTGGAACGGGCCGGCCGGCCCGATGACGGGGCCGCGCCGGGGCAGCCGAACACGCCCGTCTTCCTGGCCTGCGACGACGTCGACGCCACCTGGCGTGAGCTGGCGGACCGCGGGGTGAGGTTCCCGCAGGAGCCGGTCGACATGCCGTTCGGCCGGTGGGCACTGTTGGAGGACACCGAAGGCAACCGGTTTCCCCTGCTCGCGGCTCAGGTGCCGTAGTCGGCCGACGGAACCGGCGTCCCTCGGGAGTTGACGCCGCTCCATAGTTTATCGATAATCGATATATTGATAAACGATAAGGAGTGCGTGATGAACCTGATCCGAACGCTGCGCCGGCCCGACTGGATCGACGAGTTGCACGGAGTCCTGCTGCTCGGCACCGTGCTGACCGGCGCCGGCGGTATCGCCGCCGTCGTCGCCACCCTGGCCGGCCAGCCCATCCAGGTCGAGGTCGCGACCGGGACCGCGCTCCGCCCCGACGCCCTCACCGGCGCCCCGCCCGGAGTCGTCCTCGGCGACTCCCTCCTCCTGGACGTCACCGACCCGACCGCCGCACAGCTGGGCTGGGCACTGCTCGCCGCACTGCCCCGGTTCGTGCTGGTCACCGTCACGCTGGCGCTGCTCTGGCGGGCGATCGGCCGGGCCCGCCGCACTGATCCGTTCCGGTCGGGCCTGGCCGGGAGTCTCCGCTCGCTCGGCATCCTGCTGATCGGCGGCGGCGTGCTCGCCTGGCTGACCGAAGTGGTCGCCCGGTTCGGGCTGAGCAGCACGGTCGACGTCGGTGGCACCTACACGACGGTTGACCTCACCGTGCCCGCGGTGTGGCTGTTCTTCGGCATCACACTGCTCGCGGTCGGCGAGATCGTGCGCCGCGGCCAGGAGATGCGCGCGGACCTCGACGGGGTGGTGTGATGCCGCCGGAGGAGGCACACCGCGTCCAGGTGCACATCGAGAAGCTGCTCGCCGAGCGCGGGATGACACTCACCGAGCTGTCCGCCCGGGTCGGGATCACCCTGGCGAACCTGTCCAACCTCAAGAACGGGCACGCCAGGGCCATTCGGTTCAGTACGCTCACCGCGCTCTGCGACGCGCTGCGCTGCCAGCCCGGCGACCTCTTCACCGTCGAGCCCGGGTCATGACGGGCCGACCTCGGCAGCTCACGACGGGGCGTCCACATCGTTGCTGCCGCACCGGCCCGGCACTACGGCGGCGGCAACCTTGACACCAGGGCGCGCCGCAGACGCGGGGTCGGCGGTGCGGCACCCGGCCGCTAAGACGGTTCGGTATCGCCGGGAAGGGTGCGCGTGAGCATGTGCGCTCGACGCATTCGCCCGTCCCGGGTGAACTGCCCGAAGAAGTAGACCTCGATGGCGAAGGTTCTCCGGCGGTCCTCGACATGCAGGGTGTACCGCGCGGCGATCCGGTCGTCGTCGGCCACCGCTTCGTGCACCTCCATGCGGCTCCGGGGTTGCCGCTTGCGCAACGGACGGCTGTGCGCGATCAGTTGTTCCCGGTTCATCCGCTGCCCGTCGGCGACCTGGACGATGTCCGGCGTGTGGTACCGGTCAACGACCGAGCCGATGCGCGGCGCAGCAGGGCGTCCATCATCGATGCGGCTGTCGACCTGTTGAGCACGGATCCGGAGTGCCGCATCGAGTCCATTGCCGCCGCCGCAGGTGTGACCAGGCAGACCGTGTACGCCCACTTCTCATCGCGCGAGCAGCTGCTGGCTGCCGTCCTGCAGCGGGTCACCGAAAACGCCGTTGCGGCACTGGATGCCATCGATCTTGAAACCGGATCAGCGACGGACGCTCTGCTTCGCCTGCTGGACGTGAGTGCCCGCAACCCGGCAAGACACCGTCCGCTCTTCCGGATGCTCGGTGACCTGCCGGCGCCACCGGATGGCGACCGTCGAAGCCACGCTCCCGTCACCGGGCGACTCGAGCGGTTGATCGTACGTGGTCAGCGAGCCGGTGAATTCGACAGCCGGCTTTCGGCGTACTGGCTCGCCACCGCCGTCGTCCAGCTGGGGCACGCCGCGGGTGATGAGGTCGACGCCGGCCGCATGGGACGCGAGGAGGCGGTGCTGGCGTTGCGGGTCACTGTGCTCCGGCTGCTGGTCGAGCCCGTTGCTCAGGCCGCGTGGTAGAACAACCGCCCCAGCCCGACGGTGAAGATGGTGATGCCGTACAGCGCGTGCTCGAACGACACCACCAGCAGTGATCCGGACCGCTGACAGCGACGGGCGAAGATCCACCCGCCGCCGACGGTCAGCACCACCGCGAGGACGTTGCCGAAGATCAGATGCGCGAAGCCGAATGCGACCGCGCTCGCGGCGACCGTGCCGGCGCCGAACACGGTCGCGTAGCGGTGCATCAGAAAAGCGCGGAACAGCAACTCCTGCGGGTACACCGAGAGCAGCGGGTAGAGAACCACGAGCAGCACCCACAGCAACGGCTCCCGGCGCGGCAGATCGAACAGGTGCGCCCTGTCGAAGATGGCGACGCCGGCGGCGGCGAGCAGCGAGAAGACCGCCCAGCCGGTGAGGATCCCCGGCAGGGCGGACCGCAGACCGGCGAGCCTGTACAGGGAACGGTTGTCGAAGGACGGCGACCGGATCAGGTACGCCGCGGCCAGCCCGGCCGCCACCACGAGCACCGGAATCGGCCCGCCCGGCACGTCCGCCAGCATGACCAGGCCGGTCAGCCCGTAGAAGAGGAGCAGGTGCTCGGCGAGCAATCGGGTGGTCATCACCGCGAACCGTAGCCACTGCCGGCGACGGCCCGGGAAACGCCCGGATGAACATCCGCTCCCCTACGGGGCCTCGGGTTGTTCTCGATCCGGGCGCTCCCCGGCTTCCGCGGCCAGGCCGGCGTTGAACGAGGCGTTGCTGCTCCCGTGTGACGGGGTGGTCGCTGTCGGCGCGGCGTCCACCGGGCTGTCCCCGGTCTCGGGCGCGCCGGTGATGTGCTGGTCGGTGCTGCTGCCCGCGTCGTCCCGCTTCTCGCTCACGGTGATCTCCCCTCGCTGTGGCCGTCGGCACGGGTGATACCCGCTGAGCGGACGGCGAAGCTCACGTCTTCGGCGTGCCGCGGCGGCACGGCGTCCGGCGCCGCTTCAGCGGGCGGCGGTCCGGCGGGCCGCGATCCGCTCCTGCAGGAGCTGGACCAGGTGGACCCCGGAGACCCCGGCCAGGTCGTCGGCCTGGGTCCGGCAGGAGAAGCCGTCGGCCAGCAGGATGTCGCCCTCCTCCGCCTGCGACAGGGCGGGCAGCAGCTGCTGTTCGGCGACCTGTACGGACACCTCGTAGTGGCCGCGTTCGACGCCGAAGTTGCCGGCCAGGCCGCAGCAGCCGCCGAGCCGCTTGACGGTCGCACCGGCCTTCTTCAGGAGCTTGGCGTCCGCGTCCCAGCCCATCACGGCGTGGTGGTGGCAGTGCGGTTGCGCGATCACCCGGACGCCCTCGAGGGAGGGCGGGGTGTAGCCGGGGGTGGCGGCGAGCAGCTCGGCCACCGTCACCGTCGCCTCGGCGACCGCCCTGGCCGCCTCGTTGTCGACGAGTTCGACGGCGTCCTGGCGCAGCACACCGGTGCACGACGGCTCCAGGCCGACGATCGGGATCCCCTGCTTCGCGGCCTCGTGGAGTTCGGCGACGGTGCCGCCGAGGATGCGCCGGGCCGCGTCGAGCTGGCCGGTGGAGATCCAGGTCAGACCGCAGCAGGCCTTGCGGCTGGCGATCCGCGGGGCGTAACCGGCGTCGACCAGCACGTCCACGGCGGCCCGGGCGATCTCCGGGGAGAAGTGGTCGGTGAAGCTGTCCACGAACAGGACGACCGGCTTGCCGGTCTCCACCGGCCGGAACGACGACCGGAACGTCTTCGGGGCGAACGCCGGGATGTTGCGGCGCTTGTCGACCCCGGCGATCCAGAGCGCGATGCCCTTGATCCCGGGCAGGCTGGTGGCCAGGTTGGCCAGCGCCGGCATCTTCGAGGCGAGCCGAGACCAGCGCGGCAGCCAGCCCAGCGAGTAATGCGACCGCGGCCGCAGCCGGCCCTTGTAGGCCTGGTGCGTGACCTCGGCCTTGTAGGCGGCCATGTCGATCCCGGTCGGGCAGTCCGAGGCACAACCCTTGCAGGACAGGCAAAGATCAAGCGCATCGTGTACGGCCGGCGAGCGCCAATCAGGTGCCAGGTCGCCGTCGAGCATCTCCTGCAGCACCCGGGCCCGCCCCCGGGTGGAGTCCTTCTCGTTCTTGGTGGCCAGGAAGGACGGGCACATCACCCCGCCGAGGACCCGCGTGTCGACGCGGCACTTGCCGACCCCGGTGCACCGGTGCACGGCCTGGTTGAAGTCGCCGCCGTCGTGGTGGTAGGCGAGCGCCAGCGGAACCGTGACCGGGCGGGCCTGCGAGACACGGATGTTGGCGTCGACCGGATCAGGGTCGACGAGGTTGCCCGGGTTCAGCAGGTTCCGTGGGTCGAAGACGCCCTTGATCTGCCGGAACAGGCCGATCGCCTCGGGCGAGTACATCCGGGTGAGCAGCTCGGAGCGGGCCCGGCCGTCGCCGTGCTCGCCGGAGAGCGATCCGCCGTAGCTGACGACCAGGTCGGCGGCGTCCTCGAGGAACGCCCGGAACAGTTTCGGGCCGTCCGGCTTGTCGAGCGGGAAGTCGAGTCGCACGTGGACGCAGCCGTCGCCGAGGTGGCCGTACGGCATGACGGAGAGCCCGTGCCGGACGGTCAGGGCGTCGAAGTCACGCAGGTAGGCGCCGATCCGCGCGGGCGGGACGGCGGCGTCCTCCCAGCCCGCGTGGGCGGGCAGGCCGCTGGGGGCGCGTCCGGCCAGTCCGGCGCCGTCCTCCCGGATCTTCCACAGTGGGGCGGCCTCGGCGGTGTCCTCGACGATCCGGTGGTCGACGGCCTCGGCGGCGTCGACGAGCTTGGCGACCCGCTCGCGGACCTCATCGAGGTCGTCGCCGGCGATCTCGACCATCAGCCAGGCGGTGCCACCGGGCAGCGGGGGCACCGCGCCGGGGCCACGGCGGGAACGGACGACGTCGCAGATGCGGTGGTCCAGGCCCTCACAGGCGGTCGGCGTGAACTCCAGGATCTTGGGGATGACGTCGCCGGCGGTGCCGAAGTCGGGGTAGCCGAGCACGATCAGCGTCCGGTGGACCGGGTCGGCGACCAGGCGTACCGTCGCCTCGGTGATGACCGCGAGGGTGCCCTCGCTGCCGACCATGAACTCGGTGAGGTTGAATCCGTTCTCCGGGAGCAGGTGCTCGACGGCGTAGCCGGAGACCTGGCGGCCGAAGGTGGCGAACTCGGTCCGGCCGATCGCCAGGTTCGCGCCGATGAGCTCGCGCAGCCGGTCGACGACCTTCGACCCGGCGAGTTCCTCCCCGTCGATCGTGTACGCCTTCAGTCCGGCCGTGTTGTCGGAGGTGCGGCCGTACCCCAGGGTGCGTGAGCCGCAGGAGTTGTTGCCGATCATGCCGCCGATCGTGCAGCGGGTGTGGGTGGACGGGTCCGGCCCGAACCGCAGGCCGCGCGGCTTGGCGGCGGCCTGGAGCACCGCCTGGACCGTGCCGGCCTGCACGCGGGCGGTCCGCGACGCGGCGTCGACCTCGAGAACCTTGTTCATGTGCCGGCTGAAGTCGAGGACGATGCCCGGCCCGATCGCGTTGCCGGCCACCGAGGTACCGGCGCCGCGAGCGGTGATCGGCACCCCCGTGTCGCGGCTGACCGCCAGGGTCGCCAGCACGTCGTCGTCGTGCCGCGGGCGGACGATCAGCTGCGGCACGATCCGGTAGAGGGAGGCATCACTCGCGTACGCCGACCGGTGCGCCGCATCGGTGAGGACGTCGGTGACGCCCGCCCGGAGCAGACGGGCGGCGAGGTCGTTTGTCACGCGGGTCTCCAAGGCTGTCGTCGTGCTGGTCCGCCTTGGGCAGCGTGCAGCGGTGAACCTGCTTTGCGGACGTCGCCGCCATGTTAGTCGCCGCAGGTCGACGCATCGCGCGGCGCCGGTCGCGCTGTGAGATCGGCAATCGGCCGAGCGCCTGTTGGCAAAGCGACAAAGGGGCGATAACCTCCGTGCTCGTACACACAAATGAATTCACATTCGAAGCGCCGCTAGGAGACGCGAGTGGGCCGGACGGAGCCTGGATCCGAGGAGGGTCAGCGTCCCGCGGGGCTGAGAATCGGCGGCTACGTGAACCGTGCGAAGCACCGGGCACCCGAGCAGGGCGAGCCGGGTCCCGGCACACCCCTGCCGAACATCGCGGACTACTGGCCGGATGCACCGCACCGGCTGCGTGCCCAGTGGGAACAGTTCCTCCCGGCGCCGGCCTCGGTGCCGACACTCGACCTCGACAGCGACCGGCCCGCGGCCCCGGACCGCAGGCTGCCCATCGTGCTGACCGGTGTGCTGGCCCTGTCCGTGGTGGCCGGCGCGGTACTGCTGGCCCGGCCGCTCGCCGACTCCGAGATCCGCCGGCAGCAGCAGGCGGCGACGCCGGAGACGTCGGTGATTCCGGTCGAACCGCAGCTCGCGGCCGCCCCGCTGCCGCCTCCGCTGCTGCTCTCCCCCACTCCGCCGCCGTCGGCCACCAGACCGGTGGTCAGGTCGGCGCGGCTGGAGTTCGTCACCGGAGTCTCCGAGCTGGCCGTGCGCACCGCCGACCTCGGTGATCAGCCTTTCGCGCTCACGTCCCCGGACGGATCGGCCGTGCAGTCGGCCACCACGTTCACCGGTGGCGTGCTGCGCATCGAGATCCTTTCCGGGGCGCCGTCCGTGGAGGTGCGGCTGAACGAGGACATCGTCTGGCACCTGCGGCTGACCGCCGGGGTGCGGACGGTCCGGTTCGACACCACCTCGGGCACCGTGAGCGGCGTCGATCTGGACGGCGGTGCGGAGACGATCGACCTGTTCCTCGGCGACCTGTCCGGGGTGGTGCCGATCCGGATGGCCGGCGGCACGAGCAACTGGCGCATCCGGACGGGGGAACGCGTCCCGGCGCGCGTCACCGTGGGTGACGGCGCCGGGAACGTGGTCGTCTACGGCGACGAACGCGGCGGAGCCGCACCCGGCACCGTCATCGAGTCGGGCGATCTGGGCAGCGGTCCCGGCCTGCGGGTCGACGCCGTGGCAGGGGTGGGATCCCTGGTGATCGCCTCGGACGCCGGTGGACGGGACGGCCGCGACCGGGGACGCCGCTGATACTCAGCCCGGCTCGCCGGACGGGTCCGTCTGTTCCCGCTGGACCGCCTCGGCGATCCGCTTGATCCGCTGCAGCCGGGCGTCCCACACCGCACCGACCGACGACAGCTGTGCCACGGCGCGGGCCAGCTGGGCGTCGTCGACCCGGTACCGCTTCTCCCGGCCGGCCGGGGTGGCGCGCACGAGACCGGCCCGTTCCAGGACGATCAGGTGCTTGGCCACACCCTGCCGGGTGACCGGGAGATGCCGGCAGAGCGTGGTGGCGGTACCGCCACCGTCGGCCAGCAGCAGGTCGAGCATGCGGCGCCGGGTAGGGTCACCGATCGCCGACCAGAGGTCGTCGTCGACCGTCATGACGCGATGCTCCCTCCCGCCGGCGTCACGACCCGGCTTTCACTTCCGGCCGCAGCGTGGACGCGTACGACTCCAGGCGCGGCAGGAAGAAGTCCCACCCCGTGACGTGCTCGTTGTAGCACTGCTCCATCACGGCGGCGCTCCAGCCCCGCTCCCGGAAACCCGACTCGGTCATCCGCAGCAGCGTGCCGGCGCCCTGCGGGGCGAGGTCGAAGGTGACCAGCAGCGAGTTGTCCTCCGCCGCCGGCTCCGCGGCCGGGTACGTCCAGCGGTACGAGAACGACCGCGGCGGCCGCACGTCGACGATGGTGAGCTGCTCGGTGACGCCGCCGTGCGCGCAGTCACCGAAGACGATCCGGCCGGTCGCCCCGGGAACCACGTCGTACTCCGCGTCGTCGGGCCACCACCTCTTCACGTGGGCGGGGTCGCTGACCACGTCGAACACGAGCTCCGGAGCCGCGTCGATGAAGATCTCGCGCTCGATGCTTCCGTACTCCATCTCATCCTCCTGCAACCTTTGGTTGCACATGACTCTAGGCCGCCCCGGAGACATGTGCAACCAGAAGTTGCGCCTTGCCTCACCCGCCGGTGAGCTCGACGTCCGGCCGGCCGGGCAGCGACAGCACGCCGGTCACCCCGGCCGGCAGGACGGTGTCGACGATCAGCTCGCCGTCCTCGATCCGCCAGGACACCTCGATCCGGCCGTGCCGGGTGTCCAGACCGGCCCGGCTCCAGGTCAGCCCGCCGCCCGGGCGCGGCGCGATCAGCACCCGGGAGTAACCGGGTTCCAGCGGGGCGATACCGCCGATCACCCGGTGCATCCAGTCGGCGACCGCACCCAGCGCGTAGTGGTTGAAGCTGGTCATCTCCCCCGGATGGACCGAGCCGTCCGGCAGCATCGAGTCCCACCGCTCCCAGATCGTGGTGGCGCCCATCGTGACCGGGTACAGCCAGGACGGGCAGCTCCGCTGCAGGAGCAGGCGGTAGGCAACGTCGAGGTGCCCGGTCCGGGTCAGGGCATCGAGGATGTACGGGGTACCGGCGAACCCGGTCGAGATCCGGTACCCGCTGTCGGCCACCAGCTCCGCCAGCCGCCGCCCGGCCGCCGCCTCGTCGTCGACCAGCCCGAACACCAGCGCCAGCGTGTACACCGTGGTGCAGTCCGACACGATCGTGCCGTCGGCCGACACGTACTCCGCGTTGAACGCCGCCCGGATCCGTGCGGCCAGGTCACGGAACCCGGCCGCGTCGGCGTCCCGGCCGAGCAGTGCCGCGGTCTCGGCCGTGATGGTCGCCGACCGGTAACAGGCCGCGGTCGCCACCACGCCCGGATCGGCCTTCGCCTTGGCCGGGTTGTCCGGCGGCGCGTCCGGGTCGAGCCAGTCGCCGAACTGGAACGACGTGTCCCACACCCCGGACGGGGACAGCAGCGTCTCCACCCGGCGCACGTGCGCGGTCATCGAGTCGTACTGACTCTCCAGGATCGCCCGGTCGCCGTAGGCCCGCCACAGCGTCCACGGCACCCAGACGGCGGCGTCCGACCAGAACGCGGTGCTGTCCGGCGCGGGGAACTCCGGCACGTCGGGCAGATACTTCAGCACGTCCGGGACGACGAACGGGACCCGGCCGCCGGCGGCGCGCTGCTCGGCGGCCAGATCGGCGAGCCAGTCGGCGAGGAACGGGCCGGTGTCGAACAGGTAGGCGGCCGACGGGGCGAAGACCGCGATGTCGCCGGTCCAGCCGAGCCGCTCGTTGCGCTGCGGGCAGTCGGTCGGCAGGTCCAGGAAGTTGCCCTTGGTGCTCCACACGACGTTGCGGTGCAGCTGGTTGAGCAGGTCGTCGGAGCACTCGAACGTCCCGGTGCGGCGCAGGTCCGAATGCACCACCACGGCCTCGATCCGTTCCACGTCCTCGAACGGCAGGCCGGTGACCTCGGCATACCGGAATCCGTGGAACGTCATGGCCGGTTCGAAGAGGTCCTCGCCGCCGCTGAGGATGAACCGGTCGGTGGCCTGCGCGTCGCGCAACGGCCGCACGCCCAGCTCGCCGTGCTCGAGGACCTCGGCGTGCCGGATCCGGATCTCGGCGCCCGCCGGCCCGATCGCGGAGAAGCGGAGCCAGCCGACCAGATTCTGCCCGAAGTCCACAAGCGTCCGCCCTTCCGGCGACCGCCACACCCGCACCGGCGCGAGGACCTCCTGCCTGGTCACCGGAGGTCCGATGTACGGGGTGAGCACGCCGGCGTCGAAGTCGAGCGCCCGCACCGGCAGGAACCACTCGGGTTCCGCGCCGTGCACGTACCACTTGGCTGACCGCCGGCGGGCGTCGACGGTCTGCCCGTCGTACAGGTCGTCGGCGAGGACGTCGCTGCCACCGGCCGTCCACGTCTCGTCGGTGACGACCGTCTGCCGGTGCCCGTCCGCGAAGGTGATCACCAGGTCCGCGATGACGCCGAGCCGGTCGCCGTAGAAGGCCCGCCCGCCCATGAAGCCGAGCCGCCCCCGGTGCCAGCCGTTGCCGACCAGCACGGTGAGCACGTTGCGCCCGGCGAGCAACGCCGTGACGTCGTGGGTCAGGTACCGCAGCCGGTGCTCGTAGGAGCTCCAGCCGGGACTGAGCACGTCGTCGCCGACCGGCCGCCCGTTGATCCGGGCCTCGTGCACCCCGAGGCTGCTGATCGTCAGCGTCGCCCCGGAGACCGGACCGTGCCCGGTGTCGAGCGTGATCTCGGTACGGAACAGCGGCGCGCTGCCGAGCTCGCTCGCGGGAGTGATCATCCGACCTTGCACAGCACTCACCCTTTCACCGAGCCGGCGATCATTCCGGACACGATCTGACGCTGGAAGATCATGAACATGATCAGCGGCGGGACCGTGACCAGCAGAATGTCCATGAACAGCAGGTTGTAGGAGTTGGTGTACTGGCCCTGGAAGTTGAAGAGGGTCAGCTGCACGGTGGCGTTCTCGTCGCCGGGCAGGAAGTACAGCGGGCTGGTGAAGTCGTTCCAGATGAACACCGTCTGCACCACCACGACGGTCACGACGATCGGCCGCAGCAGCGGGAACACGACACGGAAGAACAGGCTCAGCGGCCCGGCACCGTCGATGGTGGCGGCCTCGTCCATCTCCTTCGGGATACCGGCGATGAACGCCTGGAAGAGCAGGACACAGAAGGCCATGGCGTACGCGATCTCGACCAGGATCAGTCCGGGCATGGTCTTGAACAGGCCGATCTTCTGCAGCACCCAGATGGTCGGGACGACGGCCGGCGGCAGCACCAGACCGGACAGGATGATCAGGTTCGCGGCCCGGGTCAGCCGGCTCCTGCGCCGCTGCAGGACGAACGCGGCCATCGCGGCCAGGATCACGACCACCGACACGCTGGCCACGGTGAGGATCGTGCTGTTGATGAACGCGACGATGAGCAGGTAGTCGCGGGCCTCGATCACCGCCTGGAGGTTCTCCACGAAGGCCCACCGGTCCGGCCAGGAGAAGTCCAGCAGGGCCGACTCCTGCTGCGTCTTGCTCGCGGTGAGCAGGATGAACGCGAACGGGACCAGGAAGACCACACCGAACAGGACGATCGCCAGGCCGCTGAGCGGATAGCTGGGGCGGGTCCGGGTGCTCACGACTCGTCCTTCCGGTTGAAGAACCAGAAAAGGGGCAGCGCGATCAGGATGACCAGCAGGAACAGCACGACGTTCCCGGCCGTGGAGAGCCCGTAGAAGCCGGCCTGGTACTGCTTGTAGACGACCGACGCCATGACGTCGGAGGTGAAACCCGGCCCGCCCTTGGTCATCGCCCAGATCAGGTCGAACTTGCGCAGCCCGCCGATCAGCGACAGCAGGATCACCGACACGGTCGCCGGCTTGGCCAGCGGCAGCGTGATGTTGCGGAAGCGGTGCCAGGCCCCGGCCCCGTCCACCTTCGCGGCCTCGAAGTACTCGCCGGGGATCGACAGGATGCCGGCCATGTAGATGACGGTGGCCAGGCCGATGCCCTGCCAGACGTCGACGAACGCGACCGACAGCAGCGCCCAGTCCGGGTCCACGAGCCAGGCCGGGCCGGTGACGCCGGCCAGCTCCAAGGTCTGGTTGATGACGCCCCGGGTGGGGTGCATCAGGACCTGGAAGGTGAGTCCGACCCCGATCGTGCTGACCAGCACCGGGAAGAACGCGACCGACCGCATGAAACCGCGGCCCAGGATCGGCCCGGTCAGCAGCACGGCCAGGGCCATCCCGAGGACCACCTTGAGCCCCGAGGTCGTCACGGCGTAGACGAGCGTGTGCCACAGCCCGGACGACAGGGCCGGTTCCCGGAAGAACTGCACGTAGTTGTCGAGGCCGATGAACTCCTGGTCGAACAACGTCCAGCGGGTGAGGCTGAACCAGAACGCCATCACCGACGGCACCAGGAAGAAGATCGTGAAGATCAGGCCACCCGGCACCACGAACCAGTACGGGTAGGGACTCTTTCGGCGGGCGGGCTCCGGGACCGTGGTCGCCGGAGCCCCTGCCACCGTCGCGGTGACGACTCCCATCACCAGCCCTGGAGTCCGAGCTGCTGTGCCTGCTTCTTGACGTCCTCGTCGTAGAGCTTCGCGCCGTCCGCGGCCGGCCGGATGCCCGACCCGACCTCGACGGTGATCTGCTCCAGGGCCGGGCCCTTGATCGGTGAGAGGAACTCCAGCGCGGGGCTGGCGGTGCCTGCTTCGACGTACACGCTCAGGTCCTTGACCGAGGTGGCGACGTCGTCCGGCAGCTTGCAGGTCTTCACCGCGAACGGGCCGCCCAGTGAGGTGGCGCTCGCCTGCGCGGCGCAGCCGTCCGGAGACGCCAGGAAGGCCTGGAACTTCTTGGCCGCCGTCAGCTTGTCGCCCCCGGTGCTCTTCGGGATGTAGATGCCGGACGGCTCCCACAGGGTGACGCCGTTCTTGCTCGCGTCGGTGCCGGGCAGCGCGAAGAAGCCGACGTCGTCGGTCTTGCCGGGCGCCGCCCCTTCGATGGCGGTGACCGCGAAGGTGATCATCGGGTAGTGCGCGGCCGTGCCGCCGGCGACCGCGGCCAGGCCCTCGTTGTACTTTGCCGAGGCGTAGTCGTCGTTCCAGTAGCCGGCCCGCTTGAGTTCCTCGAGGTGCTGGAAGCCCGCCAGTGCGGCCGGTGTGGTGGCGTATTTCGCCTGGTTGTTCGTGTACTTGCCGGCGAAGCCGGGGTCAGCGGCGGCGACGTTGTGGAAGTCGGCGAGCACCAGGATCTGCGAGGTCCAGGTGTCGCTGTAGGTCTGCGCCACCGGAGCCGTACCGGCGGCCTTGATCTTGGCGTTGTTGGCCATGAAGTCGGCCCAGGTCTTGGGGACCTGCAGGCCGAGCTTGGCGTAGAGCGGCTTGTTGTAGAGGATGCCGCCGCCCGAGATGGTCTGCCACGGCGATCCGTAGACCTCGGAGCCGCCGGAGACGACCGTCTTGAACGTCGGGTCCAGGTCGCCGACCCAGGGCTCCCCGGTGATCGGTGTGAGGTTGGTCTGCGGAGCGATGGCCTGCAGCAGTGAACCGGAGTTGTACTCGAAGACGTCGGCCATGTCGCCGGTGGAGAGCCGGGTCTTGACGAGGTTGTCGCCCTCGCTGCCCTGCGGCCGGGTGTCCAGCTTGACGTCGACGTCGCCGTTCTTCGCCTCGAAGGCGGCGATGACCGCCTCGGCGACCTTCACGTTGGCGGGGTCGTTGTTGGTCAGGAAGGTGATCTGGGTCTTGCCGTTCGCGTCATCACTCGACCCCAGGGAGCCCGCGCTGCAGGCCGACAACGAGAGCGCGCCGGCCAGCAGAACCGCACCGAGCCTCATATGAACCTCCGGTTTCCCGCATGTTTGTAGATCGGTCTCCAGACGTAACAGCCGTCACAGTAGAACGGTCTACGCCACGGGGCAAGACCAACCTCGAAACGTTTCAAGGACCGCGTTCTCCGACCCGTGGAGAACGGTCTACAGTGAGGCATATGTCGATCAGGAGGGGCCGCTCGGTCACCATCAGCGATGTCGCGGAGGCTGCGGGGGTGTCCCGCGCCGCGGTCTCGAAGGTGATCCGCAACGCCTACGGTGTCAGCCCCGGCATGCGCACTCGGGTGGAGACCGCCATCGAGCAGCTGGGATACCGGCCCAGCGTCGCCGCCCGGGCGCTGCGCGGCTCCAGTTACCGGCTCGGCCTGGAGGTTCCGCACGTCAACGCCCGGTTCATGACCCAGATCATGACAGGCGCCAAGAAGGCCGTCTCCGGAACGCCGTACCAGGTCATCCTGGCTCCCGCCGACGGCCCCGAGTACAGCACCCTCGAATCGCTCGCCGACGGGCTCGTCGACGGCATCATCGCGGTCTCCCCACTGGTCGCCCCGGCCTGGCTGGAGCAGCTCGCCGTCCGGATCCCGGTCGTCATGCTCGGCCGCCACGACACCCCCAGCGGGTACGACACGGTGATCGGCGACGACCACACCGGGGCCCGTGCGGTCATGCGTCACCTGTTCGACCTCGGCCACCGCCGGATCGCCCACCTGACCGAGCCCGAGCCGGTGACCGCACCCGGCACCGGCACCCCGCACGCCATCCGGCTCGAGGTCTACCGCACATGCATGGAAGAGGCCGGCCTCGGCGACCTCGTCCAGGTCGCCCGCCGCCACGACAACTCCGAGCCCGCCCGTCAGGCGGCGGCCGAACTCGTCGCCCGGCCCGACCCGCCGACCGCGATCTTCGCGGGACACGACGACATCGCCCTCGACGCCCTCGCCGCCGTCACTGCCGCCGGGATGCGCGGCCGGGTGGCCGTGACCGGGTACGACAACACCGACCTGGCCGAGCACCCGCTGATCGATCTCACGTCGGTCGACCAGCAGGGTGTCGAAATGGGCGCCCAGGCCGCCACCATGCTGCTGGAACGACTGCAGGGGCGCACCGAACCACGCCACTACACGGCCACCACGACCCTGCACGTCCGCGGCTCCAGCACCCGGCTCCCGAGCTGACATCGTCACCGGGCCGACATCAGGGCGGTAACCGGAGAGCGTGATCAGCTTGAGTAGACTCCCGGGGCGCGACGGCCCGAAGGGATGAAAACGAGATGAGCATGCCGCTGCGCCCGGGCGACCCGGCCACCCTCGGGCGGTACGAGCTGGTCGGACGGCTCGGTGAAGGCGGCATGGGCACGGTCTTCCTGGGCCGCGAACCCGGCGGCCGTCAGGTGGCCATCAAGATGGTCCGCCCCGAGTTCGCGCACGACGCCGAATTCCGTGGCCGCTTCCGCAGCGAGGTGAACCGGGCGAAACAGGTGCCGCCGTTCTCCACGGCCGAGGTGCTCGACGCGGACCCCGATCACGAGCCGCCCTACCTGGTCGTCGAGTACGTGGACGGCCCCAGCCTGGCCGCCGAGATCCGGGCCACCGGTCCGCTCACCGAGACCGCCGTGCACGGCGTGGCCGTCGGCATCGCCACCGCGCTGACCGCCATCCACGGTGCCGGTGTCATCCACCGCGACCTCAAGCCGGGCAACGTGCTGTTCGCCCGGGGCGGCATCAAGGTCATCGACTTCGGTATCGCCCGGGCGTTCGAGGCGACCAGCCAGCACACCCGCACCGACCAGCTGGTCGGCACGGTCGCGTACATGGCACCGGAACGCTTCGACCCGGCGGACGGGCGGCCGGTCACCGCGGCCGCCGACATCTTCGCCTGGGGTGCCGTCGTGGCGTTCGCCGCCACCGGCCGGACCCCGTTCGCCGCCGAGTCCGCCCCGGCCACCGCGATGCGCATCCTGACCCAGGAACCGGACCTGAACGGGGTTCCGTTCTCGCTGCGCGGCGCGGTCGAGCGAGCACTGGCCAAGGAGCCCGGCGATCGCCCCACCGCCCGTGAGCTGCTCGATCTGGTACTGGCCGGCGCCACACCACCGCTGCCGCCCGCCCTGGCCGGACCGACCGTGCCGACTCCGGCCCTGCCCGCACCAGCCCCGTCCGCATCCGCTCTCTCCGCGCCCGCCCCGTCGGCTCCGGCCCCGCCCGCACCCGAGCAGGTGCCGGACGACGCGCCCCTGGCCGCTGCCGCACCGGTCCGGCCCCGGCGGCGGACGCTCGCCGTGGTCGCCACCGCCGTCGCGGTGGTCCTGGCAGCGTCCGCCGGCGTCCTGATCCGCAACGACGTCTTCCAGACTCCGGCCGCGGCACCCCCGGCACCCGGCACCTCCCCGGACGTCCCTGCGTTGCCCGTCACCAGCTCCGGCGCGGCCCGGACGCCGTCGCCGGAGGAGCGCCTCAAGGCCATCCTGCTCGGCAAGAACCGGATGCTGATCCACGCGGCCGAGATCGACCGTGACCTCGCCTACGACAGGCACTTCACCGAGGTGGAGGCCGGGAACGGTACCGGGGCCAAGTCGGAGTTCGCCCTGATCCCGATGGGGGTGGACTTCCTCATCCGGGCCCTGTACGACCCGGACGGCGAAGAGGTCTGCCTGGGGGTGCGGCTCGACCCGGATGCGTTGGACACCCTGGTCGGCACCGAGTGCGCCGCCACCAAGGGCACACTGTTCGAGCTCATCCGCACCGACCTGCTCGACGACAAGAACCGGCCACGGTACTACCTCTACAACGACACCCACGGGTTCCTGCAGTGGGACGCGGACGGCGGCAGTGAGGGCACCGGCGCGTTCTACGTGCAGCAGGTGGGTGACGCTCAGCCGCTGACCACGTTCAGCTTCGTCGACCGCGGACCGGTGCCGTCGCCCTCCCCCAGCCGCTGACCCGTCCGCCGGCCGGGCGGCGGACCGCGACCCGCGTACCCAGCTGAAGGTCTTCGTTCTCGCCCGCGAGTGCACCGCCGACGGGACCTTACGAGCCGACGGGAACTCTCCGGCCGGACGTGTTTCTCGGGTCAGGCGTGGTGCACCGTGGTCAGCTCGGCCAGACCGGAGACCTCCAGCAGCGGGGCGAGCAGCGAGCCGGTACGCACCTCGATGTGATCGGCCTGGGCGAAGAGCGCCGCGAGACCCGCGCTGTCCAGGTACTGCACCGCCGTGAGGTCGATGACCACCGGCGAGCCGTCAGCGCCCGTGACCGCCTCGGTCAGCGCGTCGGCGAAGACGGTGGCGTTGCTCATGTCGATCTCGCCGGCGGCGGTGAGGACGACGGCACCGCCGGGACCGGTGCCCGTCGAGAGGGAGAGCTCGGTGGTCATCAGGTTAGCCTCGCCTGCATGTCGACGACGGTGCCGGTGGTTCCGGAAGTGACGGTGACAGTCTGCATGAAGGCGCGCATGAGCTTGATCCCCCGACCGCGGTACGGGCTGGCCTCCGGGTCCGGCATCTTCCACTGCCCGCTGTCGGAGACGGTCAGCCGCAGATCGCCGGCAGTGGCGGCGGCACGCAGCCGGATCCGTCCGCCGGGGTGCTCGCGATGGCCGTGCTCGATCGCGTTGGCACACGCCTCCCCCGCCGCCACCAGCACGTTCTGAACGACACCGGGTTCGATCCCGCACCGGTCGAGCCACCCCCGCAGCGCCGAGCGGACCGGGGCGAGCCGATGCGCCTCGGCGGGGAAGTCGAGCTCCAGCGGGCCGGGATGCCGGTAGAGCAGCAGTGCCACGTCGTCGTCGTAACCGCTCGCCGGGGCGAGCCGGCTCATGATCTCGGTGGCCAGATCCTCGACCGGGGTACCGAGGCCGTGCCGGACGGCGGTGCTGGCCGCGCCGATCCCGGCTGACAGCGGCTGCCGGCGCCGCTCCACCAGCCCGTCGGTGTAGAGCAGCAGCGTCGCCCGTGGCGGCACCGTGTACTCGGCGTCCGGCCGGTCGGCACCCGGACGCACCGCGACCGGCCGGGACCGGCCCTGATCGAGCAGATGTGTGCTGCCGTCCGGATGACCGACGATCGCCGGTGGATGCCCGGCGCTCGAGTAGGTGAGATGTCCGCTGGCCGGGTCCAGGATGCCGCAGAACACGGTGGCACAGCCGGCCCCCGGCAGCAGCGCGGCGAACCGGTCGAGCGCCATCAGCGTCCGGGACGGGCTGGAGTCCTGCAGCAGCAGCGCCCGGCAGGCGCTGCGCAGCTGACCCATCACGGTCGCCGCCCGCAGACCGTGCCCGACGCAGTCGCCGACCACGATGCCGATCCGGCCGTCGGCCAGCTCGATCGTGTCGTACCAGTCCCCGCCGACCTTCAGCGGCCGCGTCGCCGGCTCGTAACGGACCGCGAAACCGCTGGGCAGCAGGTCCGGTCCGAGGATGGCCCGCTGCAGGGCCAGCGCGGTCTCGCGCTGCTGGTCGATCCGGTCGATGCGGCGCAGGCCCTGGCCGAGGTGGCCGGCCAGCAGGGCCAGCAGCGTTTGGTCGGGGGCGGTGAACGGCCGCTGCGGGCTCGGTTCCACCCAGAGCGCCATGGTGCCGTGCGGATGATCCAGGACCATCCCGGTACCCGCCCGGGTCAGCGCCGGCCGGTCGCGCAGCGCGAGGATCGCGGCGCGGCGTTCCTCGGACAGGGCGTCCCAGGTCACGCCCGGGTCGGTGGCGGTCACCACCGGCTCGTCGCGATCGGCGAAGACGACCGCCAGCACATAGGAGGCCTGCCAGATCTCCCGGAGCTCGCGCAGCACCGCATCGAGTGCCTCACCGAGGCTCTCCGCCTCGGACAGGCGCATGCCGATCGCGGCCAGCGCGCTGTCGCGCTGGATCGCGTAGTGCTCGGCAGTGACGTCACGGAACGTGCCGACCACCACCCGCTTGCCGGTCTCCGGATCGTGAACCTGGTTGAACGAGGCCGCGGCCCACAGCCGGTGGCCGTCGCGGTGCACGACGGGAATGGTGTACGTGCCGTGCGGCTCGTCCAGCACCATCGTGAACGCGTGCGCCACCGCCCGGTACGCGTCGGGGTCGGTCTGCTCGTCCGGCCACCACGGATGCGTCGGCAGGTACGGGACACCCTCCGGGCCGTACCCGAGGATGTCGGTGAAAGCGCTGTTGATCTCGATGACCGCACCGTTCTCGTCGCAGACGAAGAACGCCTCCTGCAACGAGTCGATCAGCGCGGTGCGCCACCGCGCGTGATGGTTGCGGAGCCGGGCCAGCTCCACGTTGGCGCGCACCCGGGCCAGCAGCTCAGCCGCCGAGAACGGCTTGAACAGGTAGTCGTCGGCACCCGCCTCGAGGCCCTCGATCGACGCCTCCTGCCCGGCCCGCGCCGACAGCAGCAGCACCGGCGTGCCCGCCGTCCGCGGGTCGGCCCGCAGTGCCGCCACCAGCTGCAACCCGTCCAGACGCGGCATCATCACATCGCTGACGACCAGATCCGGAACCTCGGCACGCGCGCTGTCGAGCGCCGCCTGCCCGTCGACGACCGCCGTCACCCGGTGCCCGGCGGAACGCAGCAGCCGGGTCAGATAGTCACGCATGTCGGCGTTGTCGTCGGCGACCAGCACAGACGCGCCGTTGTCCGGGTCGGGGCCCGGCTCGGTAGCCGGCGCCGGCGCGTCCCCGGCGGGCAGCCAGCGCAGGGCCTCCTGCAGGAACGAATCGGCGTTCATCGGCCCGGCCCGGCTGTCGTCCGGAGACACCAGGGCGGACGCCGGGAGGTGCGCGTGCCCGAACGGGAGGCGGATGGTGAACGTCGTACCCCGGCCGACCGTGCTCTCCGCGGCGATCGTGCCGCCGTGCAGCCCGATCAGCTCCCGAACCAGGGCGAGCCCGATGCCGCTGCCCTCGTTGGACCGGGACCGGACGTTCTCGATCCGGTGGAACCGCTCGAACAGACGCGGCATCTCCGCCTCGGCCACGCCCGCCCCGGTGTCGGCGACGGTGACCACCGCCGTGGCGCCGTCGGCGCGTACCGCGACCCGCACACCACCGTCGAAGGTGAACTTGAGGGCGTTGCTGAGCAGGTTGAAGAGGATCTTCTCCCACATGCCCCGGTCCACGTACACCGGCTCGGGCAGCGGCGGGCAGTCCACCTCGAGACCGAGGCCGGCCCGCTCGATCGCGGACCGGAAGACACTGGCGAGCTCGGCGGTGGTGGCCGACAGGTCCACCGGCTCGAAACGGGCCTGCATCCGGCCCGCCTCGATGCGGGAGAAGTCCAGCAGCGTGTTGACCAGCTTGCCGAGCCGCAACCCGTTGCGGTGGATGACCTCCAGCTCCTCGGTCACCCGCTCCCCGGAGCCCGCGAGCTGTGTCCGGAGGTCGTCGACCGGACCCATGATCAAGGTCAGGGGGGTACGGAACTCGTGGCTGATGTTGGAGAAGAAGGCGGTCTTGGCGCGGTCCAGTTCGGCCAGTTCCTCGGCGCGGCGCTGCTGGGCCCGATAGCTGCGGGCACCGGCGATGCCGGCCGACAGGTGACCGGCGACCAGCTCGACGAAACCGCGGTAGCCGTCGTCGAACGGCCGATACCGGTTCAGGCCGGCGACCAGGAAGCCGTACGGCGAACCGCCCTGCCGCAGCAGCGGCACCACCAGCGCTCGTGCCGGCGGGTCCGGCCAGTCCCCGCCCGGCAGGCCGCCGGCCGGGTCGAGATCGACCAGGACCGGCTCCCCGTCGGCGACCCGTTCCGCGGGCCACATCGCGGGGTCGGTCGCCGGATGCCCGGCCTCGATCCCGGTCGACGCCGCGAGCCGGGCCGCACCGTCCTCGCCGAACAGGTATGTCAGCGTGAACGGCAGGTCGCGCTGGTTGCGGCCGAGCTGGTGGCTCACGAACTCGAGCATCTCCTCCTGGGTGCGGACCACGCTCGGATCCGAGCCGAGATCACGCAGCGTCGCCATCCGCCGTTCACCGACCACTCGATCGGTGTCCTCGCTGACGACGCAGAGCATGCCGACAAGGGCGCCGTCGTCGTCACGGAGCGGGCTGTAGGAGAACGTGTGATAGGACTCCTCCCGATACCCGGAGCGCTCCAGGAAGAGCAGCAGCGCCTCGTCCCAGGTCGCCTCGCCGGTGCGCAGCACGTTGTCGATGCGGGGACCGATGTCTCCCCAGATCTCGGCCCACACCTCGCTCGCCGGCCGGCCCAGCGCCCACGGGTATTTGCTGCCCAGCGTGTCGCGGCGGTAGGCGTCGTTGCAGAAGAAGGTCAGTTCCGGGCCCCACGCCATCCACATCGAGAAGCGGGAGGACAACAGGATGCTCACGGCGGTCCGCAGGCTCTGCGGCCAGTCGTCGGGCGCGCCGAGGGGACTCGCCTCCCAGTCGACCGCGGCGAGATCGGCGCCGACCTCGGGGTCGGCCGAGAAGGAGCTACCGTTCATCGCGTCCGCTTGTCCCCTTGCCACAGCTCGCCGAAACCATCACGACGTTAGCGGCTGGGTACGGTCACACGGCAGCCGGGTCGTTCAGCCGGGATTCAGTATCGGTGGGCGAGGATGGTCGGCATGCGTGTACTCGTCGTCGAGGACGAGAAACGGCTCGCCTGGTCGCTGCGGGTGGGCCTGGAGGCCGAGGGCTTCACCGTCGATGTCGCCTCGGACGGCGTCGACGGGTTGTGGCTGGCCAGGGAACACGATTACGACGTGATCGTGCTCGACCTGATGCTGCCGAAGCTCAACGGCTACCAGGTCTGCGCCACACTGCGCGCCGAGGAGAACTGGACACCGATCGTGATGCTGACCGCCAAGGACGGCGAGTGGGATCAGGTCGAAGGTCTGGACACCGGCGCCGACGACTACCTGACGAAACCGTTCTCCTATCCCGTGCTGGTGGCCCGGCTCCGTGCGGTGGCACGGCGCGGCGCGCGCGAGCGACCGGTCGAGCTGACCGCCGGAGACCTGCGGATCGATCCGGCCGCGCGGCGCGTCCGGCGCGGCGACACCCCGATCGAGCTGACCGCGCGCGAGTTCGCGCTGCTGGCGTTCCTGGCCCGCAACGCCGGTGACGTCATCTCCAAACAGCGGATCCTCGACGCCGTCTGGGACGCGGACTTCGACGGCGATCCGAACATCGTCGAGGTGTATGTGCGGCACCTGCGCAACAAGATCGACCGCCCGTTCGGCCGGGAGGCGATCCAGACCGTCCGCGGCGCCGGGTACCGGCTGGGTGGCGACGGTGGTTGAGCGCGCCTCGATCCGCCTGCGGACCACTGCCCTGGCCGTGCTGGTCATGGCGGTCACCCTGGCCGTGGCCGCGGTGACCCTGGTCCTGCTGACCCGTGCATCGATGAGCGGCGGGATCGAGGACATGGCCGAGGAACGGGCCACCACGCTGGCCGCACAGGTCGCCGCGTCCGGCCTGCCGGGGGCGACCTCCCCTCCCTCCTCCCCGCCCAACGCCGTCCCCTCCGCGACCGGGCCCTCCGCATTCGGTCCCTCCACCACCGGTCCATCCACCACCGGCCCATCCACCACCGGCCCATCTACCGCAGGCCCGACTGCCGTCGGACCTGCCGCTGCGGGTCCGTCCACCTCTGGCCCTGCCACCGCCGGCCCCGCCGCCCCCGGGCCTGCTGCCGCTGGCACCTCTGCCGCCGGGCCTTCCACTGCCTTCCCGGCCGCTTCGGGCATGTCGGGGCTTTCGTCGGCGGGCGATGACGACGACATGCGCTGGCGGATCCTGGACGCCGACGGCGCGGTCGTGCTGACGTCACCGTCCGACGATGACGACGACCGGTCGTCCGGCGAGGGCTCGCCGTCTCTCGAGGTGACCGAGGACTCCGGGGCGTACACCGTGGTGGTCGAGGCGTCGCTCGAGGAGGTCGACGACGCGACGAGGGCCCTGGTGACGCCCCTGTTCATCGGGGTGGCCGGTGTGCTGATCCTGGTCGGCGGAGTCATCTGGGTGGTGGTGACCGGTGCGCTGGCGCCGGTCGAGCGGATCCGCCGGGAGGTCGAGGAGATCACCGGCGAGCGGCTGGACCGGCGGGTGCCGATACCGGTGGCCCGCGACGAGATCCACCGGCTGGCGTCCACGATGAACCGGATGCTCGCGCGCCTGCAGGACTCCCGCGACCGGCAGCAGCGGTTCGTCGCCGACGCGTCGCACGAGCTGCGCTCCCCGCTGGCCGGCATCCGGCAGGCGGCCGAGGTGTCCCGGGCACATCCCGGCGCGTTGCCCGAGGGGGAGCTGGCTGAGGCCGTCCTGGAGGAGGCCGGGCGGATGGAACGCCTGGTCGAGCAGTTGCTGCTGCTCACCCGGACCGGTGGAGCCGGGGCCCGGCAACTACAGGATGTGGACGTCGACGACCTGGTGCTGGCCGAGGCGCGGCGGGTGCGGCGGGCCGGGCTGACGGTGGACGCGTCCGGCGTCGGGGCGGGCCGGGTCCGCGGGGACGCGACGGCGCTGGCCCAGGTGGTCCGCAACCTGGTCGACAACGCGGCCCGGCACGCCCGTGGCGCGGTGGCGGTCACGGTCGGTTCCACCGGCGACCGGGTGATGCTGGTGGTCGAGGACGACGGGGCCGGGATCCCGGAGAGCGAGCGGGAGCGGGTCTTCGAGCGGTTCGTGCGGCTGGACGAGGCACGAGACCGGGACGCCGGCGGGAGCGGCCTCGGCCTGGCGATCGTCAGGGAGATCGTGACCGCCCACGGCGGGTCGGTCAGCGTCTCCACGTCGTCGCTGGGTGGGGCACGTTTCGACGTACGGCTCCCGGCTTCCTGAAAAGGTCTTCAGCCGCGTTCAGGTGAGGTTCAGGGACCGGGGCGCAGGGTGTGGCCGTAACCGATCATCAGGAGAAAGGCACAGCTCATGAAGACCAGCAAACGAACCGTCATCGCGGGTGTGGCCGTCGTCGCCGCCCTGGGCGCCGGTGGCGCGGTGTGGGCCACCGCGGCGAACGCGGACGGGCCCGATGACGACCGTGTCCTGAGCGCCCAGGAGCGCTCGTCGGCCGAGTCGGCCGCTCTCGCCGCCGTGGCGGGCGGCACGATCCTCGACGTCGAGGCATCCGACGACAAGGGTGTCGCCTACGAGGCCGAGGTCCGTGACCCAGCCGGCCAGGAGTGGGACATCGACCTCGACAGCACCTTCAAGGTGCTGACCAAGTCCGCGGACACCGAGGCGGACAACGAGGCCGACGACGACACGGACGACAGCACCGAAGACGACGACTAATTGTTGTCGCGGGGGCTTTCCTAATTGGAAACGGGCGAGTAAAACAATCTTCACGGTTTCGGCACTAGCAGTGCTAATAGTTGCGCGCGTTCTCCTTCGCCGTGGCCGGACAGGGCGGCTCACGGCCGCGCCGCACGACGCCGGGAGATGCCGATGGCCCCACCTGCTCGCCCCCGTTCACGCCACTGGCAGTGGTTGCTGCTGATACCTACGGCAGCGCCACTGCTGACCCCGTTCGCCAACCGGATCGAACCCACCCTGCTGGGCGTGCCGTTCTTCTTCTGGTACCAGTTCGCCTGCGCTCTGCTCGCGACGGTCGTGATCACCGTGGTCTACCTGGCCACCCGGGGAGAACGGCCATGACCGACCGGGGAATCGAGGTCGGCGTCTTCCTGGCGCTGATGACGCTTGTCGTTCTCGTCGGGTTCGGCGCCGCCCGCTGGCGCAGGCCCGCCGACCCCTACGACATCGAGGAGTGGAGCGTCGGCGGGCGGGCGTTCGGCAACTGGACGATCTGGTTCCTGCTCGGTGGCAGCATGTACAGCGCGTACACGTTCATCGCCGTACCGGCGCTTACCTACGGCGTCGGCGCGATCGGCTGGTTCGCCGTGCCGTTCGCCATCGTCACCACCCCGCTGACCTTCTACTTCACGACCCGCGCCTGGTCGGTGGCGCGACGGCACGGGTTCCTCACCCACAGCGAGTTCGCCACCGCCCGGTTCGGCTCGCCCGGCCTCGGCGCTCTGGTCGCGATCACCGGCATCCTGGCCACCATCCCGTATGTCGCGGTGCAGCTCATCTCGCTGCAGGCGGTGCTCCGGACCATCGGGTTCGGCGGCGAGTGGCCGCTGCTGGCCGCGGTCACCCTGGTGTCGGTGTGCACCTTCCGCTCCGGGCTGCGCGCGCCGGCCCTTCTCTCCGTGGTCAAGGACGTGCTGCTCGGCTGGATGCTGCTCACCGCGGTGCTGATGGTCGCCATGTATGGCGGCTGGGGCAGCACCTTCCGGATCGCCGCCCACCGGTTCGCCACCAGCCCCAACCCGGCCGATGGACTGCTGCTGCCGGACACGGGCCACCTCGGGTTCCTCACCCTGGTCATCGGGTCGGCGCTGGCCATCTTCGCCTACCCGCACGCGCTTGTCGGCATGCTCGCGGCCAAGGACCGGGACACGGTCCGCCGCAACGCCGCGGCCCTGCCCGTCTACTGCATGGCGCTCGCGGTGATGGCCATGCTCGGCTTCTTCGCCCTGGCCCAAGGGGTGACCCCGGCCGACGGCGACCTCAACACCGTGGTGCCCCGGATGATCCACGAGTACTTCCCCGCCTGGTCGGCGGGGATCGCGTACGCCGCTCTGAGCATCGCCGCCCTGATCCCGGCCGCCGTCATGTCGATCGCCGCGGCCAACACCTTCACCCGCAGTCTTTACCGCACCTACCTGCGGCCCGGCGCGTCCCCGGCGGCCGAGGCCTGGACGAGCCGCTGGACGTCGCTGTTCGTCAAGTTCGGCGCGGCGGCCCTGATTCTCGCCGTCGACCCGGCGTTCTCCGTCGATCTGCAGCTCATCGGCGGCGTGCTGATCCTGCAGACCATCCCGGCTGTCTTCCTCGGTCTGCTCACCGGCTGGTTCCATCGTGCCGCTCTCACCGCGGGGCTGCTCAGCGGTTTGACCGTCGGCCTCGTCATGATGTGGGACATCCCGAAACTGGACGCGACCGGCCGGGTCGTGGCCGACCACTTCGGCGGGTCCAGCTGGCCGCTCGGCGACGGCCGCACCATCTACGTCGGTGTCGTCGCGCTCGCGGTGAACCTGCTGGTCACGGTGGCGCTCACACTGCTGCTGCGGGCCGTCGGGTCGGCCGGCGGCCGAGATCGGACCCGACCGGACGATTATCTCGCGGACGCGGGCGACCCCTACCTGAAACGGCTCGACGAACTCATCGACGGACTGCCCACCGCCGCCGAGCGCCGCGAGAGGGTCGGCTGAGGCGTGTGCGGTCCGCTCGGCCACGCTCGGCGAGCAGTGTTACGCGGCCCGCGAAAGTGTCGGTGGGTGCTGCTAGGTTCTCGGCACTGTTCGGCGAAGCGTCACTACGCGGCCAAGGGAGTCCCGTGGGCATTTACAAGAAGCTGAAGACCTTCGCGGGCCTGCCCGTCGTCGACGTCGAGACGAAGAAGAAAAAGCTCCCCGACGACCCGGCCGCGGTGGCCTGGGTGATCGACATGGAGGACTTCGAGGCCGACCCGGAGGAGCTCGAGGCCGCCTTCGAGAAGGTCCTGGAGCGCACCGGTCCGGCCGGCCCGGCCGCGCTGATCATCGGCGAGTGGGGCTCGGCCTACGAAACCCCGTTTCCGTACGATCTGCTGGTCCGCAACGCCGGCCGGCTGAGCGCGCTGCGGTCGCTGTTCGTCGGCGAGCTGACCGGCGAACAGTGCGAGATCTCCTGGATCCACCAGGACGACATCACGCCGGTGCTGGAGTCCTTCCCGGCTCTGGAGCGCCTGTGGGTGCGCGGCGCCGAGGGCCTCAGCCTGAAGCCGGTCCGCCACGAGAATCTGCGCGAGCTGGTGCTCCAGTCCGGTGGCTTGCCGGCCGAGGTGGTGCGGGCTGTCGGCGCGAGTGACCTCCCCAGCCTGACGCACCTGGAGCTCTGGCTCGGCGTCGACGAGTACGGCGGCGATGCCCGCGCCGACGATCTCGCCCCTGTCCTGGCCGGCCGCACCCTGCCCGCACTCACCTATCTGGGGCTGCGCAACGCCGAGATCGCCGATGAGCTGGCCTCGGCCGTGGCCGCCGCACCGATCGTCGCCCGGCTCACCGACCTCGATCTGTCGATGGGTGTGCTCGGCGACACCGGAGCCGAGACCTTGCTGGCCGGTCAGCCGCTCACCCACCTGCGGTCGCTGAAGCTCCGTCACCACTTCATGTCCGAGGAGATGGCGCAACGGCTTGTCGACGAGCTTCCCGGGGTGGAGGTCGACGTCTCCAAGCGCCAGGAGGAAGAGGAGTGGGGCCGCTACACGGCGGTGTCCGAGTAGTGCGTCTCGCCGTCGTCGGAAATCCGGAGAACCGCCGGGTCCGGCTCTTCACCGAGGCTGTGCGCCGGGCCGGTCTCGCCGAGCCGGAGATCCACCCGTGGCGTGACGTGCTCGTCTCGGGCCGTGTCCCGGGACCGGGCACCCACGTGCGCATGGACTCACCCGGGGAGAACGCCGAGGTCGACCGGCTGCTGCGCGAGCTCGGCAGCGGCCGGCCCACCACCGCCGCCGAACACGGGGAGATCACCGGGACGGCATCGGCGTTCACGGGGCTGCGGGAAGCGCTGCGGCGCGTCGAGGCCGGCGGTGGAGAGCTGCTCAGCCAGCCCGCCGACATCCTCACGATGACCGACAAGCCCCGCTGCCACGCGCTGCTCGCCGCGTCGGGCGTCCCGGTGCCGTCCGCGCTCCCGGCGGTGCACGACTACGACTCGCTGCGCGCCGCGATGTCCGGGGCAGGCTGGGGCCGGGTCTTCGTCAAACCGTCGCACGGCTCCTCGGCGTCCGGCGTGCTCGCCCTCACCGCGGCCGGAAACCGGATCACCGCGGTCACTTCGGTCGAGCTCAGCGGTGGCCGGCTCTTCAACAACCTGCGGGTCCGCCGCTACGACGACGAGTCCTCGGTCCGGGCGATCGTCGACCGGCTGGGCCCGGACGGGCTCCACGTCGAGCGATGGTTCCCGAAAGCGACCCTCGACGACCGGACGCTCGACCTGCGGGTCGTCGTCATCGCCGGATCGCCACGCCACGTGGTGGTCCGCACCAGCCGCTCGCCCATGACGAACCTTCACCTGGGCAACGCCCGCGGTGACGTGGCAGCCGTCCGGGCCGCCGCCGGTGAGCGCGCCTGGGCCGCGGCCATGCGGGCGTGTGCGCGGGCCGCCGCCTGTTTCCCACGGACCCTGCAGGTGGGCGTGGACCTGATGTTCCGCAACGGCTGGCGGGAGCACGCGGTGGCCGAGGTCAACGCCTTCGGCGATCTGCTGCCGCGCGTCCTGGTGGACGGTCTCGACACCTACGACGCGCAGGTCCGGGCCCTGACCGCGGGCTGGCCGGCCACCATCGCCTCTGCCGACGCTCGGGCCGGTGTGGTGTGCGCGAGCTGATCGGGAGTCATGACCTGCTGTTCGTCACGCTGGACACGCTGCGGTACGACGTGGCCGCCGGGTGTCTTCAGGCCGGGCGTACGCCGTACCTGTCCAAGGTCCTGCCCGGCGGCGTGTGGGAGCGGCGGCACACCCCGGCGAGTTTCACCTACGCCGCCCATCACGCGTTCTTCGCCGGGTTCCTGCCCACACCGGTGACGCCCGGCCCGCACGAGCGGATGTACGCGGCACGGTTCGGCGGGAGTGAGACGAGCGGCCCCGGGACGTACGTCTTCGACGCCCCGGATCTGCCCACCGCACTCGCGGCGGCCGGCTACCACACGGTCTGCCTGGGCGGTGTCGGCTTCTTCAATCCCGCCGCGCCGCTGGGCCGGGTGCTGCCGGGCCTGTTCGCCGAGTCGCACTGGGAGAAGGCGTTCGGTGTCACCGCCCCCGACTGTCTCGGTGCCCAGCTCGACCGCCTCGAGACGATCGTGCACGCCCTGCCACCGGCGAAACCGCTGTTCACGTTCGTCAACGTGGCGGCGCTGCACCAGCCGAACCGGCACTACGTCCCCGGCGCCGGCTCCGACGACCTGTCGACCCACGCGGCCGCACTTGAATATGTGGACAGCCGGATGGGCCGCCTGTTCGACCTGGTCACCGGCAGAGGGCGGCCCTGCCAGGTGATCATCTGCTCCGACCACGGCACCCTCTACGGCGAGGACGGCCACACCGGCCACCGCGTCGCCCACGAGGCCGTGTGGACAGTCCCGTACGCCGACTTCATCCTGGACGCCCGGTGAACCTCGACTCGCCCTATCAGGGTTACCTCTACGCCTACCCGCACAAGACCGCCTACCGGCGCCTCGAACCACGCCCGCTGTTGAGCGACGTCTGGGCGGGGCAGCGGCAGGATTCCCTCTTCGGGTACGTGCACCTGCCGTTCTGCGAGATGCGATGCGGCTTCTGCAACCTGTTCACCAGGGCGAACCCGCCCGCCGAACAGGTCACCGCCTATCTGGCCCAGTTGCGCCGGCAGGCCACCGCGGTCCGGGACAGCCTCGATGCGGCAGCGTCGTTCTCCCGCCTCGCGATCGGCGGTGGCACCCCCACCTATCTGACCGCCCCCGAACTCGAGTCGCTGTTCGCGATCCTGGGCGCGGCCTTCAACGCTCCCTCGGTGCCGTTGTCGGTGGAGACGTCACCGGCCACCGCCACGCCGGACCGGCTGGCGGTCCTCGCCGCGCACGGGACCACCCGGATCAGCATCGGCGTGCAGAGTTTCCTGGACACCGAGGCGCACGCGGCCGGGCGGCCACAGCGGCTCACCGAGGTCATGGGTGCGTTGCAGGCGATCCGGGACGCGCGGATCCCGGTGCTCAACATCGACCTGATCTACGGCATCGACGGGCAGACCCCCGGGACGTGGCAGCACTCCCTCGACGAGGCGTTGCGCTGGTCACCGGAGGAGCTGTACCTCTACCCGCTGTACGTGCGCCCGCTCACCGGGCTGGGCCGGCGCGCCCACGCCCGCGCCGACTGGGACCGGCAGCGGCTGGAGCTGTACCGGCAGGCCGTCGAGGTGCTCACCGCGGCCGGCTACGTCCGCCACTCGATGCGTCAGTTCCGCCGGGCCGACGCGCCGGTCCCGGACGGCCCGGACTACTGCTGTCAGGACGACGGCATGGTCGGTCTGGGGTGCGGCGCGCGGTCGTACACGACGGAGCTGCACTACTCGTTCGACTACGCGGTGGCCGTGCCCGAGGTTCGCGCCGTCATCACCGACTACCTCTCCCGGCCGGCCGGCGACTTCCGTTACGCCGAATTCGGTTTCCGTCTCGACGCGGTGGAACAGCGTCGCCGCTGGCTGCTCAAGTCGCTGCTGCGCGCCGAAGGCATCGACCCGGCCGCCTACACGGACCGTTTCGGCAGCCGGCACACCGACGACTTCCCACAGCTCGCCGACCTGGCCGACCGTGGTTGGCTGAACCGGTCCCACACCGTGCTCACCCCACTGGGACTGGATCACTCCGACGCCATCGGCCCGTGGCTGGTCTCCGGCGAGGTCCGTGCGGCGATGGGGAGCTACCTCCTGCGATGACCGATCTCTACGTGCTCTATCGCGGGCCGCTGGCCAGTTGCAACTACGACTGCCCGTACTGCCCGTTCGCCAAGCGGGTCGACCCGCCGGAACTGCTGCGGGCCGACCGCGCGGATCTGGAACGGTTCGCCGGCTGGGTGGAGGCGACCACCGACCGGCGGCTCTCGGTGCTGTTCACACCCTGGGGCGAAGGGCTGACCCGATCGTGGTACCGCGACACGATCGTCCGGCTTTCCCACCTGCCGCACGTGGCACGGGTCGCCATCCAGACCAACCTGGCCGCCCGGACCGGCTGGCTCGCCGAGGCGAACCCACGGGTGGCGGCGTTGTGGGCCACCTACCATCCGGGCCAGGTGACGCGGGCCCGGTTCCTGGCCCGCTGCCGGGAACTCCGGACGCTCGGTGTCCGCTTCTCGGTCGGCGTCGTCGGCCTGCCCGAGCACCACGACGAGGCCGTGGCGTTGCGGGCCGCGCTGCCATCGGACGTCTACCTGTGGATCAACGCCGCCGAGGGGCATCTCTACAGTGCCGACGAGGAGCGGCGCTGGACCGCCCTGGACCCGCGGTTCGGCGACAGCGTCCGGCCGCATGCCTCCCTCGGACAGCCGTGTCACGCGGGCGAGACGGCGATCTCGGTCCTTGGTGACGGCACGGTGCGCCGCTGTCACTTCATCAAGACCCCGATCGGCAATCTGTACGACGGGAGCTGGCGCACGGCGCTGCGGCCACGCCCGTGCACCAATTCCCTGTGCGACTGCCATATCGGGTACGTCCATCTCAAGCCGCTGGCACTACGCGACGTGTACGCCGACGGCCTGCTCGAGCGCATCCCCGTCGCCTGGCCGCTGCCCTGACGTTCCGGCGCGGTCGCCGGCCGGATGCGGCGCGGCGCCGCTGGGCGGGACCGGCTGCGCTGTGGTCAGGTCTGGACCAGGGGCTGATACTCGTCGGCGGTCAGGCCGAACGTCCAGGCGACACCCTCCCGGGCGGTGCGGGTGCGTGGTGGGACGCGCAGCCAGTAGACCCGGCTTGTCCCGTCCGGCTCCGGGGTGGAGTTGACGACCTCGACCATGACCAGGGGCTCGTCGCCGTCCAGGTCGACGCGCCACAGGATGCCGGTCTCGTCGGCGCCCATCTTGTGCGCACCGACCTCACGCATGTAGCGGTCGTAGCCGAAGTGCTCCAGCATGACCCGGCGGATCTCCGCGTTGTCCTCGCGGCGGATGCGGCCGGCCGTCAGGGTGGGCAGGTCGGCGGCCAGTGACTCGGGAATCGGCATACCGCGCCAGGCCCACAGGCCGTATCCGTCCGGGAACTCCAGGGCGGCACCCTCACCCCGATGCAGCCGGCCGACGTTGTCCCTGGTGAGGGTGACGGGACGTTCGGTCAGAACGGCGACGCGCTCGTTCGCCCACCACCAGCCGGCGTGCCGGGCCACCGCGGCGAGACCGGTCAGGCCCGTCATCAGGCCGGCCTCCGGGACGATCCGGTCGGCGGCCTCGAACGTGGACAGCCAGGTGCCGTCGTGCTGGCCGTAGATGGCGTCGAGCACCGGCATCCGCACCGCCCGGCCGTCGTCGCCGGGAAAGTCGCTGGTCAGGTCCTCCCCGAGTCGCAGGCGGAGCCGGCCGGCGATCAGATCCATCACGAGGGCCCACGACCGGCGGCCGGCCGCGGCACTGAGCTGCGCCCAGCCGTCGCTGCCGAGCGCCTCCACGGCGGCCTTGCGCGCTGCCGCCCACGGCTCGGTCCGCACGCGCCGCCGCAACGACGCACCGGCCGTCTCACCCGGCGTCCAGCCCTGGCGCAGCAATTCGGCACGCACCTCCGCGAACCAGCCCGGCACCGCACCCTCCACCTCGGGGCCGCCGGGCACCGCACCATCCAGCCCGCGCCCGCCGGGCAGGGCACCAGGCACCTCCGGGCCGCCGGGCGGTGCGCCCTCGGTCTCGGGGCTGCCGGGCCGCGCATCAATCGTTCCAGCTCTGCCGGGCCGCGCATCAATCGTCTCGGGGCTGCCGGGCCGCGCATCAATCGTCTCGGTGCTGCCGGGCCGCGCACCCTCGGCCTCGGGCGCGCCGATCGGCGCGCCCGACAGCAGCGCCACCGCAGCGGCTCCGGCGCGCGGGGAACCGAACCAGTGGATCCGTTCCGGGGCGGGGAGCCCGGCCAGCCGATACGCCTCCCGGACACCCTCCTCGGCGGCTGCCCGCTCCGCGTCGCCGGTCCGGACGGCGGCGGCCAGCCACTGGTCCTCGACGGCGGCGGCCATCGCCTCCTGTGCATGGCTCAGCTTCATCGCGCTCCTCCTCAGTCCGCGACCGGACGGAACGCGCCCGGGATGTATTCACGCTGGCGGACGACCCGGTAGTGCCCGGACGGCAGCGAGATCGGCCCGTGTTCCTCGTGGGTGACCCGCCCGTGCGCAGGCACGTCGATGAACATCTGTTCCGGATCGTCGAGGTCGGCGAGCAGCTGCAGACCGGGCCCGCCGACCACGTGCGCGTGCCCCGTCGCCTCACCACGGGCCAGCACCATCCGCCCGCGGCGATCCCGTGGGACCGGTGCACACGCGGGCACCTCCGTCGCCACGACGGGAATGATCAGCACGTCACCCTGCCGGTACATCCGGCCCTCCGATCGCCGTTCGACCCTGACGCGCGGCACGTTACCGCCGGCGTACGACATTTCCCGGCGGCAGCTGGTCGACCAGGAGAGAACGCACGCCGTGCCCCATCAGCACACCCGAAGTAGCCGCCCGACCCACACAGAAGCGACACCCGCCCGGCCGGATCGGCAAGCCGTAAGCAGCACCCGCCCGGCGGGATCAGCACGCCGCAAGCAGCACCCGCCCAGCCGAACCAGCACGCCGCAAGCAGCACCCGCCCGGCGGGATCAGCACGCCGTAAGCAACACACGCCCGGCCGGATCGGCACACGCGGAAGCAGCGAGGGAAGCAGTCCGCGTACATGGGCCAGGGGCTTTGCGGGACCCCGCCTCAGCGGCTGGCATCGGGTCGCGGCGACAGGGCTTCGGCAAGCTGCGCCTCGAGGGCCGGAACGGTGTTCGCTCCACTGGTGAACGGCGCGATCGCGGCCAGGGTCAGCCCGCGGACGGTTCCGCCGTCGTCGAAGCCGTGACCGCTGCAGGAGGCATATCGCACGGTGATCTCGGTCAGCCCGGCCGCGGATCTCACCCGCAGCACGATCGCCTCGTCACCCCACGCCACCTCGGGTGCGCAGTCCTGGGGCCGGTCGGGTCCGCCGCCGGCCGGCGCCCGCGTGATGCCCTGCAGCGCACGCCGGGCCGCGGGGCCGTCCAGCCGCAGGCTGGAGATGAGCGAGGCCGGCGAGCCGAGCCCGTAGCGGCAGGCCGAGAGGGAGGTGACGTCGTGCAGCGCGGCGATGTCCGGCCCGGCCGGTGGACGCCACGCCC
Source organism: Actinoplanes sp. NPDC023801 (assembly GCF_040639655.1). Taxonomy (NCBI): domain Bacteria; kingdom Bacillati; phylum Actinomycetota; class Actinomycetes; order Micromonosporales; family Micromonosporaceae; genus Actinoplanes; species Actinoplanes sp. NPDC023801. Next base: position 18,434 of record NZ_JBFAAI010000044.1, on the reverse strand, counting down.
GCGTCGAGCTGATCGGATGGGTGGCGGGGCAGCCGTACGCGTCGACGTCGACCCGGTGGACCGTGGCGGCGATGCGGTCGCGGATGTCGCGGGGCACCTGGACGATCACCTCGACACCGGCGGTACGGACTGTCGCCCGGTCACCGGAGTGCAGTACACCGTCCGGCTCGCCGGGCAGTGCCTGACCGAATCCGACCACCCAGCCGGTGTTCTTGATCAGATTCCCGCCGTCGGGGCAGCCGATCGCCGGCACCGGGGCGCCCGGACGGGCCACCACCGGCCGCCGTTCCGAGTCCTGCTCGATGCACCATGCGTCGAGGCGGAGAGCGCGGTCGTCCCAGCCCCACTCGCCCGGGACGCCGACCTGGACACCGCCGTAGGACTCCCACCGCCAGCCGGACGGCAGTTCGGGCGCGGCGCCCGGACGTGAGGGGGCCGGAATGGACGGGCCGGCCGCGTCCGGCGGTGCACACGCCGTGAGTATCAGCGCGGCCAGGGCGGCGGCCAGCGGTCGTAGCCTCATGACCGGTACGACGGCCCGTCGCCGCCGGGGGTTCCCGGGCGGCCGTAGCCTTCGGTCATGGAACTCAGGACGGCCGGGTGGACGGCCGGCGGCCGGCTGGTCACCGCAACGGCCGGCAGCGTGGTCGGCAACCGTTACCCCGAAAACTACGACGTGCTGCACCTCGACACGGTACGTCCGCTCGCGGTGGTAGCGGACGGAATGGGCGACGGTCCGGGGAGCACCGCCGCCGGGCGTACCGCGGTGGAGGTCTTCGTCCGTCAGACGGCAGCGGTGACCGGGCCGGCTGCCTTGCGTGCCGCGGTGGCCGCGGTGCAGAGAGCCGTCCGGGAGGCGGGACGCGGCATCGACGGGCTGACCGGCTGCACCCTGACCGCCTTCATCTCCGGCGGGGAGGCCGTCTCCGGCAGGGAGAGCGACTCCGGCAGAGGGAGCGACTCCGGCAGAGGGAGCGGCTCCGGCGGGGAGAGCGATCACGCGGGCGGCGCGTGGATCGTGCAGCTCGGCGACTCGCGGGCCTACCGGCTGCGCGACGGCGTTCTGGAGCTGCTCACCACCGATCACACGGCGGCCTGGCTGGGTGTCCTCAACGGGTGGTACGCGCCGGACTCCCGGGAGGCGTGGATCGGCCGGCACCGCCTGACCCGCTACGCGGGCCATCCCGGCATGCCGGAACCCGATCTGCTCAACGTCAGCCTGCGTCCGGGTGACCGATTCCTACTGTGTACGGACGGAGTCTCCGACCAGCTCGACGATCGTGTCCTGGCCGGCGCGCTGACCGGGCGGGCCGCCGTCCCGGAACTGCTGGAGGCGACCCTGACGGCCGGCGGCGCCGACAACGCGACCGCCGTGCTGATCGACGTCAGCTGAGCCGGCGCAGCACGAGGAGCCCGCCGGCGCCGGGGATCAGCCCGAGCATCCGCGTCCCGGTGGACAGTCCCGGGTGACGCAGGGTGAGGATCACGACGATCAGGTACGCGCATCCGTGCACCGGCCCGCCCAGCGACGTGACGGCGTCGAGGTGCACGATGGCGAGGTTCAGCAGCAGCACGGCGAGGGAGACGAACTCGGCCCACGAGGCGGTACGCACGGTCACGCCCCGGTCGTCGAGCCGGGCCGGACGATCATCAGCACGGTCACGGTGGCCCAGAGCAGGTTGAAGATCCCGGTGACCATGCCGAGCCGGGTCACCGGCTGCCCCGCCAGCGCCTTCTCCTGACCGGGAAGGATCACGAGCGCAAGGATCAGGGCGGCGGCCACGGTGAGCACGATCGACGTGATCAGCCAGGTATCGCCGAGGACGCCGAGACTGCTCGCGGTGGCCAGTCCGAAGACCGGCACGGCCACGCCGACGAGGCTGTAGACGCGGCAGATCCGGTGCAGCAGGGTCAGCCAGGACCGGTCGGAACGCCGTGCCACGGCGGGGAACATGCTGGCCGCCACGGTGACCGGGCCGATCGCGACGATGGCGGCGAGTACGTGCAGGGAGAGAAGCAGCTTCGTCACGCGGGGAACGCTAGGCACCGGGCGGGCCGGCCGGAACTGGCAGGATTGCCCACCTGCAACGGATTCCGGCCAGCGTGCTCGTAGGGTGGACGGCATGCGCACGGTTGCCGTCCTCGCCCTGGACCGGGTCATCCCGTTCGACCTGTCGACGCCGATCGAGGTGTTCAGCCGGGTCCGGCTCGCCGACGGCGGCACGCCGTACGAGGTGCGGATCTGCGCGGCCACACCGGCCGTGGACGCCGGCGCGTTCCGCCTGCTGGCGCCGTGGGGACTGGACGCGCTCCTCGACGCGGACACGATCATCCTGCCGGGGTGTGCGGATCCCGGCGTGCCCGTACCGCCGGAGGTTCTTGATCAGCTGCGGAAAGCGGCCGCGGGCGGCGCCCGGATCGCCTCCATCTGCTCCGGGGCCTTCATCCTGGCCGCCACCGGCCTGCTCGACGGGCTGCGTGCCACCACGCACTGGCTGGCCGCCGCCGCGCTCGCGGCCCGCCACCCGGAGATCAACGTCGACCCGGACGTCCTCTACGTCGACAACGGCCAGTTCCTCACCTCGGCCGGAGCAGCCGCCGGCCTCGACCTGTGTCTGCATCTGATCAGGAAGGACCACGGTTCCGCGGTCGCCGCCGACGCCGCCCGGCTGTCCGTCATGCCGCTGGAGCGGGAAGGCGGCCAGGCCCAGTTCATCATCCCGGAACAGCCGCCGGTCCCCCGCGGCGAAGGTCTCGAACCGTTGCTGCGCTGGATGCAGGAGAACACCGACATCGACCTGACCCTGAGCGATCTGGCGGCCCGCTCCGGCATGAGCATCCGCACCCTGAACCGCCGCTTCCGGGAACAGACCGGTACGACCCCGCTGCAGTGGCTGCTGCGGGCCCGTATCCGACAGGCACAGCACCTGCTCGAAACCACCGGCCAGCCCGTCGAGACGATCGCCGGTCAGGTCGGCTTCGGCTCGCCCACCGCGTTCCGCGACCGCTTCAAACGGGTCGTCGGCACCAGCCCGCACGCCTACCGGACGGCCTTCCGAAGCTCGAGCGCGGCCGGTACGCCCTCCGCACGGCCGTAGGTGCCGACCGGCGTCCGGTCAGGGCCGGGGCGCGGTACGGGTCCACGAGCGTTCGCCGCGGCGGCCGCCGGTCGCGGCCGTACAGCGGGGGCAGATGTGACGCACCTCGTCCTCGGCGGTGATCACGTCGGTGGCCCGGAAGTCGAACGGCACGTGCGGGAACCGCCGCAGCCGCGTGCGGCTCAGCGCGAGCCCGCACAGTGTCTGGTTCATGCCCGGTGTCCAGGCATGAACCTCCCCGCCCGGCTGACGGATGCCGTCGCCGCCGATGAACTCGCTGGATGCCGCCACTCTGGCGGTGCGTGGTCTCGCCATACGGACCGGGTTCCCACAAACGTCCGATCCACTCCACGCCGGTGGACGCATAGACGGTCGTAGCGCGGGTAAGCGGCGGGACCACCCGATCGAGGAGACACCGATGACTGCGACCGCACCGACCACCCGCCGTGGGATCACCCTCCCGGGCATCGTCCTGGGAATCGGCATGGGCGGCTTCGTCGACGGCATCGCGCTGCACCAGCTGCTGCAGTGGCATCACCTGCTGACCAGCCGATATCCCGAGAACACCGTCGACGGGTTACGGATGAACACGCTCGCCGACGGCCTGTTCCACACCGTCACCTGGCTGGCCGTGCTGATCGGGCTGGGCATGCTCTACTCGCGGATCACCGCCGACCGCTCGACGGTGTGGCGGTCGCGGGAGCTCTGGGGCTCGATGCTGATCGGCTGGGGCCTGTTCAACCTGGTGGAAGGCGTCGTCGACCATCACCTGCTGGGCATCCACCACGTGCACGGCGGGCCCCACCAGCTGTGGTGGGACCTGGGTTTCCTCGCTTTCGGCGCGGTCCTGGTGGCGGCCGGATGGCTGCTGCGGCGCGGCTCCGGGGATCGCCGGTGACACATGCGCACCACCCGGGCGGTGTCCTGCTGCCGCTGCTCGTGGTCGTCGCCGCGGCCGGTTACGCGATCCTGACCGCGATCACCCCCGGATGGCCCGGCCGCCGGATCCTGTCGTTCCTCACCGGCGCGGTGCTGCTCGTAGCCGGTCTGATGCCGGGGATGTCGCCCTGGCCGGCCGGTGACTTCCGTACCCACATGCTCCAGCACCTGCTGATCGGCATGCTGGCCCCGCTCGCACTGGTGCTCGGTGCCCCCATGACGCTGCTGCTGCGGGCGATCCCCCGCCGGGCCGGCCGGGTCGTGGGCCGCCTGCTGCGCAGCCGGGCGGTGCACGCCGTCGCGAACCCGGTCGTCGCGCTGACACTGAACCTCGGCGGGATCGCCGTGCTCTATCTGACCCCGCTGTACGCGGCTACCGTCCGGGATCCGGCGCTGCACCTGCTGGTTCACGTGCATTTCCTGCTGGCCGGTTACCTGTTCGCGTGGGTGGTGGCCGGGCCCGACCCGGCGCCGCGGCGGCCGGCGGTGCCCGTACGGCTGGTAATCCTGGGGGTGGCCATCGCCTTTCACGCGATCTTCTCGCAGCTCATGTTCGCCGGCCTGTTCGTCGACCTGCCGGTGCCTCGGGCCGAGCGCGAGGGCGGCGCCGAGCTGATGTACTACGGCGGAGACATCGCCGAGTTGCTCCTCGCCGCCGCCCTCGTGACCCGATGGCGTCCGCGTCGTCAGGGCACGAACACCGCCCGTACGCAGTCGTCCTTCTTGTCCTTGAAGATGCGGTAGCCCTCCGGCGCCTCGTCGAGCGGCATCACGTGCGTCGCCAGATGCTCCGTGACCAGCTCACCCTTCGCCATCCGGTCGAGCAGCATCGGGATGTAACGCTGCCCGTGCATCTGCGCGCCGCGGACCGTGAGGCCCTTGTTCATCAGCGCGCCGAGCGGGAACTTGTCGACGAACCCGGCGTAGACGCCGAGCACGAAGACCGAGCCGCCCTTACGGCAGGCATGGATCGCGTCGCGGACCGCCACCGGACGGTCGGTCTGCAGCCGCAGCTGCAGTTTGAGCTGGTCGTAGGCGAACTGCGGACCCGGCGAGTGGGCCTCCATGCCGACCGCCTCGATGCACACGTCCGGCCCCCGGCCGCCGCTGCGGTCGCGCAGCTCACCGGCGATGTCGTCGCTCTCGTAGTTGAGCGTCTCCGCGCCGACGTGCTGCCGCACCTGGTCGAGGCGGTTCTCCAGGCGGTCGATGACGATGACCCGGTCCGCGCCGAGCAGCACGGCGGCGCGGGCCGCCATCTGCCCGACCGCTCCGGCGCCCCAGACCGCGACGACGTCGCCCGGCTTGACGCCACCGAGATCGGCGCCCATCCAGCCGGTCGAGGCGGAGTCGGAGGCGAACAGGGCCCGCTCGTCACTGACGGTGTCCGGTACGGTGAACGCGCCGACGTCAGCGAACGGGACCCGGATGTACTCCGCGTGGCTGCCGGCGTTGCCACCCATGGCGTGCGAGTAGCCGAAGCAGCCGCTCGGGGCATGGCCCCACAACGTCTCGGTGATCGCCGGGTTGGTGTTGCCGTTGTCGCACAGCGAGAACAGCTTCTGGTCGCAGTACCAGCAGTTGCCGCACGAGATGAACGACGACACCACGACCCGGTCACCGACCCGGTGGTTGCGCACGTCCGGGCCCACCTCGACGACCTCGCCGAGGAACTCGTGCCCGAGCACGTCGCCCTTCTCCATGAACGGGATGTAGCCACCGAGCAGGTGCAGGTCGGAACCGCACGTCACGGTCCGGGTCACCTTGACGATGATGTCGCCGGGGTTGCGCAGTTCCGGGTCGGGAACGGTTCCGACGGCCAGCTTGTTGACACCCTGCCATTGCAGCGCCTTCATAGCAGGCCTCCTTCCCGGCCGTGGGCAGTCGCGGTCTGCAGCGGCCGGTTCAGCGGTGTGGAGACCGTCGTCGGCGGGCCGGACGGCAACAGCACGTCACCGGCCTCCAGCAGGGATCGGGTCTCCCGCAGCGCCCGGCGGACCTCACCGTCGGTGATCGGCGAGCCGTCCAGGATCCGGACCGCGATCTCGGTGCCCCGTCCGCCCGGCGCGGCGGCGAGACGGATCTCCACGTGGTCGGCGATCTCGCTCAGCGAGCCGGGCAACTGTGTCACCTCCAGCTCCGCCAGCGGCCGGTACACCGTCAGCACATGGCGGTGCCGGGGCGGTGTCCTCCGTTTCGCGCGGCGTCCGGCGGCGACGGCTGCGGCGCCCGCCGCGATCGGTCCAGCGATCAACAACACCTTCGCGGTGCGAGTCATACCTGCTCCTTTCGCTCGACGAAGGCATACCACCCAGGGGCACACCTAAACGGCGCCGAGCGTGCCGCAGTGAGACAGCGATGCGCGACAGCCGGAGTTCCACGGCTGGACGGCACCGCTGTCTCAAGGGCGGTGAGACGACGGTGGTGCACCGCAGGTGCGGAACGGCGCGCGGGCGGTGGGGGACGGTGGCGGCCACCGTCACGCGGGTGACGGTGGCCGCGGGCAGGGGCCGGGTTCAGTTGAAGACGGACGTGGCCCACTCGGGGTGGTCGATGAAGGGGTTGCGGTTGCGCTGGTAGCTGGCGAAGATCCGCTGATTGCGAGCCTTCTCGGCGGCGTCCGGCGGGTCGGCGTTGTGCCAGGCGATCAGGGTGGACAGCTTGCCGTGGTACGGCACGCCACTGTTGCCGGTCGCGTTGTTGATCTCGAGGTTGGCGAACGCGTCGTCGCCCTCGTAGCGGATCGCCATGTAGAACAGCATCCGGGCGACGTCGCCCTTGACCGCGGCGCGCGGTTCCCACGAGTCGGCGTCGGCGTAGTTGCCGGAGGCACCGGAGACCGCACTGCCGCCGTTGTCGAAGTCGAGGTTGCCGCGCCGCGCGTTGACGGTGACGTCCTCGGGCCGCAGGTGGTGCAGGTCGGTGCCGGGTCCGGCGACGGTGCCGAAATCACCGTGCGACTGGGCCCACACGTGTTCCCGGTTCCAGTTGCCGGTGGCTCCGCCGTTGAGCGTCTTGGGCCGGCTGACCCCGGAGTAGAACAGCCGTACGTTCGACGGGTTGGCCGGGTCCTGGTCGGTGACCTTGAGGGCCTCCCAGACGCCGTCGTAGGACAGCTTGGTCACGCCGGTCGAGACGATGGTGTGCAGCGCCGATCGCAGGCTGGGGCCGGACTTGCCGACCGCCGCCGCGTAGTAGGTGCCGGTGCCGCTGGACACCGTCGGGGAGGCGGTGGCTGTCGGGCCCGTGGTGGCGCCGGTGCCGAGCGTCATGGCGGTCGGAGACCTGAGACCCGCGTGTGAGAAGTACGCCGTGAGCGTCCCGGTGACGGTCAGCCTCCGGCCGATCAGCGAGGGGTTGCTGAGCAGCCCGAACGACGAGCGGTAGGAGCTGGTGACCTGGACGTACAACATGTTGCCGGTGCTGGTCGTGGCCGCGCTGTCGGCGATGGCCAGCGCGGTGTCGCCGGTGAAGCCGCTGAACCGGACGGTGCTGCCGGTGGGTTCGCCGACGACGTATCCGGCGACGGTGGCGCTCGCGCCGGTCTGGCCGCTGATTGCCTGGGCGACGGTCAGCGTTGCGGCGGCTGCGGGCTGGGGGAACCCGAACACGGTGAGGGTGGCGGTGAGCACGCCGACGAGGGCGGGTACGAGCAGCGCGACGATGCGCCGATGGCGTGTGGGACCGGGCATGGAGGGCTCCGTTCGCCAGGCTGTATAGACAGCCTTCAGTTTGGTCGACCGCGACACCGACCGGCTCATACCACTTCGGTCATACGCGGCTCCCCGCGGCTCCGCGGACGCCGGCCCGGCCGGGACCAGAAAGACCAATATGCTCGCAGATTCCACAATAGTGACCGCCGTCACTTCATGTTGCAGGGTGCGTAACACGTTCGTCTTCCCCCTGTGACAGGAGCACGATCCTGATGTTCAGAAGAACTCTCGTGGTCGCACTGCCGGCCGCGATGTTGCTTGCCGGTGGTTGCGCCGACCAGAACGTCGGCGGCACGCCGGACGCGGCGGGCTCCGCGCCGGCGGACTATCCGAGCAAGACCCTGCAGATCATGGCGCCCGCCGGTGCCGGTGGCGGCTGGGACACCACGGCCCGTTCGATGCAGAAGGTGATGCAGGACGCCGGCCTGCTGAAGAACCAGAGCGCCGAGGTCCGCAACGTCACCGGCGCGGCCGGCACGATCGGCCTGGCCGAGCTCGTCACCAGCCACCAGAAGGATCCGCACCAGCTCATGGTGACCGGATTGGTGATGGTCGGTGGCGTGGTCACCAACAAATCGCCGATCGACCTGAGCAAGACCACGCCGATCGCCACGCTCACCGCCGAGTCCGAGGTCGTGGTGGTGCGCAAGGACTCCAAGTACACGACGCTCAAGCAGCTCGCCGACGACATCAAGGCCAACCCGGCGAGCGTCAAGTGGGGCGGCGGCTCGGCCGGCGGCACCGACCAGATCCTGGTGGGCCTGTTCGCCAAGGCGGCCGGTGCGGACGCCAAGGCGGTCGCCAAGCAGTACGTCGCCTACTCGGGCGGCGGCGAGACCAAGGCGGCCCTGCTGTCCGGGGACGTCAGCGTGGCGGTCTCCGGCACCAGCGAGTTCGCCGACCTGGTCAAGTCCGGTGACGTCCGGGCCCTGGCGGTCTCCTCGGCGACCGGTCAGGACACCGGCGCCGGCACTCCGGCGCAGAGCATCAAGGAGCAGGGGTACGACCTGGAGCTGCTGAACTGGCGCGGCGTGGTGGCCCCGCCCGGGATCAGCGCCGGCGAGCGGGCCGCGGTCCTCAAGCTCGTCGACGACCTGCACCAGTCGGAGCAGTGGAAGGCCGAGCTGACCGCCAAGAACTGGCAGGACTTCTACAAGTCCGGCGACGAGGCAGTGGCCTTCTACGCGGCGGAGAGCACCCGCATCAAGACGGTCCTGACCGAGATCGGTCTGGGCTGAGCGACATGGATCCGGCACTCCCCCCAGGTGCCCCGGCCCGGCCTGCGGCGGAACCGTCCGCCTCCGGCCCGGTGGCCGTCGGTGCCGTCCTGCTGCTCGCCGGCTTCACCCTGCTGTGGCAGGCCGTCAGCACCGCGGCCGGCAACGGTGTCACACTCGGCGGCCCGACGCTGGCACCGCTCGTGGTGACGGGCCTGTGGGTCGTCGTCGCCGCGTGGTACCTGCTCGACGCCGTACGCAAACGGGTCGCCGCCCCGGAACACCTCGGGCGGGCCGCCTGGCGGACGCCGGCGCTGCTGCTCGTCGCGTTGATCGTCTACTCCGTGGTGCTGAAGTACACGGTGCTCGGGTACGTGCTGGCCACCGCCGCGTTCGTGCTCGTCTCGGCCCGGCTGCTGAGCACCCGCCCATGGCGTGAGGTGATCGTCCGGGACCTGGCCACCGCGGCCGGACTGTCGCTCGGCATCTATCTGATCTTCACCCGGTTGCTCGGGATCGTCCTGCCCGCGGGAGTGCTGCCGCTGTGAGCTCGTTCATGGACCTCCTGGCCGGCTTCGGCACGGTCCTCACCCCGGAGAATCTGCTGTACGCGGCGATCGGTGTCACCATCGGCACGCTCGTCGGCGTGCTGCCGGGCATCGGGCCGGCGCTGACCATCGCCCTGCTGCTGCCGGTGGCGTTGCAGCTCGACGACCCGACCGGCACGCTGATCATGTTCGCCGGTATCTACGCGGGCGCCATGTACGGCGGCTCCACCACCTCGATCCTGCTGAACACCCCGGGCGAGTCGGCGTCGGTGGCGACCTCCATCGAGGGCTATCAGATGGCCCGTAACGGGCGGGCCCGCAGTGCTCTGGCGACCGCGGCGATCGGCTCCTTCGTGGCCGGCACGATCTCGACGATCCGCCGCGGCCGGTGCCCCGGTCAGCCGGGTCACCGCCTCGGTGTAGCGCTCGAGCCGTTCCCGCAGCGTGTCGAAGGTGAACGGCTTGATGATGTAGTGCATGACGCCACCGCGCAGCGCGGCCCGTACGGTCTCGGCGTCCTGGGCCGCGGTGATCGCGATGACGTCGACGGTGCTTGATTCCTGCCGGAGCCGGCGCAGGATCTCCAGACCGGAGATGTCCGGCAGATAGATGTCGAGCAGCACCAGATCGGGCCGCAGCTGTTCCACCGCCGCCAGGGCCGCCGCGCCGGTGTGCGCGGTACCGGCCACCGTGAAGCCGGGCACCTTCTGCACGAACCCCTGATGGATCCGGGCCACCATGAAGTCGTCGTCGACCACGAGCACCCGCGTCATCGGTCCTCCGCTTTCACCGGGAGCCGGGCGGTGAACGCCGACCCGCTGACGGTGATGCCGCCGCCGCGGGCCGTGCACACCCGGCTGATCAGCGCCAGGCCCAGACCGCCGTGCCCGTCACCCGACTTCGTGGTGAACCCGCTGCTGAACACCTTCTCGGCATGCTCCTGCGCCACCCCGGCACCGGAGTCGGTCACGCGCACCTCGATCTCGTCGCCCAGGTCCCGGACCGCCACACTGACCCAGCCGTCCGGGCCGACCGCGTCGAGGGCGTTGTCGATCAGGTTGCCGACGACCGTGACCAGATCGGCGGCCAGACGGTCGGCCATCGGGGCGGGCATGCTGGTCTCCTCGGCGATCCGCAGCTCGACGTGCTGCTCGGAGGCGACACTGGCCTTCGCGATGATCAGGGCGGCCAGCGCCGGGTCGGCGATCCTCGACTGCACCTCGTGGTTGAGCGCGTTGTGCAGCTCACCGGCCGTGATGATGAAGTTGACCGCCTCGTCGTACTGCCCGAGCTGCACCAGACCGGAGATGGTGTGCAGCCGGTTGGTGAACTCGTGTGCCTGCGCCCGCAGCGTGTCGGTGGTGTGGCGGCTCAGGTCCAGCTCACGTTCGAGCGAGGTCAGCTCGGTGCGGTCACGGAGGGTGGTGACCGAGCCGGCCGCGCGCCCGCGGACCACCACCGGCATCCGGTTGAGGACCAGCACCCGGGAATCGTGCACCACCACCCGGTCGGGTTCGCCGGACCCACCGGTCAACAGCTCCTCCGGTACGCCGAGCGACCGCAACGTCCGCCCGTCGACCTCACCGGACAGGCCGAGCAGCCGGCGCGCCTCGTCGTTGGCGAGCGTCACGTGACCGGCCGGGTCCACGCCGATCAGCCCCTCCTTGATGCCGTGCAGCATCGCCTCCCGGTGCTCGACCAGCCCGGCGATCTCGACCGGCTCCAGTCCGAGGGTCTGCCGTTTGATCCGGCGGGACAGCAGGATCGACCCGGCCCCGCCCAGCACCGAGCCGAGCAGCAGGTACGTCAGCAGGTCGGCGGCGGCGCTGGCCAGCGACTCGGGCAGCGTCGGATAGGTCTTGCCGACCATCACCAGCCCGAGGACCCGGCCGTCGTCCGGGTCGAGCACCGGGGCGTGCGCCACCAGCGCCCGGCCGTTGTGCTCCACCACGCCGAGCCAGGCCCGGCCGGCCAGCCCGCCGCTGTCCGCGAGTTCCGCCGGGCGGCCACGTTCCGGGCCGGTCAGCAGGACCCCGTCCGCATCGGTGAGCTCGACGAACGACGCCCCGGAGACGCTGCGGGCGGTCTCGGCCCGCGCGGCGAGCGCGTCGAACCAGGGGACGCCGCTCATCCCGGCCCGGATCACATCGGTGGCGGCCAGGTTCTCCGCGCTGGACCGCAGCTTGGCGCCCTGGTCACGGCGGAAGGCGGCGTCGGCCTCGGCCAGCGACACCGCGGCGACCGCTCCGACCACCAGCAGCACGATGCCGAACTGGAGCACGAGGAACTGTCCGGCGAGCGAGAACTTCCAGCGCACCTGTCTCCTCCCCCGGTCGGTCAGCCGTCTCCCGACGCTATCTTGAGCGGGTGCGCCGTCGTACGCTGCTCGCCGCCCCGCTGACCGTCCTGGCCGGCGGCTGCGCCCCGCGGGCGGATCCGGCGCTGCGGCTCATGGTGCCGAATGCGCCGGGCAGCGGCTACGACATCACGGCCCGGACCGTCGCCACCGCCCTGGACGTCGACCACGTGCGTTCCGGGGTGGAGGTGTTCAACCTGGCCGGCGGCGGCGGCACGGTCGGGCTGCGCCGGCTGGTCTACGAACGCGGCAACGGCGACCTGATGATGCTGATGGGTCTCGGCCTGGTCGGGGCGCAGCACACCTCGCCGGTCCCGGTGACGCTCGACGCGGTCACCCCGGTCGCCCGCCTCATCGAGGAACCGGAGGTACTTGTCGTCACCGGCGACTCGCCGCTGCGGGATCTCGACGGCCTGGTCCGGTCCTGGCGCGCCGACCCCGGAGGACTCATCGTCGGCGGCGGTTCCGCGCCCGGCGGCCCCGACCATCTGGCCGCCATGCTCATCGCGAAGGCGGCCGGCGTGACACCCCGGTCGGCCCGGTACGCCGAGTTCGACGGCGGCGGCGTGCTGCTGGCCGCGGTGCTGTCGAAACGGGTCGCGGCCGCGGTGTCCAGTCTCGGCGAGTTCGCCGGCCAGATCGACTCCGGCCAGCTGCGCGTGCTTGCCACGACCGGGAGTGCCCGCAGCCGCGGCGTCGACGCACCCACCCTGCGCGAGGCCGGGCTCGACGTGGTCTTCACCAACTGGCGCGGCCTGGTCGCTCCGCCCGGACTCGACGGCACCCGGTCCCGGGCCCTCGCCGACACCGTCACCGGGCTGCGCGGGTCCGCGACGTGGCAGCAGGCGATGGAGGGTTTCCGCTGGTCCGACGCCTACCTGCCGGGGCCGGACTTCGGCGATTTCCTCCGCCACCAGGACGGCCGGGTCACCCAGATCCTCGCCGAGCTGGGCCTCGGCACCTGACCCGGTCAGGGCCGGACGAGCGCCGTCAGCGCGTCGGCGGTGAACGCCGCACCCTGGTCGGTCATGTGCACCAGATCCTCGCAGTACAGGCCGAGCCGGTTGTCCGACGACGGCGACAACTGCCGGGCCGCCAGATCGAACCAGGCCACGCCGCTGCCGCCGCCCGGCCCTCCGGTGTCCTCGGCCGCGACCTCCCGCCAGGCCTCGGTGAAGTGCGCGAAATCCTGCACCCGGTGGTCGGCGCCGACCCGCGGCGGCCCGTACACGACGAACGACGGCTCGGTGGTCGTGTTCGCCCGTACCACCGCGATGATCTTCTGAAGGTTCTGTCTCATCACCGCGGCCGGCACACCGCTCCGCCAGTCGTTGACGCCCAGCTGCAGGATCACCAGGTGCGGCTGCATCGACCGCAGACGCGGCGCCCAGGCCGCCGCCCCCTCGGCGAAGTCACCGCTGGTCCGGCCGCCGTGCCCACCGTTGTAGACCTGGACCCCGCGATCCTCGTCGGCGTCGAACGTCGCGAACCCGTGCACCCGCACCGGCCCGCCACCCGCGGCGGTGACGACGATCGTGTGGCGGCCGGGCGCCAGCGGGCCGGACCGCCACGACGCGGCGTCACCGGTACCCGCCGTGCTGATCGCCGCCACCACGGCACCGTCGACGGAGACCGAGAACGCGCCACCGGCCGGGACGGCCGAGTACCAGACGTGCACGCTGGTGCCGGTGAACGTGAGCGTGAGACTCTGTCCCGCGGCGACCAGGTCGACGGCCTTGAGCCCCCAGCCGGCCGTCTTCGACCGGACCGCGCCGCCGCTCATCGTCACCGGCCACCACCGGGGTGTGCCCCACGCCGCGACATAGTTGTCCCCGCCGGCGACCCCCGCGACGGGGAACGCCGCACGCAGGGTCTCGGCCAGCACCGGGACATAGCCCCGGCCCGGCCCGGTGGCGCCGACGCCCTCGCTGCTCGACGAGCCGAGCACGGCCACCACGGCCGGTGCGTAGCGGCGGTTCGCCAGGGCCGCATGCCAGCTGAGCAGCGGCAGAGCGGCGGTCGGCGAGGCGGCCCGCGCCGGCCCCGAGGTGGCCGTCGCCACGGCCATGCCGGTGGCCAGCAGCCCACCGGCTCGTATCAATGTACGACGATCCGTCACGTTTCCCCCGGTACGGTGACAGCTATCCCCCAGGTTCGCCACCCGCCCCATCGGAGCAGACCGGCGCAAGGTCCGCTCGGCTTCGCCACCACCAGGTGACGAGTACGCCCAGCACGGCACCGGCGGTGGCCAGCGCCATGTCCTTGTGCGCATCCCACATGTCGCCCTGCTGGCCGTTGTAGGCCTCAGCGTCCGCGGGCGCGAGCGTCAGGGCAATCCCCCACTCGAACAGTTCGTAGAGCGCACTGCTCGACAGCACCACCTCGACCGCGATCAGCGGCGCCCACCGGCCGCGCAGGGTTCCCAGGATCACCGGCCCGAAGCACAGCCCGTACGCCAGGTGGACCAGCCGGTCGAAGTGGTTGCGCTCCCACCCGGCCACCTCCGACAGCGACACCCCGGTCAGCGCCCGCGTCCACTCGTCGTAGGGCACGAACGAGTACATCCATCGGGCCGCCACCGAATGCAACCCCAGAAAGATCAGGATCAGCGCGTACGACGAGAACGGCAACCGCCACCGCCGGTGCACCACGACCAGGGCCACCAGGCCGGCCACCGTGAGCGAGTGGTGCATGGCCTGCTCCGCCGGGAACGGCGGACGCCACCAGGTCACGGCCAGCAGGCAGGCGAACGCGATCAGCACCCATCGAAACCGGCGATCATCCACGCCCGGCGATCCTAGGCAACCGGCGCCCGCCGTCTCAGGTACGGCTCGCGGACGGGGGTTAGGGTTCGGGCTCCGGGCGTACGGAGGAAAGGTCCTGATCTTGGCCCTGAAGCGGTTCCTGGTGTTGCAGGACTACGGGATGGGCGGCCTGTGGTGGTGGATCCACGCCCGGTCCGAGCGGGAGATCATGGAAACGTTCGCCGGGGTCGAGGTGGTCGGCGATCCCGAGGACGTGGCGCGTTTCGCCGACGGGAGCCTGGACGAGGTCGACATCGACGATCCGGTCATGCCGGCCGGGCTCAAGGAGGCCCGGAAGAACCGTGACGCTCAGCGTGACCGGCCGGGATTCGGGGCGCTCGCCGGGCGGGAACGGGTCTGGATCCGGGATCCCTACGAGGACGAGGTCTATCTGGAGGAACTCGGGCCGGACGGCCGGCGGTTGCGGCAGGTGACGATCGAGGCGGACGGGACCATGGTTCGCACCGGGCCGGAGGACTGGCCGTTCAATCCCCCCAGAGATCTCTACGACCCGGAACTTCTGAGGTACGAGATCAGCGCGGACGAATTCGAACGGGCCTGGAACGCGGCCTGAGTTTTTGTCGGAGGTGGCCGCTACGGTGTCCGCCATGGTGAGCTTCCCGCAGCTGGAATCGTGGATTCGCGCCGGTGATGTCGACAGTGTCGTCACCGGCCTGCTGAGTCTCGGCGAGCCGGCCCGGCGTGCCCTGGCCACGCAGGTCAAGGGCATCGTCCTGCGCTGGTCCGACCCCGGGATCGGCACCGATCCGATGGCGCCCGGCGCGGTGGCCGGTCTCGACCCGATGGAGTTCTTCGCCAGGCAGGCCGACGCTCACCATCGGCGGCTCACTCACCTGCAGAGGCGGGAGGCGGCCCTGCGGGTCGCCGGTGCCGCGTGCCTGCCCCGCGCGGCGGACGTCGTCTCCTGGCTGCGGTCGGACCGGTTCTGGCAGCCACCGGCGCCGGCGTCCGTCGACGGTGTCGTCCGGGTGCTGCGCGCGGCCGGCCGGCCGTCGATTCCCGCGATCGCCCGTTCACTTGCCGAGAAGATGCGGCCGAACCAGGTCGACAACCAGTGGCCACTGGTCGTCCGCCTGCTCGGCGAGGCGGAGCTGCCCCCACCGATCACCGAGTCCACGGTGCGCGGCTGGATGCGCCAGGTCGGCGCGGACAGATATCGCAAGGATCTTGCTGACCTGCTGCGCGCCGACCCGCTCATGGAGTTGATGCTGCCGCACGTGTTCACCGTCCCGCTGCTCGGCCAGGAGCTCGACGAGGAGTGGACGAAAGCGCTCACCAGGCTGGCCGCCGACGGGGTGCTCGACCGGTCGGCGCTGCTCGACGGCTGTGTGCTTCGCCTGCACGCCGGTGACCGCACCGCCGCGCTGCGCCGGATGGTGGTGCTGCACCGGCTCCTGGACCCGACGGCGGAGGAGGCCGCGGCCCGCCGCGGCGAGTATTGCGGCATGCTGTCCGGCCCCGATCCGACGGTGGCCGAGGTGGCGCAGCGGGCCCTGCGTCTCGCCGACGACGCCGGGCTGCTGGACGCCGACACGGTGGCCGACGCGGCCTGGGCGGTGCTGCTCCGCAAGGAGAAGAAGCTGGTCCGGGCCCAGCTCGACTGGCTCGGTGCCGCCCTGGCCCGCGAGCCCGGCCGGCTGCTGTTCGAGGCGCTGCTGAGCGGCCTGGCCAACCCGGCCGCCGATCTGGCCGAGCGGGCCCTCAAACTGGCCGCCCGGCATCTGCCGGCGTTCGGTGCGACCGGGCACGAGATGCTGGCCGCCGCGGCCGCCGAGCTGCAGGGCGACCTGCGCCGCCAGGCCACCGGACTGCTCGGCGGGGCCGGTCCCGGTGCCACCCCGCAACCGGCCGGGATCGTCAGGTTGCCGCCGGTCGTGCCGGCCGCGCCGATGCCACCGCCGATCGCCTCGATCCCGGAGCTGGTCGCCGAGGCCAAACATCTGCTGTACGACGCGGAGGACCAGGTCCGGGTCGAGCTGATCCTGGACGCCCTGGTCAAGTTCACGGCCACCGACCGGCCCGCTCTGGCGCGGGCGTTGAAGCCGATCGTGCCGCACTGGCGCAACGCGTTCGCCAACCTGCTGCATGCCGTCGTCACCGGGGAGTTCGTCGCCTGGAGCCCGTCGTCGTGGGAGCGGACCGCCGCCCCGCCGTTCTGGATGCCGGTCAAGCGGATGACCGAGCTGACGCGGCAGATGTGCCAGACCCCGCCGCCGGCCCTGCTCGCCACCCCGGCCACGGTCGACGGTCACGTCGATCCGGCCCGGGTGCTGCGGCTTCTCGGCGAGGACTGGGAACCCGAGCCGTTCGACCTGTCACAGGCCCTGCTGCGCCTGCCTCGTGCGGTCAGCCCGGACATCCGGGCGGCCGCGGCCCGGCTCGAGTCGCCGGCCGGTAAGGCATTCGCCGAGTTCCTGGAAAGCGGCGGGCTCCCCGATCCGGTCGTCGAGGGGGTGACGCCCGTCCGGCCGTGCCCCCATGCCGCCGGGACCAGGTGCGACTGCCGGACCCGCGCCCGCCGGCGCACCGTGGCGTTCGGCCCGATCGAGCACAACCTGACCGTCCAGCCCTATCTGCTGCACCAGCCGGCCGAGTCCGCCCGGGACCGCGTCGACGGCTACCGCTGGGGTCCCTCGCTCGCCGGGTGGCCGATGGTTCTGCCCAGCCACCGGGAGATCGCGGCGGCCCACATCCAGCCGCGGCTCATCGAGGCGACCGAGGGCAAGGGCGCGGCCGGTGAGATCGGCGTACTCCCGGCCCTGGCCGCCTGCGACGGGCCGTTCGGCACGGCGATGGCGCTGTGCCTGGCCTACGGTGCGAGTGCGACCCGGCCGGACGGCCGGGTCGCGGCCAGTGACGCGTTCGTCGACCTGGCTGCCCGCGGCGTTCTCGACGGTTCACTTGTCGGCCGTGAGCTGGCTGCCCTGTCCGAGGCCAACGGTGTGGTCCTGAAGCGCGTCGCCGACACGCTGAGTCAGGCGTTGCAGGCCGGGGCAGCCGCCGAGGTGTGGGCCACGGTCCGCGAGTTCCTGCCGACGATCTTGACCGCAGCGAAACCGGCCGCCGGCCTGCCCGATCTGCTGCTGGTCGCCGAGGCGGCTGCTGCGGCCTCGGGCGCGTCCGAGGACATCCCCGAGGTGGCCGAGGTCGCATCCCGGGCCGGCCGGAGCCGCCTGGTCACCGAGGCGGCCCGCCTGTCCCGCACGCTGGCCGGAAACCGGGACCGCGCGGCGTAGGCCCGCCGTCCGCCTCTGCTGTCCGTCCACCGGCCGGTGCACGGACAGCAAGGCGAAGGGCACTACCCGATCGGGCGGGGATGCGAGGCAAAGGGCACTACCCCACCGGGCGCGGATCGCGAGGCGAGGGGCACTACCCCACCAGGCGCGGATCGCGAGGCGAGGGGCACTCCCTACCGGGCGCGGACCACGGGCGAGGGGCACGCACCGGCTGCGGCGTGGATCGCTGGTGGTATGAACCGGCCGCGGCGCGGGCCACGGGCCAGTGGCATGAACCGGCCGTGGCGCCGCGCCACGGGCCAGTGGCACGAACCGGCCGCAGCGCGGGCCACGCCGGCGAGGGACCGCGGCTTCCCGGCCCTGGCGCGAGGGCCCCTGTTGCGGAAAAGGCGGTGGGGGGGGCGGGGGGGCGGCCCCCCCCCCCCCGGGCGGCCCCCGGGGGCCCCCCGCCGCCCTGCCCGCTCTGCTGACGGCCGTCCTGCTCGGTGGCTGCACTGCTGCA
>NZ_JBFAAI010000043.1:0-72702 GCF_040639655.1 Actinoplanes sp. NPDC023801 | reverse complement strand
TCCTCCCGCATTCCGCCCCCCAAAAAACCGCCACGCGCCCCCCCCCCCTATCGGCCGGGGGGGGGGGGGGGGGCCCCCCCCCCGCCCCCCCCCCGCGACGGAAGGGGCCCCGGCATGGCCGGTCGTGCAGTGCGTAACCGCGGCTACGCGGTGTATCTGATTCCCGGCGTGCTCGCCTCACTTGCGGTGATCGTGGTACCGCTCGTGATGACGGTGTACGTCAGTTTCACCAAGTGGACCGGCGTGGGTGATCCCCGCTGGGTGGGGTTCGACAACTACACCCGGCTCTTCGGCGACACGCTGTTCTGGAAGTCGTTCGGCAACATCGGCCTGCTGGTCTTCGCGATGGCAGTCATTCCGACCCTGCTCGGGCTGGTACTGGCCGCCGTGCTGTTCGACTACGTCGCCAAGCGGTTCGGTGACCGGTGGGCCGGACTGTTCCGCTCCGGGTACTACCTGCCGCAGGTGCTGCCGGTCGCGGTGACCGGCATCGTCTGGAGCTGGATCCTGCATCCGAGCTACGGCGCGCTGAACCGGATGCTCGAATCGGCCGGGCTCGGCGGCCTGGCGAAGAACTGGCTCGGCGACGAGAACTACGCGCTGTACAGCGTGATGGCCGTGATGATCTGGTTCCAGCTCGGCTACCCGATCGTCATGTTCATGTCCGGGCTGTCGCGCATCGATCCGTCCCTCTACGAGGCCGCCGACCTGGACGGCGCCACGTGGTGGCAGCGATTCCGCAAGATCACCGTGCACATGATCCGGCCCGAGTTCTACGTCGTGCTGGTGACCACGACCATCGCCGCGCTGAAGATCTTCGGCCAGGTCTTCGTGCTCACCAAGGGCGGGCCGAGCAACGCCACCCTGGTGCCGTCCTACTTCGCGTACAAGAATTTCTTCGAGAAGGCCCAGGTCGGATACGGGTCGGCGATCTCCACGGTGCTGACCGTGCTGATCGTGATCCTCGCCTTCCTGTTCCTCCGTCTCCAGCACCGCTCGGAGGAGCTGCGATGACCGCCGTCCTTCCGTCCGTGAGCAAGGCGCCGCAGTCGACGGCGCCGGACGCTCTCAAGCACCGTGACCCGGTCCGGTGGGTCGTCCTCGGCGCGCTGCTCGTGCTGCTGTTGCTGCTGGTCGGGCCGCTGCTGGTGATCGCCGTCAACGCGTTCAAGAGCCCGGCCGACTACGCCGCCAACGGGCCGCTGTCGGTGCCGGTGAGCCTCTACTGGGACGGCATCGTCAATTTCTGGAACCGGGTGGACTTCGGCCAGAAGCTCTGGAACAGCTTCATCACCAGCCTGGCCGTCGCGGTGCTCGGCGTCGTGCTGTCCATCCTCAACGCGTACGCCCTCGGTATCGGCCGCGTCCGCGGGCGGGTCTGGTTCCTGGTGTTCTTCCTGGTCGCCAACCTGCTGCCGCAGGAGGTGCTGGTCTACCCGCTGTACTACATCTCCAAGGAGGCCGGCCTCTACGACAGCCTCATCGCGATCGTCATCATCTTCACGGTCATCCAGAGCGCCTTCGGCACGTACCTGCTCACCTCGGTCTACGCCGAGTTCCCCCGGGAGTTGCTGGACGCCGCGGCCGTCGACGGTGCCGGCAAGTGGCGCACGCTGTGGCGGGTCGTGGTGCCGGTCAGCGGGCCCACCCTCGCGGTGCTGTTCACGTTCTTCTTCATCTGGACGTGGAACGAGTTCTTCCTGCCGCTGATCTTCCTGGTCTCCAACGACAACCAGACCGTTCCGGTGGCCCTGGGTGTCCTGCAGGGCGACCGCATGATGGACGCCACCACGACCAGCGCCTCGGCCCTGATCGGCATCGTCCCCGCGATGCTCTTCTTCCTGATCTTCCAGCGGACCCTCACGCGCGGCATCGCCGCCGGCGCCATCAAGTAAAGGACTGTCATGAAGTTCACCGACGGCTATTGGCGCAAGCGCGAGGGCTTCACCGTGCTGCACCCCGTGCACCTGCAGGACACCCGGCCCGGTCCGGACTCGCTGACCGCGTGGGCGGCGACCCGGCGGATCGAGCACCGCGGTGACACCCTCAACGCGCCCCTCATCACCGTCACGTGCACGGCACCGGCCCCCGACGTCATCCGGGTGACCGTGGAGAACTACCAGGGAGAGCGCTCCAGGTTCCCGAATTTCGCGATATCGCAGGAATCAGTGGACGTGTCGGTCGACGGCACGTCGATCACCTCCGGCGCGCTGACGGCCCGGTTCTCCGACGGTGACCACTGGGCGCTCGACTTCCTCGCCGACGGCCGCCGGCTCACCGGCAGCGGCTGGAAGGGGATGGGCGTCGCCTCCGGCCCCGACGGTCAGTACCTTCACGAGCAGCTCGACCTCGGCGTCGGCCACGTCGTCTACGGCCTGGGGGAGCGGTTCGGGCCGCTGGTCAAGAACGGTCAGACCGTCGACATCTGGAACGAGGACGGCGGCACCAGCTCCGAACAGGCCTACAAGAACGTCCCGTTCTACCTCACCAACGGCGGGTACGGGGTACTCGTCGACCACCCCGGCAAGGTGTCCTTCGAGGTCGCCTCCGAGATGGTCACCCGCACCCAGTTCAGCGTCGCCGGGCAGCGGCTGTCCTACCTGGTCATCTACGGTCCCACCCCGGCCGACATCATCCGCAAGTACACCGCCCTGACCGGCCGTCCCGCGCTGCCGCCGGCCTGGTCCTTCGGCCTGTGGCTGACCACCTCGTTCACCACCTCGTACGACGAGGAGACCGTCAACAAGTTCGTCGGCGGCATGTCCGACCGCGACCTGCCGCTGTCGGTGTTCCACTTCGACTGCTTCTGGATGCGCGAGTTCAACTGGTGCGACTTCGAGTGGGACTCGCGGGTCTTCCCCGACCCGCCGGGCATGCTCAAACGGCTCGCCGACCGGGGACTGCGCACCTGCCTGTGGATCAACCCGTACATCGCGCAGCGCTCGCCGCTCTTCGCCGAGGGTGCCGAGAACGGCTACCTGGTCAGACGACCCAACGGCGACGTCTTCCAGTGGGACCTCTGGCAGGCCGGGATGGGCCTGGTCGACTTCACCAACCCCGCAGCCCGCGAGTGGTACGCCGCCAAGCTGCGCGGCCTGGCCGAGATGGGCGTCGACGCGTTCAAGTCGGACTTCGGCGAACGGATCCCGACCGACGTGGTGTGGCACGACGGCTCCGATCCGGAACGGATGCACAACTACTACGCGCAGCTCTACAACCAGGTCGTGTTCGACGTGCTGCGTGAGGTCAAGGGCGAGGGCGCGGCCGTGCTGTTCGCCCGTTCGGCGACCGTCGGCGGCCAGCAGTTCCCGGTCCACTGGGGCGGCGACAACTCCAGCACCTTCGAGTCGATGGCGGAGAGCCTGCGCGGCGGCCTGTCCCTCATGTCGTCCGGCTTCGGGTTCTGGAGCCACGACATCGGCGGTTTCGAGGGCATGCCCGACCCGGCCGTGTTCAAGCGCTGGGTGGCGTTCGGCCTGCTGTCGTCGCACAGCCGGCTGCACGGCAGTTCGTCGTACCGGGTGCCGTGGCTCTTCGACGAGGAATCCGTCGACGTGCTGAGGTCCTTCACCCACCTCAAGCACCGGCTCATGCCGTACATCTACGGAGCCGCCGTCGAAGCGCATCGAACCGGCCTGCCGGTGATGCGCCCGATGGCCGTGGCGTTCCCCGGCGACCAGGCCGTCACCCATCTCGACCGGCAGTACATGCTCGGCGAGAACCTGCTGGTGGCACCGGTCTTCTCAGCCGAGGGCGAGGTCTCCTACTACGTGCCGGCAGGCCGGTGGACCCGCTATCTGCCGGCCGGCGGTACGGCGGAGGTCGTCGACGGCCCGGCCTGGGTGACCGAGACCCACGGTTTCGACACGGCTCCGCTGCTGGTCCGTCCCGGTACGGTCCTGGCCGTCGGCGCCCGCGAGGACCGTCCCGACTACGACTACCGCGACGGGGTGACGCTGCACCTCTTCGAACCGGCCGAGGGCCGTACCGCCGTCGTCGTCCCCGGCCTGGACGCTACCGACACGGTGTTCACGGTCTCCCGCGAGGGCTCACGCATCGTGGTCGGCCGGATGGGCGACGCCCTGCCCTGGCGCGTCCGGATCGGCGAGGTCGTCACCGACCTGTCCGCGGACCAGGACAGCTGCACCCTGACGCTGGGCTAGCAGCACACGGAAACGCCCGGCTCCGCCCACCGGCGCAGCCGGGTGCCTTTCGTCTCACAGTGCCGGACGCTTCGGGTTCGGCGACCAGCCGCCGCGATCGGCCCAGGCGCTGCCGCCCACCGCCGGAGCCGGGGGCGGCAGGGCATCGTGGCCTCGGGTGCCGAGGTCGGGACGCTCCTTGCGCTCCTGCTCGTCGATCTTGATCAGCTGAACGAGTTCATCGATCGCGCGCCTCTCGGACTCGACCAGGAAGGTGATGAACGCACCGGCCACGTCGAGAAGCTTCTCTTCCGCCTTGGAGCACGGGCTGAACAACCCGCGCACCCGGCTCGCGTACTCCTGCATGGCGGCCAGGAGGCTGTCCATGCGCTCGTACCCCGCGGACGCGTAGGCGTTGCGGAGCCCTTCCAGCATGGTCGCGGCCTTCTTGCCCTCCTCGGCGAGCCAGGATGTCTGCGCCTTGATCTGCCCGATCCAGGTGCTGCGGCTCAGCCCGTGCTTGGTGAAGGCGTCGGAGGAGATGCCGTCCCAGTAGAAAGCCAGATTCTTGGTCTCCTCCTCCATGTTGACCCGCACCGTCTCGTAGCTGTTGGCGACCGAGTGCAGCAGATCGGCTCGGTTACGGATGGTCTCCGGGGAACTGGACCAGGCATTCATGATCAGGTCGGAGAGCGGCATGCGCAGGCCGGAGCCGATCTCGACGAGCATCGCTTCGAGGAGCAGCAGATTCCCTCGGTACTCCTGAACGAACCGGTCGAGGGCGTCGCCGCCACCGTTCTCGAAATACGTGGTGCGGCCACCGCTGATGGTCAGGTCCTCGCCGGTGCCGGTACCCAGAGTGATGGGCTCCTCGACGACCCTGGTGCTGGGCAGCACCTCGTTGCCCACGGAGGCGAGCCGGGTGTTCTCCGGCGGGATCACCAGCGGCGGACGCTCGTCGCGATTGTGCTGATCGCGCGGGGTGGCGACGATCCCGGCGCCGCCGGGCCGGCTCCGGACCTGGGTGCTGTAGCCGGCCGCGGTGGGCAGATACGGCGTGAGGTCCTGGTTCTCGAGGTCGAAGCTGGTGGCGTTGACGATGTCGGTGCCCTCGATGTCCGCGGCGATCTGCATCAGCACGTCGGCGAGCTGTTCCATCTCGTTGCGGGCGTCGATCGCCTCGTCGACCCGGTATTCCAGGGCCGTCCGCCAGTCCCGGGCGAGCTTGTCGGAGACGCCGGGCAGCGTGCCCCACGCACTGGTGGGAATACCGCCGACATGGTTGAGGTAGCGATGGATCGCGCCGCAGGTGACCGCGTCCTCGAAGCGTTCGGTGCCGTAGGCCACCAGGGCCCGGATCTCGACGCGCAGGGTCGGCTGGGTCATCACGACTCCCCGGATCGTGTGGACGGCGGCTCGGGCGGTGTGAAGGGGGTGACGAGGAGCGGCGAGCCGAAGTACCTGGTCCGGACCTCGATGAACTGGCGTCGATGGTCGGCCAGCGTGGCGAGCAGCGCCGCGCGGATCGCGGCGGCGATCTCGTCGTCGTTCAGACGACGAAGTGTGCCGGGCCGGATCCACACGTCCATCTCGCCGTTCGGCTCACGAGTGACGGTGACGGCATCGTCGGGTGACCTGCCGGTCGCGCGGATGTCCTCGACAGCCGCGTAGTAGCGCTTCAGGTCGGGCATCGAAGCTCCTAATCAGGCTCGGCGATCGTCAGAGCTCTGTCGGCGACCAGGCGGCTGAGATCTTGCGCGTACGCCGCTGCGCCCGGCTCGTCCTCACGCACGTTGACCTTCGTGGAGACGGTGACGCGCCGATAGTCCTTTGCCGCATGCACGGAAGCACGCGAGTACGAGTTGTTGGTCGAGGAGCAGATGCCGAACGCGTGGTAGTCCTGTGTGGCAGGGATGTCGGCACCGGCTTTCCCGCACCCGTAGCTCTCCACCTCGCGGCGTGCGGTCTCCGTGTCGGACGAACCGACGGTGAACATGTCGATGGTGCCGGTGTACTTCTGGTCGGCCGTGACGAAGGAGATCACGCACGTCGAGGATGACCGGTGGCCGCTTCTCGCGCGGTACTCGTCGGGGTCCGTCACCGTCCAGCCGCCGCCCAGTTCGGCCTGCAGGCCCGGAGCCAGGTCGGTGCAGGTCGGCACCCAGGGTGACCGGTTGCCGAGCAGTCCCCACCACAGCAGGCCGCCGGCGGCCAGGACCCCGGCTGCCAGGACCGCGATCAGGACGGGGCGGGGCCGGTTCACCACCGGCTCCGGCCGTCATGGCTGTCGGCGCGATCGCCAGAACCCGGCTCGGCCTGCAACGCCGCCAGTGCCACCCGGGCGGCGGCCCGGACCTGGCCGGCGAGGGAGTCGTCGGTGTGCCGGTGCAGATCCCGCAGTTCGACCCGCAGCTGACCCGTCCGGTCGGCTAGCAGGCGTACGGACCGGTCCGGTGAGCGCACGTCCACCTCTGGCTGCCAAGGGTCCTGTGCCATGAACGCTTCTCCCCGTCTCGAGTGCGTCGGCCCCGTCGCTGGAGTGAACGCCGGTGGCTCGGTTCCGGTTCACTCTGCTCCGCCGGTTCCATCCATGGAAGTCGACGTCGGGGCTCGGCTGCGTTCCGCGCGGCGGGTCTGACCTTTCAACTCCCGTCGAGGGTGACCCCAGCTCTGGTTGAGCACTTGCTCAAACTGGCTTAGACTCCATTTGAGCGACCGCTCAAGTCGGGTGGTCAGCACCTTAGGAGGATCGAGATGAGGACCCCGCGCCTGGCAAGCCGGATCGAGCGACGGCTTCTGATCAACTACCGCACCGACCCCGGGATCACCGCCCGGATGGTGCCCGCCCCCCTGCGGCCGCACATCGTCGACGGGTGGGCGGTGTCCGGCATCTGCCTGATCCGGCTCGGCCGGACGCGGCCGTTGTCCGCGCCCCTGCCGTTCGGGCCGGGCAGTGAGAACGCCGCCCATCGGATCGCGGTCGAGTGGGATACCCCCGACGGCGTCGCGCACGGCGTCTACATCCCGCGGCGCGACACCGGCTCCCGGATCAACGCCCTCGCCGGCGGCCGGCTCTTCCCGGGACGGCACCGTCTCAGCCGGTTCCAGGCACACGAGAGCGCTGCGGAACTCCGGATCGCGTTCACCGATCCGGCCGACGCGACGAGCGTCGACGTCCACGTCCGGGCAGCGCCCGCCCTGTCAGGGAGCCACCTGTTCCCCGACCTGGAGCAGGCGTCGGAGTTCTTCCGCCGCGGATCCTCCGGATACTCGGTCACCGCCGACCCGGCCCGCCTGGACGGAGTGGAGCTGAGCACTCCGGCCTGGCAGGTCGCTCCGGTCGAGCTGGTCTCGGTGCGGTCCACCTTCTTCGACGATCCGCTCCGGTTCCCTCCGGGTTCCGCGGAACTCGACTGCGGGCTGCTCATGCTCGACGTGCCGGCCGTCTGGACAGCCCTTCCGTCGATGGCGGTACGGGCCGCCGGTGGTCTCGCCACCGTCGCGAGCCGATGAAGGTCGTCATCGCCGGCGGGTCCGGCGCGCTCGGCCAGCGGATGGCCCGTGACCTGATCGGCCGAGGCGACGACGTGGTGGTCCTCAGCCGCTCGGCCACGCCGGTCCGGTGGGGGCGCCATGTGCGCTGGGACGGCCGGACCGCCGGTCCCTGGGCGGCCGGACTGGCCGGGGCCGCCCTGATCAATCTCTGCGGTGAGCTGGTGTTCCGGCCGGCGACCGCGGCCAACATCGAGCTGCTCACCCGGTCCCGGACCGAACCTACCCGGGCACTGGCCCGCGCCTGTGCCGACCTGGACGAGCCACCGCCGGTGCTCGTGCAGATGAGTACCCTGGCGATCTACGGCGACGCCGGTGAGCCGGTGCTCGACGAGTCCACCCCACCGGCCGACGGCCCGCCGCAGATGGCCGGTGTCGCACGGGCCTGGGAGGAGGCCTCGGCCGGCATCCCCGCGATCCGCCGCGTCACGCTGCGGACCGGCATCGTCTTCGACGTCGGGACGCCCGCCTTCGACCGGATCGCCGGTTTCGTGCGGTGGGGCCTCGGCGGCCGGATGGGCAGCGGCCATCAGTGGATCAGCTGGCTGCACGTCGATGACATGTGCGCGATCGTGCGCCGCTGCCTGGACGACGCCGCGCTGTCCGGCATCGTGCACGCCACCTCGCCCAGCCCGGTGCGCAACCGCGACCTGATGGCCGCGTTCCGCCGGACGATGCACCGCCCGATCGGGCTCCCGGCCCCGGCGCCACTGGTCCGGCTCGGCTCGATCGTCATGCGCGCCGACCCGATGCTGGCACTGACCGGCCGCCGCTGCGTTCCGCACCGCTTGCGGGATGCGGGCTTCGAGTTCACCCACCCCGACCTGGAGCCGGCCCTCGTCGACCTGCTCGCCGCGAATGCCCGGCCATGAGCCGCCGCCGCCCGGTAGCGGGTGGGCAGCCAGCGGGGACAGCGGGGCGGCGTAGCCGGGACCGTAGGGATGTGGATCAGGTGAAGCGGCGGGCCAGATCCCGGTGGTGGGCGGCGGCCCGGACGGCGTCGGAGACGTCGATCGGGGAACCCGGCAGCGGGCCCAGGGAGGCGACCAGGTCGGCACGGCGTAGATGCTCGGCGACGGCGTGCTCGCGGCAGGGCAGGCAGGTGACGCACTCCGGGACCGCGGACGTCATGGCGCGCGGGACGAGCCGGCCGCACCCGGTCGAGACCTCCGGCGGCAGATCGCTGACCAGACCGAACGTGGCCGCGAGCATGTTGCGTGCCGCCGCGCCGGAGCGCATGCCGGCCTCGACGTGGATGTGCGGGTCGTCCGTGGGGTTCACCATCGCCGTCCAGTCTGGCACGCCGGGGCCGTCCGGCCCGTGGTCATCGCGGGCGACGGGTTCAGGTGCCATTCCGCAGGGGTGACCCGGAGCACCGGCGAATCCTGGTAGAAGTGTCTCCATGGGGAGTCGCCCAGGTCGGGGCTCCGTGCAGAAGCAGGTCACCGACCGTTTCCGGGCATGACATGCCGGTCGGCGCATGCCGTACATCGGCGTGGGTAACGTCCCGGACGGAGGGGCCGAAAGACCCGTGCCGCTGATTTCGGCCGCCGATACGTTGATCGTGACCAGTCAGGAACTCGAGAAGACCATCCGAGAGGAATGACCGTGACCGCCGTTTCGGACAACCGGACCGCCACCTTCGACCAGCAGGAACTCCTGCGGAAGCTCGCCGCTCCGGACGATGCCGAGGTGGAGAGTCTCGACGCCTGGTGGCGGGCCAACAACTATCTGACCGTCGGCCAGATCTATCTGCAGGGCAATCCGCTGCTGCGGGAGCCGCTCACCTCGGAGCACATCAAGCCGCGCCTGCTCGGCCACTGGGGGACCAGTCCGGGCCTGTCGTTCGTCTACGCCCACGTGTCCCGGCTGATCAAGCACACCGGGCAGCAGGCCATCTATCTGGCCGGCCCCGGCCACGGTGGCCCGGCCCTGGTCGCCGCCGGATACCTGGAGGGCACCTACTCGGAGGTCTACCCGAAGGTCGGCCTCGACGAGGGCGGCCTGCTGCGCCTGTTCCGCCAGTTCTCCTCGCCCGGTGGCATCCCCAGCCACGTGTCGGTGACCACGCCCGGCAGCATCCATGAGGGCGGCGAGCTCGGCTACGTGCTGGTGCACGCGTTCGGTTCGGTGATGGACAACCCGGACCTGCTGGCGATCGCGGTGGTCGGCGACGGCGAGGCCGAGACCGGTCCTCTCGAGGGCTCGTGGAAGGGCATCTCGTTCCTGAACCCGGTGCACGACGGCGCGGTCCTGCCGATCCTGCACCTCAACGGGGCGAAGATCGCCGGCCCGACCGTGCTGGCCCGCAAGGACCCGGCCGAGGTGCGCAAACTCCTCGAGGGTCACGGCTACGAGGTCCTCGAGATCGAGGGCAAGGACCTGCCCGGCATGCACCATCGGTTCGCGGCGCTGCTGGCCGAGGCCTGGGGCAAGATCAGGAGCATCCAGGCGGCGGCGCGCAACGGCGAGTGGGACGGTTCCCGTCCGCGGTGGCCTCTCATCATCATGCGTACGCCCAAAGGGTGGACCGGTCCCGAGAAGATCGACGGGATCACCGTGACCGGCAGCTGGCGTTCGCATCAGGTCCCGCTCTCCGGCGTCAAGGGCAACGACGAGCACCTCGCCGAGCTGGAGAAGTGGCTGCGGTCGTACCGGCCGGACGAGCTCTTCGACGCCACCGGCGCCCCCGTGCAGATCATCCGCGACCTGGCCCCGCCCGGAGACCTCCGGATGAGCGCCACCCCGCACGCCAACGGCGGTCTGCTCACCAAGGACCTGGACCTTCCCGACTTCCGCGACTACGCGGTCGACGTGAAGCGGCCCGCGGAGGGTCGTGCCGAGTCCACCCGCAAGCTGGGCGAGATGATGCGCGACATCTACTCGCGCAACCCGGACCGGTTCCGGCTGTTCTGCCCGGACGAGACGAACAGCAACCGGCTCGGCGCCGTCTTCGACGTCTCCGACCGCGCCTTCATGGAGGGTGTCACCAGCGACGACGTGAAGCTGAGCAATACCGGCCGGGTCATGGAGGTGCTGTCCGAGCACAACTGCCACGGCTGGCTGGAGGGTTACAACCTGACCGGCCGGCACGGCATGTTCGCCACGTACGAGGCGTTCGCCATGGTCAGCGCGTCGCAGACGGTCCAGCACGGTAAGTGGCTGCAGGAGGCGTCGCACCTGCCGTGGCGGGCCAAGGTGCCCAGCCTCAACATCCTGCTCACCTCCACCGCCTGGCGTAACGACCACAACGGCTTCTCGCACCAGGGTCCCGGTCTGATCCAGGTGGTGCTCAACCAGCGCGGCAACGTGGCCCGCGTCTACCTGCCGCCGGACGCCAACACCCTGCTGTCGGTCGCCGATCACTGCTTCCGTTCGCGGTCGTACGTCAATCTGATCGTCATCGACAAGCAGCCCCAGCTGCAGTGGCTCGACATGGATCAGGCGATCGAACACTGCCGTAAGGGCGCCGGCATCTGGGAGTGGGCCGGCACCGACGACGGCGACCGCGACCCGGACATCGTCCTCGCCTGCGCCGGCGACGTGGTGACGATGGAGACGGTGGCGGCCGCGCAGATCCTGATGAAGAAGCTGCCGCAGCTGAAGGTCCGCGTCGTCAACGTGGTCAACCTGATGACCCTGCCGCGGCCGAAGGACCACCCGCACGGCATGAGCGAGACCATGTTCCGGGAGCTGTTCACCGACCACGTCGATGTCGTCTTCAGCTTCCACGGTTACCCGGGCGCCATCCACCAGCTGGTGCACGGCCGGCCGGACGCCGACCGGTTCCGGGTCCGCGGCTTCATCGAGCAGGGCACCACGACCACCCCGTTCGACATGACCGTCCGGAACAAGGCCTCGCGTTATCACCTGGTGATCGACGCCATCAACAACGCCAGGCGGCTGCCCGCCGGCGCGACCGAGGTGAAAGCCTGGTGCGAGGCGCAGCTGGTCAAGCACGACGCGTACGTGGTGGAACACCTCGAGGACATGCCGGAGGTACGCGACTGGTCGCTCGGCGACTGGGCCGAGCACTGATCCGGTGATCTTCGCGGTGGGAAATCCCACTACGGGGTGCACGCAGATGAGCGTTACCGCGCGCGAATTCACAGATTCGCGCGCGGTTTGCCCATTGGAGTTCGCGAATCGGTCAGCCGCTGGAAATGTTTTCCTGGGAAACTTCGGTCGAGACCTGTCTCACCCTTTCAATCATCGGCGCGGGAAGCGAAAGTGAGGGGAGCAAATACCCGTCGCTCGACGATGAGGAAGGGGACCCCCGTATGACCGCCACCCTGAACCCCTGGCCGACGACCCGGCAGGGCTCCACCGACCACCCGGTGCAGACGCTGCAGTACCTGCTGCTCGCCCATGGTCACACGGTCACTGTTGACGGGGTTTTCGGCTCCGAGACCGGCGCCGCGGTACGCGCCGTCCAGTGGGCCAAGAACCTGCCCGACACCGGGGTGGTCGACGCCGCCACGTGGCATGCGCTGCTGGTGCCGGTACGGCCGGGGATGCGTGGCAGCGCGGTGCGCGGCCTGCAGGAAGAATTCGCCCTCGACGGCGCCGACGGCATCTACGGGCCGAAGACCGAGGCGGCGATCCGCGACCTGCAGCGGACCATCCGCGACGGCGGCGTGCCGGTCGAGGTCGACGGTGTGGTCGGCCCGCGGACCTGGCAGGCACTGGTCAGCGGCCTGCGTGAGACCGCTCCCCTCTCCAGGGCCGCATGATCCCCAGCCGAGCGTGGTGATCTGCGGCTCGATACGGACCGCGGGTCACCACGCTCGGCTGTGTTTCTCCGCTGTGCGGTGGGTTGCGGCTCGCCGGCGGGCCGCGGTCACCACGCTTGGGCGGGGTTGAAGCCGAACGGGAGCTCCAGGCGGTGTGCGGCCATCAGGTCGCGGTCGGCGAGCAGCTCGCCGGTGGGGGCGTCGGCGACGATCCGGCCGCCGTCCAGGATCACCGAACGGGGGCAGAGCTCCAGCGCGTACGGCAGATCATGCGTCACCATCAGCACGGTCACCGGCAACGACGCGATGATCCCGGCCAGTTCGCGCCGGCTGGCCGGGTCCAGATTGGACGACGGCTCGTCGAGCACCAGGATCTCCGGGCGCATCGCCAGCACCGTCGCCACAGCCACCCGGCGCCGCTGACCGAACGACAGGTGGTGCGGGATCTGATCACGGTGTTCCAGCATGCCCACCGCGGTGAGCGCCTCGGTCACGCGGTTGTCGAGCTCCTCCCCGCGTACGCCCAGGTTGGCCGGGCCGAAAGCGACGTCCTCCGCGACCGTCGGCATGAACAGCTGGTCGTCGGGGTCCTGGAAGACGACGCCGACCCGGCGGCGGATCTCGGTGATCGCCCGGCGATCGCCCGGGGTGACCGGCAGCCCGCCGATCTCCACCCGGCCCTCGCCGCCGTGCAGAATGCCGTTGAGGTGCAGCACCAGGGTGGTCTTGCCGGCGCCGTTGGGCCCCAGCAGCGCGACCCGCTCGCCTGGTGCGAGGGTGAGGTCGACGCCGTGCAGCGCCTGCCGCCCGTCCGGGTAGGCGAAGGTGAGGCCGGTGATCCTGAGCGCCGCGGTCATGGGGTCATGCTAGGACGACGGCCGCGACGGCGATCCCGGCGGCCGCGACCGGCAGCGCCGAGGAGAACACCCACTCCCGGGCGGCGGCCGGACCGGCGGCCGGCGACGGGAGCCGGCCGGTGTAACCGCGCGACAGCATGGCCAGGTACACGCGTTCGCCGCGCTCGTACGAGCGCAGGAACAGCGCGCCGACACCGACCGCGAAGGCCTTCACCTGCCAGAGGAAACGGGGATCGTAGCCGCGGGACAGGCGGGCGATGCGCATCCGGCGGGCGTCGTCGATCAGCACGTCGACGTAGCGCAGCATGAACGTCATGATCTGGGTGATCACGGTCGGGCAGCGCAGCCGGTCCAGGCCGTGGATCAGGTCGCGGGCCGTGGTCGTGGCGGCGAGCAGCAGCGAGGCGAGCACCCCCAGGGTGGCCTTGGCGAAGATGTTCCACGCGCCGTGGAGGCCCTCGACCGACAGCGACAGGCCCAGCCAGTCCACCCGCGGGCCGTGCCCGAAGAACGGCAGCAGCACGGCGAGCAGCACGAAGGGCAGCTCGATCGTGGCACGCCTGAGCAGCCAGCCGGCCGGCACCCGGGCGGCCGCCGCGACCAGCCCCAGCAGGACCGCGAACCCGGCGAACGCGGCGAACTCCTCGCGCGGGGTGAGGACCACGACGACGGTGAAGAGCAGCACCGCCATGATCTTCACCTCGGGGGAGAGCCGGTGCACCGGGCTCGTCCCGCTCAGATGCAGTGAGTTCACCCGTCGGTCCGCGGGCGCCGGCGCAGCACCCAGAAGAGACCGCCGCCGATCGCGAACGTGATCAGCACGCCGGCCACACCGGACAGGCCGGTCGCCAGGTACTCGTTGTCGATGCCGCGGAACGCGTAGCCGGCGAGCGGACTGTCCGCCAGCTGGTGCTCCTGCTCCTGCTGGGCCATGCAGGTGCCGCCGGTGATCTCGTCGTCGGCGTTGAAGGTGCAGCCCTCGCGGGCCGCGTGGTCCAGGCCGTCGGGACTGCCGGAGGCGAAGCTGGAGACGACACCGGCCAGCAGCAGGGCCACCAGCAGGCCGCTGATCAGGAACTTCTTCATGCCGCGGCTCCCGCCTTCGCGTACTGGGGCTTGCGGAAAGCACGCAGCGCGTACACCAGGTCGGGCCGCACCTTGGCCACCGTGACCACGGTGGTCGCGGCGATCAGGCCCTCACCGATGCCGATCAGGGTGTGCACGCCGGCCAGGGTCGCGGCGATCCCGCCGAGCGACAGCTCGGTGGTGCCGCCCAGGGCGTACTGGGCGACGAAGCCCATCGACGCGAGCACGACGCCGACGACCGAGGCGATCAGCGCGGTCGCGCCGAGCCCGGCGATGGTCCGGGGGAGGACCCGCAGAAGCAGGGCCACCAGGACGTACGCCGCGGCTGCGCCGATCAGTGCCATGTTGGTGATGTTGAGCCCGAGCGCGGTCAGGCCGCCGTCGCCGAACACCAGGCACTGCACGATCAGCACCGTCGCCACGCACAGCGCACCGACCCACGGCCCGACCAGGATCACCGCCAGGGTGCCGCCGAGCAGATGCCCGGAGACGCCGGGAAGCACCCCGAAGTTGAGCATCTGTACGGCGAAGATGAAGGCCGCGACCAGGCCTGCCATCGGCGCCAGCCGGTCGTCCAGGTCCATCTTGGCGCGCCGGACGCACACCGCGAGGCCGGCCACCGCTATCACCATGAAGATCGCTGAGACGGGACCGTCGATGATCCCGTTCGCGATGTGCATCGCCTGCACGTCGTCCATGGCGCCAATATATTCGCCGCCTATGGTTGTTGCATATAGTTGGCAACTACCTCAGTGATGATCTTCACCTCACCAGGACGTCGGCCACCCCCCGGCGCGGCGACGGGTGCCCCGGCTGGCCGAACCCGACCCGGAACGCGATCTGCGGGAACCCCGGCCGCCCCAGCGAGCGCCGCAGCTGGTCGCGAGCCGTCGGCACCTCGATCGGCTGCGAGATCAGCGAACTGGCCAGGCCCGCGTCGGTGGCGGTGAGCAGCACGTGCTGCAGTGCCTGCCCGGCCATCAGCTGATCCAGCTTGCGGTCGCCGGCCGTGCCCAGGATGCCGACCAGCGGCTCCGGCTCGTAGTCCCGGCCCGGTGCCCGCCGCCGACCGCCGAAGTTGCGCTGCGGGATCAGGTCGTGCGCCTCGGCCACCGTGGCGGCGGCCAGCTCCGGGATGCCCTCCGACTCCGACCCGGTGTCCGTCCAGGTGATCAGCTCGCTCTGGTACCGGTTGTCGCGGCGCAGCACCCGGTCGGCGCTGTGCGCGATCTCCGAGAAGCCGGTCAGCGCGGTCATCCCGACCAGCAGGTCCAGCCAGGCGCCCTCGACCCGGGCCGCCTCGATCATCCGTACCCGTACGTCCGCGGGCACCGGGTCCGGCCAGAACGGCTGCCGGTTGCTGTAGCGCCGCTCGATCGCTGCGTGCAGGTCACGTTCGGGGTAGGTCGGGGCCCGGTGCGGCGCCGGCGTCAGCCGGGCGATCAGGTCCGGTTCGGTGCTGTCCGGAAGCAGTCTCACGTCCGCCGGGGTGCCCGCCCACGCCAGCGCCAGCCGGGCGTTGAACGTGGCGGCACCGAGTGCCAGCCGCATCGCCCAGCCACCGCTGTCCGCGACCGTCAGCTGCCGGCCCGGATCCGCGAGCACCTCGATGGCGCCGTCCCGCAGGCGGAACGCCCACGGCTGGCTGTTGTACATGGAGGGGGCCTGGAGTCCGGCCGCGGCGGCACGCCGCAGGTCGGACGAGTCGTAGCGGGTCATGTCTCCACGGTGCCCCGCCGCCGCACGGCCCGTTAAGGGCCGAAGGTCCTACACCGGCACCCGCCACAGCAGGAGCGTGCCGGGACCGTCGGCCCGCGGGCCGATCTCGAACGCGCCGCCCAGGTCGTTGGCCCGCTCACCCATGTTGACCAGGCCGCCACGGGCCAGCGCCGGATCGGCGCCCACCCCGTCGTCCTCGACCTGCAGGACCACCTGCCGGTCGGCGACCCGGACGGAGACCCGCACACTGCGCGCCTGCGCGTGCCGGGCCACGTTGGACAGCGCCTCGCGCAGCACCGCGATCAGCTCCGGCACGATGTCGTCCGGCACCGCGCTCTCCACCGGCCCGGTCGTCTCCAGGGTCGGCCGGAACCCGAGCGTGTCCAGCGCCGCGTCACACGTGTCCCGTAATTCGGTCCGCAGCGTGGCACCGACCGGGGCCCGCAGCTCGAAGATCGACCGGCGGATGTCCTTGATCGTCGCGTCCAGGTCGTCGACGGCCGCGTTGATCCGGTTCACCACCTCCGGCCGTACGCCCGGGGCCATCGCGCCCTGCAGCTGCATGCCGGTCGCGAACAGCCGCTGGATGACCACGTCGTGCAGGTCACGGGCGATCCGCTCCCGGTCCTCCAAGACGGCCAGCAGCTCGCGCTCCTCCTGCGCGCGGGCCCGCTCCAGCGCCAGCGCCGCCTGGTCGGCGAACGTCGACAGCAGCGCGGCGTCGTCGGCGCTGGCCGGGCCGCTCACGATCAGCACACCCTGCGGGCTGCTCTTCAGCGGCGCGACGAGCGCCGGGCCGTCCGCCACCGGACCCGGCCACTCGGCGGCCTCCCGAAGGTTCTCCACGAGCCGGTACGAGTCGTCGAAAGCGGGCAGCACCTTGCCGGTCATCGCCGGGTCACCGCCCTCCACCACCTCGATCCGGTAGCGGTCGTTCTCGCTCTCGAGGAGCAGCACCAGCACCATCCCGGCGTCGGCCACCTCACGGGCCCGCCGGGCGATCAGCCGCAGCGCCTCGGTGCGCCGGACCGTACCCAGAAGGACCCCGGTGATCTCGGAGGCGGCCGCCAGCCAGCGCTGCCGCCGCTGGGCCAGCTCGTAGAGGCGGGCGTTGTCGATCGCCACACCGGCCGCCGCGGCCAGCGCCACCACGATCTCCTCGTCGTCCTCGGTGAACTGGGCCGCGGTCCGCTTCTCGGCCAGATAGAGGTTGCCGAAGATCTGCTCCCGGGTCCGCACCGGGACGCCGAGGAAGCTGTGCATCGGCGGGTGGTTCGGCGGGAAGCCGTACGAGTTGGGATGACGGGTGATGTCCGGCAGCCGGACCGGTCTCGGCTCGGTGATCAGCAGACCGAGCACACCCCGGCCGTGCGGCAGGTCGCCGATCTTGGCATGCGCCGCCGGGTCGATGCCGGTCGTGACGAAGTCGGACAGGCTGTTGCGGTCCGGCGCGAGCACACCGAGAGCGCCGTACCGCGCGTCGGCCAGCGCGCACGCGGCCTCCACGATCCGCTGGAGCGTGCTGTTAAGGTCGAGATCGGTGCCGATTCCGACGACCGCGTCCAGCAGGGCACGAAGTCTCTCCCGGCTCGTGACGATGTCGCCGACCCGGTTCTGCATCTCCTGCAGCAACTCGTCGAGACGGACACGGGACAGCGGGGTCAGTCCGAGCGAGGGTGTCGATCCTTCGGCCACGCGACAAGGTTATCGCCGGGACCTTCGGCCCTGGGGGACCGGGACCATCCCAGGATAGGAATAGGACATGATCCGAGTCTTTCTCCTCGACGACCACGAGGTCGTCCGCCGCGGCCTCGTCGACCTGCTCCAGGCCGGCGGCGACATCGAGGTGGTCGGCGAGTCCGGCTCCGCCCAGGAGGCGGCCCGGCGCATCCCGGCACTGCGGCCCGACGTCGCGGTCCTCGACGCGCGCCTGCCGGACGGCAACGGCATCGACGTCTGCCGCGACATCCGCGCCGTCGACTCGTCGATCAAGGGCCTGATCCTGACCTCGTACGAGGACGACGAGGCCCTGTTCGCCGCGATCATGGCGGGTGCGTCCGGGTACGTTCTCAAGCAGATCCGCGGCACCGACCTGGTCGACGCGGTCCGCCGGGTGGC
The DNA here is from genome assembly GCF_040639655.1 of Actinoplanes sp. NPDC023801. Lineage (NCBI taxonomy): Bacteria > Bacillati > Actinomycetota > Actinomycetes > Micromonosporales > Micromonosporaceae > Actinoplanes > Actinoplanes sp. NPDC023801. The sequence goes on along the minus strand of NZ_JBFAAI010000043.1, from coordinate 54,495 downwards.
CTCCGGGCAGTCCCTGCTCGACCCGGCCGTCACCCAGCGGGTCCTGGAGCGCATCCGCAACGGCGTCGAACAGCCCCGCGAGCTCGCGTCCCTCACCGACCAGGAACGCCGCATCCTGGAGTTCGTCGCCGAGGGGCTCACCAACCGGGAGATCGCCGGCCGGATGTTCCTCGCCGAGAAGACCGTCAAGAACTACGTGTCCAGTCTGCTGGCGAAGCTCGGGCTCGAGCGCCGCACCCAGGCCGCGGTCCTGGCCACCAAGCTGCTCGGCGATCATCCCTCCCACCGCTGAGAATCGTCGCCCGCGAGCCGCGGGAGCGTTGAGGCATGCCTGGGGTACGGCCGTGCCCCAGGCGGCTACCGGGTGACCTGACCGGCGCCGGCGAGGCCGACCAGATTGACCGGGATGGTGATCGGCGCCGCGTTCCGGGCCGCACCGGGATCGCCCGGGCAGCCTCGGGGGGCCGGGCAGCCGGCGGCCGCGACCGCGGGTCCCGCGGCGATCAGGAGTGCGGCGACCGTCCCGAGGCCGGCCGTCGTGACACGGGTCGATGTCTTCATGTGGATACCCCTCGCAGGTGTGGTCCGCCGGTTCACCGCGAGTCCACACCCGTCCGCCTGGGGCCGGGCGACGTTTGCCCGCCGACCGGCCGTTCGGGTGGCCGGGGCGGGCTGAACGGCCGGTCAGTACGTGCTCAGGCCGTGCGCCCGGAACTGGGCCCGGACGCGGTCCAGCAGTTCCGGGGACGGGGCGGGCGTGCCGGCCAGGGGGAACGGCTGGTCGAGGGCGGCGTACTTCGCGGCGCCGAGACGGTGGAACGGCAGAACCTCGACCCGCTCGACGGTCGGGACGGCGGCGGCGATCGCGGCCACCGCGTCCACGTTCTCGACGCTGTCGGTCAGACCGGGAACGAGGACGAAGCGGACCCAGATCGGAATGCCGCGCCCGGCCAGCCGGTGCGCGAACTCGACCGTCGGCGCCAGTGTTCCGGTCCGGGTCACCCGGTGGTACGTCTCCTCGTCGCCGGCCTTGATGTCCAGCAGCACCAGGTCGGTCACGTCGAGCAGTTCGTCGGGCGCCTTGGCACCGAGGTATCCGCTCGTGTCGAGGGCGGTGTGGATCCCCTTCTCGTGACAGCGGGTGAAGATCTCCCGTACGAAATCGGGCTGTTGAAGTGCCTCGCCACCGGAGACCGTGACGCCGCCCCGCGCGACCTTGATGAAACGCTCGTACCGCGCGATCTCGGCCATCAGCTCGTCGGCGTCCATCGGGTGCCCGCTGCGCCGGTACCAGGTGTCGGGGCTGTGGCAGTACTGGCAGCGCAGCGGGCACCCGGCCAGGAACGCGACGAATCGCGTTCCCGGCCCGTCGACGCCGGTCGAGACGTCGTACGAGTGCACGCTCCCGGTGACGGTCACAGCGAGCCGTGGAACGTGCGCGAGATGACGTCGCGCTGCTGAGCCCTGGTGAGCCGGACGAAGTTGACCGCGTAGCCGGACACCCGGATGGTGAGCTGCGGGTACTTCTCCGGGTGCTCCATCGCGTCCTCCAGGGTCGCCCGGTCGAGCACGTTGACGTTCATGTGGAACCCGTGCCCGTCGGTGTAGCCGTCGAGGACGCCGACCAGGTTCGCGGCCTGCTCGTCCTTGGTACGGCCGAGACCGTCCGGGGTCGAGGTGATGGTCAGCGAGATGCCGTCGCGGGCGCTGCGGTACGGCAGCTTCGCCACCGACAGTGCGGCCGCCACCAGCCCGTGCTTGTCGCGCCCGTTCATCGGGTTGGCGCCGGGTGCGAACGGTTCGCCGAGCCGCCGGCCGTCGGGCGTGTTGCCGGTGTGCTTGCCGTAGACGACGTTCGAGGTGATCGTGAGGACGGACAGGCTCGGTTCGGCGCCGCGGTACATCGGCTGCCGGCGGATCTTGTCCATGAACCGGTCGACCAGGTCCACCGCGATCGCGTCCACCCGGTCGTCGTTGTTGCCGAACGTCGGGTAGTCGCCGTCCACCTCGTAGTCGACGACCAGCCCGGTCTCGTCCCGGACCGGCTTGACCTGGGCGTACTTGATGGCCGACAGGCTGTCCACGGCGACCGAGAGGCCGGCGATGCCGGTGGCCAGGAACCGGTGCACCGGGTAGTCGTGCAGCGCCATCTCGAGACGCTCGTAGGCGTATTTGTCGTGCATGTAGTGGATGACGTTGAGTGCGTCGACGTAGATCTCGGCGAGCCAGTCGAGCGTCCGGTCGTAGGCCTCGAACACCTCGTCGTAGTCGAGGACGTCCCCGCCCAGCGACGCCGTCGCCGGTGCCACCTGCGCGCCGTTGATCTCGTCGCGGCCGCCGTTGATCGCGTACAGCAGCGCCTTGGCCATGTTGGCCCGGGCCCCGAAGAACTGCATGTCCTTGCCGACCCGCATCCCGGACACGCAGCAGGCGATCGCCGCGTCGTCACTGAGGTAGGGACGCAGCAGGTCGTCGTTCTCGTACTGGATGCTGCTCGTGTCGATGCTGACCCGCGCGCAGAACTCCTTGAAACCCCCGGGCAGGCGCGGCGACCAGAGCACCGTCATGTTCGGCTCGGGCGCGGGCCCCAGGTTGTAGAGGGTCTGCAGGTAGCGGAAGCTGGTCCGGGTGACGAGCGGGCGGTTGTCGGCCCCGATGCCGCCGATCGACTCGGTCACCCAGGTCGGGTCGCCGGAGAACAGTTCGTCGTACTCGGGGGTGCGCAGGAACCGGATGATCCGCAGCTTGATCACGAAGTCGTCGACGAGCTCCTGGGCGAACTCCTCGGTGATCCGGCCCTCGTCCAGGTCACGGGCGAGGTAGACGTCGAGGAAGGTGGAGGTGCGGCCCAGCGACATGGCCGCGCCGTTCTGCTCCTTGGTGGCGGCCAGGTACGCGAAGTAGAGCCACTGGACGGCCTCCTGCGCGGTGGCCGCCGGGCCGGAGATGTCGAAGCCGTACGAGGCGGCCATCGCCTTGAGTTCGCCGAGCGCGCGGATCTGTTCGGAAAGTTCCTCCCGGTCGCGGATCACGTCGGCGACCGACCGCCGGTCGTTCAGCGACTTCTTGATCTCCACCCGGGAGGCGATCAGGCGGTCCACACCGTAGAGCGCCACCCGGCGGTAGTCGCCGATGATGCGGCCGCGGCCGTACGCGTCGGGCAGGCCGGTGATGATGTGCGACCGGCGGGCCGCGAGCACGTCGGCCGGGTACGCGTCGAAGACGCCCTCGTTGTGGGTCTTGCGGTAGGTCGTGAAGATCTTCTTGATGTCGGCGGGGAGTTCCCGGCCGTACGCGGCGAGACCGGTCTCGACCATCCGCAGCCCGCCGAACGGCATGATCGCCCGGCGCAGCGGGGCGTCGGTCTGCAGGCCGACGATCAGTTCGGCGTCCCGGTCGATGTAACCGGGTGCGTGCGCGGTGATCGTCGAGGGGGTCGACACGTCGGCGTCGTAGATGCCGTCGGCGCGCTCCCGTACGAACATCGCGGACAGCTTGTCCCAGATGCCGGTGGTGCGCTCGGTCGGCCCGGCGAGGAAGGCGGCGTCGCCGTCGTACGGCCGCACGTTGTCGTGGATGAACGCGGCCACATCGATCCCGGTGCGCCACGTCGTGCCCGCGAAGCCGCGCCACGCGTCCATGTTTCCTCCCATGACCCCTCCTAGTGGTTCCCTCCCAGCGTCTCGTCGAGGGTGCCCGGGCGGGCAGGGCCGGAAGTCCCGGTCCGGCGGGGCAGCCGGACCGTGGCCACCGTCCCGCCGCCTTCGTTGCCGCTCAGCGTGATGGCACCGCGATGCAGCTCGACGATGGTGCGGCTGAGCGCCAGCCCGAGCCCGGCGCCCGGGATGCCGCTGTGCCGCGCGTTGGTGGCCCGGTACAGGCGGGCGAACAGCCGGTCGCGTTCCGCGGCCGGGATGCCGATGCCGGCGTCGCTGACCGTCAGGACCGCGGCGTCGTCGTCGGCGGTCAGGGTCACGTGCACGGTCGCGCCCTCGGGGCTGTACTTGACCGCGTTGCCGATCAGGTTCTCGGCGACCTGCCGCAGCCGGGCCCGGTCGCCCCGGACGATGAGGCGGTCCGGCAGGTCGGTACGGATCGGCGCGTCCGGCAGCGCCTCGATGACGATCGCGGCCAGATCCACGTCGCCGATGGTGAGCTGGGCGTGGCCGGCCTCCAGCGCGGACAGGTCGAGCAGCCGTTCGACGAGCGAACGCAGCCGGGCGTTGTTGCGCTCGATCACCCCGAGCAGTTCGCGGACCTCGCCGACGGTGGTGTCGTCGGCCTCCTCGGCGATCAGGTCGGTGTAGGTGCCGATCGAGGTGAGCGGGGTGCGCAGCTCGTGGCCGACCAGCGCGATGTACTCACCGATGCTGGCCGCCAGCTGGTGGGCCAGTTCCTCGGCCCGGCGCCGCTCCAGGTAGCCGCCGATGTATGCGGCGATGCCGCTGAGCAGCACGGTCAGGCCCGGGTCGGGTTCCTGGTGCTCGACGGTCAGGACGCTGAGCACGCCGATCACGTTGTCGGCGCTGCGTACCGGCACGGCCACCGCGGCCCGGTAGTGCTCGGCCTCGATCATCACGGGCACGTCCGGGGCCCGCAGGTCCGGCACCCAGAGCGGCTCGCCGGTCTCCCAGCAGGTTCCGGCCAGGCCCTCACCACGATCCAGGACCGGAGGCAGCTGTACGGTCGGCGCGCCCTCGGCGAGGTGGGTGGCGGCCGGCCGCAGCCGGTGGGTGACCGGGTCCACCAGCCACAACCGCAGGTACGGCCAGCCCAGTTCGGCCGAGATGGCCCGCAGCACCTCGGTACCGGCCCGGTCGGTGTCCGGTGCGTGGATCAGCGCCTTGAGCACCTCGGTCTTGCACCGCTCGTATTGGTGCTGGTGGTGTTCGGCCGTGACGTCGTGCACCGCCGCGACCGCGCCGAGGATGTTGCCGCCGGCGTCGCGGACCGGCCGGGCGTTGATCGCGAACCAGCGGCGCCGGTTCTGCCGGTCGTGGGCGAGCACGCCGTCGTGCCGGATCTCCTCGCCGCCGAGGGCCCGGTAGAGCGCCACCTCGTCGGGTGGGAGCGGGCTGCCGTCGTGGCGGCGCAGCCCGAACCGCTCGGCCCAGTCGCGGGCCGGCACGCCGAGGCTCTCGTCGCCGAAGAAGTCCCGGACCGCCTGGTTGATCACCACGAGCCGGCCGTCCAGGTCGCAGGCGACGACTCCGGCGTCGAGGCTGCGCAGCAGCGCCTCGGTGAAGGCCGGGTCGTGCCGGGGCGGCGGCGATTCCAGGCAGGTCCGCAGGGTTTCGCTGAGCTCCCTGACGCTGAACGGTTTGGGCACCACCGCGTCGGCCTCGGCCTCGGCCAGGGTGGTGTCGCCGGGTGGCAGGTAGGCGGTGATCAGCACGACCGGCACGGTGGCGGTGGCCGGGTGCTCGCGCAGCGCGCGGCACATCCGGATGCCGTCGAGGTGTGGCATGTCCACGTCGGCGACGACCAGGTCGGGAGGCTCGGCCACGGCGGCGGCCAGACCCTCGCGGCCGTCCCCGGCCAGGGTGGCCCGGTGGCCGAGCCGGCGGACCACCTCGGCGATCACCGCCTGATGTTCCGGGTTGTCCTCGACCACCAGCACCGATGCCATGCGTACAACCCTAAATCATAATAAATGCGGCAGAGGTTTCGTCGCTGGTGGAAGCCGGGTACTGTGCGTCGGCACGCAGGCGACTTTCGGGGTTTGACATGAGTGAGCTCACCGCCCACCTGGACGTCCCTCTGGACCGTGGTGCCCCCGCTGCCGCCCGCCGGGCCGTGACCGCGGTCCTGGAGGGCTGGGGCTTCCACGATGCCGACTGGCTCGACGCGGCTTCCGTCGTGGTCAGTGAACTGGTCACCAACGCCGTCCGGCACGGCGGCGGCTGTGTCTCCCTGCAACTGGAGGCACACGGCGACCGGGTGATCGTGTCCGTCGCCGACGGCTCCTCGGTGGTGCCCCGGCGGCGTGACCCGGACGGTATCGGCGGCCGGGGGATCGCCCTGATCGAGGCCCTGTCGGCCGGCTGGAGCGTGGAGAACTACCAGGGCGGCAAGCGCGTCCGGGTCGAGCTGACCGGGTCAGACGGAGAACCAGGGCCGGTCCGGTGCTGAGCGGCGAATGATCACTTCGGGACGGTCATCCTCGCGACGGTCCCGCGGCCCGGCCCGGCGGACCGCACGGTGAGTACGCCGTCGTGCGCGCGCATGATCCGGTCGGCGATGCTCAGGCCCAGGCCCACCCCGGGAACGGCCTCGTCGCGGGCGTAACGGCCGCGGTAGAACCGCTCGACGACGTGCGGCAGTTCGTCGGCCGGGATACCCGCTCCCGCGTCGGCGACCTCGAGGGTGCCCCCGCTCACCCGGATGGTCACGGTCTGCCCCTCGGCACTGAAGATCACGGCATTGCGTACGAGATGCTCCGCTGCCTGGCTCAGCCGGGTGAAGTCGCCCGGCACCGCGAACGGGCCGGGCCCCGCCTCGATCACCACCGGCACCTCGCGCTGTGCGGCCTGACCGCGGCACGACGCCATCGCCGCCTCGGCCACCGCGATCAGGTCGGTGCTGGCCCGCAGCAGTGGCAGCGGCGAGCCGGCCGGGCGGGTGCCCGCCAGCAGGTGGTCGACCATCCGCACCAGACGTTCACCGTTGCGCTGGATCGGCTTGATCAGCCGGCGGTACGGCGCCAGCTCCTCGTTGTCGACAAGCAGCTCCAGATAGCCCTGGATGGTGGTGACCGGGGTACGCAACTCGTGCGACACGGTCGCGACGAAGTCTTCCTCCCGGCTGATCGCCCGGGACAGCTCGTCACCGACCTCGGCCAGCAGCTGCCGGTCACGCAGCGCCGCCAGGTGGCCGGCGGCCTGCCCGGCCATCGCCCGCAGCAGGTCCAGCTGCCGGTCCCCGGCCGCGCCCGGCTTGTCGTCGAGCACACACATGCCGCCGATCGTGTGCCCGTCCTCGTCGACCAGCGGCACCCCGGCGAAGAACCGGATGTTGGGTGTGCCCAGCACACTGCCCCACGTGCGGTAGCGCGGCTCGGTGAGGGTGTCCTCGACGACCAGCGGCTCGAGGGAGTCGACCACCCGCCCGGAGAAGGAGGTGGCCCGCGGTCCGCCGTCACCGGGCATCCCGGTCTTGCCGGCGAACCACTCCCGGTCGGCGCCGATCAGGGCGACCGTGGCCATGGGCGTACCGAGGACGGCACCGGCCAGCCGGGTCAGCTCGTCGAGCACGACCGGGCGTGGGGCGTCGAGCAGGTGATAGCTGTGCACCGCCATGAGGCGGGCGTCTTCCCCTACTGCGCTCACAGTTGCATCCGTTCCTCAGACGAGACGGAGTTCTCCGCCGCGACTCCTCCTTTCGGCCGTTCGCGGTTCCGTCTTGAGGAGTCGGCCGCGGATAAATACCCGCCGGTCCAAACCTCAGCCGTCGGCCAGGTCCGGCGATAGGGAGCCACGTAACCCCGAAGGCCGGTCAGTCGAAGGAGACCCACATGCGGACCGAGCTGTACCGGTCGGGCGATGCCGACACCCGCAACAGCGGCAAGCCCATCCTGCTGCTCGTCGACGACGACAGCACCATCGCGACGCTCTCCCTGCAGCTGGGCCGCGATCACCGCCTGCTGGTCGCCGGCGACGGTGAGCAGGCACTGCGGCTGCTGGCCTCGAACGGCCCGGTCGCCGCGGTCATCACCGACATGATCATGCCCGGCATGAACGGTGTCGAGCTGCTGGGCCGCATCCAGATGGAATACCCGGAGGTGATGCGTATCCTGCACACCGCCCACGGCGATATGAACACCGCCATCGCGGCCATCAACTCCGGTGGTGTCTACCGTTACCTGCCGAAGCCGGCGCGACGCGACGACATCATCCAGACCGTCAAGCAGGCCGTCTCCAAGCATGAGCACTCGATGGCCGAGCGCACGAAACTCGACACCACCCTCAAGACCAGCGTGCAGGCCATCTTCGGGCTCCTGGAGCTGTCCAGCCCGCAGGGCTTCGCCCGGGCCGGGCGGATCCGTTCCCTGGTCGCCGAGCTCGTCCACGCGCTCGAACTGGACGGACTGTGGGAGATCGAGGTCGCGGCGATGGCGTCGCAGGTCGGTGCGGTCACCGTGCCGGCCGAGGTGATGCGGAAACTGTGTGAGGGCGACCCCCTCTCGGCCGACGAGCAGGCCACGGTCAACGGGATGCCGAAGATGGTGCTGCCGCTGATCAAGGACATCCCGATGCTCGAGGACGTGGTCGCCACCATCCGCGGTCTGGCCGGGGAGGCACCGCCGGCGGGCGGCTGGTCACCACTGGCCGAGGGCGCGATCAGCGTGGTCCGGACGGCGATCGAGTACGTGACCGCGGAGTCCCGCACCAACACCGCCTCCACCGCCATCACCGCCATCACCCGGGCCGGCAGCTGCGCCCCGCACGTGCTCGTCGCACTGCGCCAGCTCAAGGGCGTCGAGACCGGCTCGACCGCCACGCAGGCCTACGCGCTTGCCGACCTGCAGGTCGGGATGCGTCTGGCCCAGGACGTCATGGCGCAGAACGGCCTGGTGCTGATCGGCAGCGGTACGGTCGTGACCGACGTGATGCTCGACCGGCTGAACAACTTCTCGCGCATGGTGGGCCTGGTCGAACCGGTGCTCACCGCCGCCTGACCACCGGCCCTCCGGCGATCCGCTCGTACTCGCCGGTGAGCAGGTGGACGGCCCGCAGCGCGCCGTCCACCTCGGCGCGCAGCCGGTCGCCGGTCGGGCCCGGAGCGGTGATCCGGCCGGCGCGCGCCTGGTCCTCGACCTGACCGCAGAGGGCGGCCAGGGTACCGGCGCCGATGTTCGCGGCCGACCCCTTCAGGCTGTGCGCGTGATCCCGTACCGGGGTCGGGTCGCCCTCGTGCAGCAGCTGCACCAGCTCGTCCGCCGCGGGAGGGACCCGTGCGGCGAACGAGCGCAGCAGCCGGAGCACCAGGGCCAGTTCGGCCGGCGACGGGTCCTCCTCGACGAGATCGGCGAGCCGGGCCCGGACCCCGGCCAGCCGGGCCTGATCCTCCGGTGCGGTGGTGGTCCCCATTCGCTCATGGTGCGCCCGGACGGGCACGGTCCGAGCGGGTTTCCGCCGAAACGGTCAGGCGCCCCAGCTCGCCTGGGTCCCGCCGACGCGCTCGGCGGCGACCGTTTGTGCGTACCCGGAAGCCTGGAAGGCCTTGAGCGGATCGCGCGGCAGCCCCCGTTCCTCGCGCCGGTCCGCGAGAGCCGTCCGCACGTCGGTCTCGTAGGCGTCCATCAGCACCCGGTGCGCGCCGAGCACGTCACCCTCGCGCTGCGCGGTGGCCAGCGCCGCGCGGTCCACCTGCAGCGCCTTCGCCAGGGCCTGTTCCACGTTGAGCACCGAAATGATCTGACCCGGGATCTTCTCCTCGATGTTGTGGCACTGGTCGAGCATGAAGTTGACGCCCGACCCGGGCCGGTGCGCGTCCGCCGCCACGATCTCCGACATGATCCGGAACAGCTGGAACGGGTCGGCCGAGCCCACGATCAGATCGTCGTCGGCGTAGTAGCGCGAGTTGAAGTCGAAGGCGCCCAGCTTTTTCTGCCGGATCAGCTGCATCACGATGAACTCGATGTTGGTGCCCGGCGCGTGGTGACCGGTGTCCAGCACCACGGTCGCCCGCTCGCCCAGCGCCAGGCAGTGCAGCAGCGAGGTGCCCCAGTCCGGGATGTCGGTGCTGTAGAAGTACGGCTCGAAGAACTTGTACTCCAGCAGGATCCGATGGTTGTCGTCGGAGGCGTCGTAGATCTCCCGCAGCGACTCGGCCAGCCGGTCCTGCCGGCCGCGCAGCGAGTCCTGCCCGGCGTAGTTCAGGCCGTCCGGCAGCCAGATCTTCAGGTCCGTCGAGCCGGTCTGCCGCATCACGTCCAGGCACTGCTTGTGGTGGTCGATCGCCTTGCGGCGGATCGCCGGATCCGGGTTGCACAGCGAACCGAGCCGGTAGTCGTCGTCCTGGAACACGTTCGAGTTGATCGCGCCGATCCGCACGCCGAGCTTGTCGGCGTGCGCCTTCAGGTCGCTCCAGTCGTCGACGAGGTCCCACGGGATGTGCAGCGACACCCGGTTGGCCAGCCCGGTCAGGCTGTTCACCTGCGCCGCGTCCGACAGCTTCTCGTACGGGTTCCGCGGCCCGCCGGGACGGGTGAAGACCTTGAACCGGGTTCCCGAATTCCCGTACGCCCAGCTCGGGACCTCGATCGTGAAGCCGTCGAGTCCGTCGAGGTTGGTCATTGTGAGCCTCCGTACTTGCGGTTGGTGAGCCCGTTCAGCAGCGCGGCGAACACCAGCACCGCGCCGAGGGCGAGGAGCTGGTACTGCGAGCCCTCGTTGCCGACGAAGGCGAGCAGGATGCCGGCGTTGAGCCAGACGATGAGCAGAGTGGCGAGCACGACCCCGGCGACCCGGCCGATACCGCCGGTGATCGCCACCCCGCCGAGGACGGCGATGGTGATCGCGGGCAGGGCCATGCCGTTGCCGGAGACACCCGCGTCCGGACGGGCCGAGGCGAACTGGCCCACGGTCACCACGGCCACCAGGCCGGAGATGAGACCCGCGTAGACGTACGCCTTGAAGCGCGTGTCCCGGACCGGCAGGCCGGCCCAGCGAGCGGCGACGTCGTTGGTGCCGATCGCGTAGAGGCGCCGCCCGTACGAGGTGCGGGCCAGCAGCAGCCAGACCGCCACCACGGTGGGCAGCAGGAAGGTGAAGATCCCGAGCGGTACGTCGGGCACGTACTGGCCGAACAGCGGCAGCTCCACCGACTTGCTCAGGGAGAACAGCTCCTGGATCGGTTTCGTGCTGATCGGCTGCTGGTTGTTGATCACGATCGCCAGCGATTTGTACGCGTAGAACGTCGCCAGGGTCGCGATCAGAGCCGGGAAGCCGATGTACGAGACGAGGAAGCCGTTGACCGCGCCGAGCAGCGCGCCGAACCCCGCCGTCGCCAGGATCGCCAGCCAGAGCGGCCAGCCCCATTCGCCGTACGCGAAGCCGAAAACCATTCCGGCCAGGCTCACGATCGCGCCGACGCTCAGGTCGATACCGCCCCGCCCGGAGAGGATCACCAGCAGCTCCGCGAGGCCGAGCATGGCCAGCGGGATCGCGTTGATCAGGCTCGCCGACATGTAGTCGAAGTCGTACGGCGCGGTCAGATAGCCACCGGCGTCGTTGACGAAGAACGTCACGACCACGACGACGATCAGTACCGCGAGCAGGGCGATCCGCTGGGTGAGCAGGACTCTGAGGATCTTCGCGGCCGGGCTCTCAGCCGGGGCCTGCACGGTCGCCGCGGTCATCGGTTCCTCCTGGCGCGGGCACGCAGCAGGTCGGCACCGACCGCCACGATGATGAAGATGCCGACGAACAGGTCGGACAGCTGCGAACGCCAGCCCAGCTGGGTGACGCCGGACGCCACCGACTGCACCAGCAGCGCGCCGAGCAGGGTGCCGAGCACCGAGCCACGACCGCCCATGATCGAGGTGCCGCCGATGACGACCGCCGCGATCACCGCCAGCTCCTTGCCGGCACCGACCGACTGATCAAGCGTCGAGGTGCCCTGCGCGATCACGAAACAGGAGGCCAGTCCGACCAGCAGGCCGGTCAGCACATAGGCGAGCAGGACGCGCCGCTGCACCCGCACGCCCGCCAGACGGGCCGCCTGCGGGTCGCCGCCGATCGCGAAGAAGTGCCGGCCGCCCGCGGTGTGCCGCAGGTACCACCACGCCGCCGCGGTGATCAGCAGGGTGATCAGGAAGGCGTGCGGAATCCCGAGGGTGCGGCCGTCCGGGCCGCGCCCGAAGAACGCCAGCGTGCCGGGGATGCCGTTCACCGTGCCGGAGCCGAAGATCTGCAGGCCCAGGAACATGAACAGGTTCGCCGTACCGAAGGTGATGATGATCGCGTGCACCCGGCCGTACGCGATGAGCACGCCGTTGACCAGGCCGAGCAGACCTCCGGCCGCGACCGACAGCAGCACCGCGACGCCGAGGCTGACCTCCGGGCCGACCAGCGCCTTCGCGGTCAGCACCGAACACACCATGATCGCGCCACCGACCGAGACGTCGATGCCACCCGTGATGATCACGATGGTCATGGCCACCCCGACCAGCGCGACCGGGGCCGTCGCCACCAGCAGCGGCTGGATCGACCCGGCCGTCAGGAACGCGGGTGTGCTGATCGCGAGCGCGGCCCACAGCGCGACGATCACGCCGACCAGGACGAACTCCTGCCCGGTCACCGGCGCCGGCAGCACCCGTCTCCTGATCCTGGCCTCCGCCACCGCGGTCATTCGCTGCCTCCCGCGGCTGCTGCCAGCAGGTCCACCTGGCTGGCGTCGGGGCCGAACTCGTCGGTGGTCGTGCCGCCGCGTACCACCTGGATGCGGTCGGCGATGCGCAGTGCCTCCGGCAGGTCCGAGGTGACCACCAGCACCGCGGTGCCCTCCTCGGCCAGCTCGGTGATCAAGCGGTGGATCTCCTCCTTGGCGCCGACGTCGACACCCTGCGTGGGCTCGGCCAGCACCAGCACCTTCGGCCGCTCCACGAGCTGCCGTGCCAGCACCACCTTCTGCGCGTTGCCGCCGGACATCGCGCTGATCGGCTGCCGCTCGTGCGGCGTCTTCACCGCGAGCCGTTCGATCAGCTTCAGCGCCACGGCCTTCTCCCGCGCCCGGTCCACCCAGACGCCGAATCTCGACAGCAGCCCGAGATGCCCCGCGGAGATGTTGAACGCGATCGACTGGAAGCCGAACATGCCCTCGACCTTGCGGTTCGCCGGCAACAGCGCGATGCCGAGACGCTGAGCCTGCCCGGGGCTCCTGATGTCGACCGGGTCCGCGCCGATCAGCAGCTGCCCGCCGGTACTGCGATCGATGCCGTACACGCATGCCGCGATCTCCGAGACACCCGAGCCGACCAGGCCGTACAGCGCGACGATCTCGCCGGCCCGCACGCTCACGTCGACGTCGCGGAACTTCCCGGCCCGGCTCAGCCCGCGCAGCTCCAGCACCGCGGGCCCCTCCGGGACCTCGCGATGCGGCCGGGCGTCCGACAACTCCTCGCCGACCATCAGGTGGGCGATCTGCCGCACGCTCAATTCCGTGATCGGGTACGTGCCGATGGTGCGCCCGTCCCGCATCACGGTGACCTCGTCGGCGATCCGGAACAGCTCGTCCAGCCGGTGCGAGATGTAGACGACCGCGACCCCGGCCGCCGTCAGGCGCCGCACCACGTCGAAGAGCACCTCGATCTCGGCGTCGGTCAGGATCGCCGACGGCTCGTCGAGGATCAGCACCGTCGCGTCCGAGGCCAGTGCCTTCGCGATCGACACCTGCTGCTGCTCGGCCACCGACAGGGTGCCGACCTCGGCGGTCGCGTACCGCTCCGGCAGGCCGAGCAGCTCCAGCAGCTCGACCACCTTCGCGTTCTGCGCCGCCCAGTCGACCCGTCCGGCCCTCTTGAGCTCACGGCCGAGGAAGATGTTCTCGGCCACGGTCAGCTCCGGGAAGAGCTGCGGCTCCTGATAGACGGTGGCGATCCCGAGCGCGATCGCGGCGGTCGTCGAGCCGAGCCGGACCCGCTCACCCTCGAACTCGATCTCACCGGTGTCGGCGGTCTCGGCACCCGCCACGATCTTGATCATCGTGGACTTGCCGGCACCGTTCTCGCCGACCAGAGCGTGGACCTTGCCCGCCCGTACGATGAGATCCGCGTGCTGAATGGCCCGGACCGCGCCGAACCGTTTCGCGATGGCGGTCAGGCGCAGCCGGGGTGTCTCGTTCGTGTCGATCATCAGTAGTTGAACTGGTCGACGTTCTGGTCGGTGATCGCGAGGGCCGGGCCGAGCAGCAGCATCTTGTCGGCCTCGGTGTACGCGACCGCGGACAGCTCACCGGAGACGTTGTTGGTCGCCGCGAACGGCTTGCCCTGCGCGAGCTGCGCCCCGGCCCACGCCGTCAGGTAGCCCAGGTTCTCCACATCCCACAGGATCGCGGCGCTGGAGGACTTGTCCTCCAGGTACGGCTTCATCGCCTGCGGCGTGCCCAGCCCGACGGTGAACACCTTGCCGATCTTCCCGGCGTCCTTGACCGCCTGCGCCACCCCCGGCGCGCTCGAGGTGCACTCACCGACCAGACCGGTCAGATCCGGATGCGCGTTCATCAGGTCGGTCGCCATCTGGGTGGCCCTGGCCTGGTCCTCGCCGGCGTACACGATGTCGACGATCTGCGCGTCCGGGTACTTGGTCTTGGTGTAGGCCTTCTGCACCTCGATCCACGAGTTCAGGTTCTCCGCGGTCTGCCCGCACGACACGATCGCGTACTTGCCCTTACCGCCCATCTCCTTGAGCAGCGCGTCGGTCAGCCCCTCACCGATACCTTGTGCGGTGGCCTGATTGACGAACACCTCCCGCACACTCGCCGGCGCATCGGTGTCCGCGGTCGCCACATGAATCCCGGCATCCTTGGCCTGCTGCAACAACGGCGCCATGCTGTCCGGGTCGTTCGGTGCCACGATCAGCGCGTCGACCTTCTGCTGAATGTAGGAACGCACGATGTCGGCCTGCGCCGCCGCGTCGGCCTGCGTGGGGCCCTGGTACAGCCACTCCACGTTGCCCAGCGCCGCCGCGGCCTCCTTGCCGCCGGCGTTCATCGCCTCGAAGTAGGGCACTCCCTGCAACTTCGGAACGAACGCCACCTTGTACGTCTTACCGCTCGCCGCACCGGAGGAACCGGCATCAGGCGACTCGTTCTTCTTGGTGCAACCGGTCAAAGCCATGGCGGCCGTCGTGGCAAGCACGACGACAGCGGTCAACCGAGGGCGCATGACGCCTCCTGAGGAAGGGATTCTTGAAACGTTCTAGCTGAGGTGTGAGTCACGTTACGAGCCCGTTAGGGCAGGGTCAAGAGTCGCTTCTCAAGGTGCCCTTGATTTCTTCCTGCAGCAGGCCGTTAGCCCTTACGGCCAGTATGAGACGTTTCAAGTGCACCCATCACGCCCAGGGCCGCACTCCTCCACCGCGCCCCTGCCGACCCGCCGGACCACCCTGGCTTCCGGGCCGCTCTTCCACCGCGCCCCTGCCGACCCGCCGGACCACCCTGGCTTCCGGGCCGCTCTTCCACCGCGCCCTGCCGACCCGCCGGACCACTCTGGCTTCCGGGCCGTCATCGCGAAAAAGGCCGAGGCCCCGCCGCGGGTGCGACGAGGCCTCGGCCTGTGGTGAATAGGACTGCCAGATGTCAGCGGAGCTTCCGGATCATCACCGCTGCCACTGCGGCCGCGGCCAGGACCGCGCCGATCAGGGCGTACCGTTGCCGCTGGCCGGCTCGGTCCGGCAGCGTGCCGATGGTTTCGGCGGCGCGTCCGCGGAGAGTGCCGATCGCGTCGGTCGCCCGGCCGGGCAGTGTGCCGATGGCGGTCCTTGCGCGTTCTGCCGCCTCGGCGGCGGACTCGGCGAAGTGGGTACGCGTCTCAGCGGTCGCCTGCCTCCCCGTGTGCCCGGTGCCGCTGGGCTGTCCGGTTCCGCCGGCATATGTGGTGCCGCCGGACCGTCCGGCATCGTCCGCGTGCGTGTCGCTGGAACCCGAGCCGGTGACCTTGGCGGCCAGATCACGTGCGCCCTCGGCCAGCCGCCGGCCGGTCTCCGAGGCGGCGTCGGCGAGGTGGTGGCCCTTCGCTGCGGCAGTGCCGGTGACCTGATCCTTGCGCTCCCCGGCGGCGTCCTTGATCTGCTGCACCTTCTCGGTGGCGGCCTCCTTCACCTGCTGCTTCTTCTCGGTGGCGGCACCCTTGACCCGGCTGGGCACGTCGAGTTTCGCGACCAGGGCCGCGGCGGTCTCGCCCATCTCGGCACGGGTCTGCTCGATCTCGGCCCGTAGCGCCTCGGCCCGCTCGGAGGCCTCCGCGGGCTGACCCTCACGCGCCCGTTCGGCGGCGACCTGGGTGCTGTCGTCCCGGTCCGTTTCCGTACCGGCGTGCCCGGTTGTGACCTCGGCCGGCCGGATCTCCGCGGCACGTTCCGCCGCCGGGCGGGCCTTCGCCGCGTCAACGGATGCATCGGCGGCGTCGTTGGACCCGCTGGATCGAGTGGTGCCCCGCCCGGTATCGGTCGTTGCCCCGCTGCTCGATCGGCTTCCGCCGGTGCCACCGGCCGTGGTCGACGGGGTTGCGGGAGCGCCCGTGGTGCTGGACGACGTGGCGGCGGTGGCCCCTGCCGACTGCGGCGTGACGGGCGTGTCGCCGTCGTGGCCGGTGTCCGGGGGCGGGATGTCCGGGGTTCCGGATCCGCCGTACAGGTTCTCGTCCGCACCGGGCGTGGCTGCCCCCGCGCTCGCCATGGCCTCCCGGTCGCCGGACATTGCGGTCCGGCCGGGCGACGGCGTTCGCGCATCGGCTGCCGGGCTGCCGGTGGCCGGCCGTTGTGTGCCAGGCATGCCACCGGTCGCCGAGGTGGCCGGGGAGGTACCGGCCGGCGTCTGCGTTCCCGGCTTGGGTACCGCGGCGCGACCCGTTGCCCGAACCGTTGCCGTACCGGAGCCCGATCCGCTGCCGGAACCGGTGGCGCTCGAACCTCCTGCCGAGGAGGTCCTGCCCGCCAGCGTTGCTCCGGCCGGCGGGGTGGCGGCAGGCGTCGGCTTCGGCGTTCCGGCGGAGGACTCTCCACCGGTGGAATGGGCGGCCGCGACGGTTGCCGGCGTCACCTTCGGTGTAGCCGGGGTGGCCTTCGGCGTTGCCGCGACGGTTGCCGGAGTCGGCCTCGGCGTTGCCGGGCCGCCGGAGCCGGCCGATGCGGTCGCCCCGGTGGGTGGCGCGGTCGCCGATCGTGGGGTGTTGTCCGCGGGCGTACGACCGGTGGTGCCCGATGGTGCGGGCGCGGCGGTGCCGGCGGTTCCCGGTACGGCCGGTGACGACGAACTGGTCGTCACCGTGGTGCGGGAACCGGGCCCGGGAGTGACCGTGCTGTGGGCGCCCTTTCCGGGCTCACCCGTGCCCGGCCTGGCCGTGTCGGGCGGCATGGCAGCGGACGACGGGTTCGAGCCCGCCGGTACCGGACCGCTCTCGGACGGCGATGTTCCGCTCGGCGCGCCCTCGGCAGGGGCGCGGCTCGACGCGGGAGGGCCGGGCTTGGGCCGGTTCCGATTCGGGGTGGGCCGGCGTGATTCTGCTCGGCTGCGGTTCGGGGTGCTCATGAGTGCGTCCTGCGCCGGGCCGCGGTCATGATCTCGTTCACGTCGCGGCGGCCACTGGCGATCGCGGCATCCGGGGTGGGCGGTACCGCCTGCTCCACCTCACGCTTTCCGGCGAGTGCGGCGATTCCGGCGCCGCAGAACAGCACCACCGCCACGATGAGCGCGGCGGCCCAGACCGGCATGATCAGTGACAGGGCCGCGCCCGCGGTGACCAGCAGCGCGCCGACGCCGTACAGGGCGATCACCCCGGCTCCGCCCAGCAGGCCCGCGCCCTTGCCGGCCTTCTTACCCTTCTCGGTCATCTCGAGACGAGCGAGTGCCAGTTCATCACGTACCAGCGTGGTCACCTGCTCACTGAGCTGGCTCACCAGTTCCGCGGTCGATTGATCGGTTCGTGCGTCTGTGTGGGTCATCGTCCCCTCCGTCCTGCACGGTTGTCCTTGCACTCGTACCCACACCAATCCTGACTAATCGCCCGTGCTCAGGGCGCGGGAATCCGGTAAGTGCAGGTGAATCCCGGGGCCGGAGCCGCGGCGATCTCTGTCGTCCGTCACCGCGCCGCGCACCGCCCTGGGCCATCGACGGCAGTTCCCAGCCGGGAGCCGTGCGGCCGGTAGGTGATCGAAAAACGTCATTGATGACGTCAAGGAACCCGTGAGATCGCCGCGGACGCCCGCGAGGCCAGGCCGGTACGGAGCCCCATGCCGAGGAGCGGCGGGAAGGCCGGCTGCGGACGCCGGGAGGGTCGGAGGGCCAGTCATCACGAAGGGGTCGGCCGGCCTCGCGCGCCGGTGAGCGCAAGGACGGCTTCGTCATGCCGGAGCGGGTGCCAGCAGATCGGCCGGACGGGCACGCCGGCGATGCGGATGACCGCTCTGGTGATGCCGATGGCCTTGCGGGTGTGGTGAACGCGGGTGCGGTGGGCGCGGCAAGCGTTTCCGGGCGCCGGTAACGGCGAATGACCGTTATGCGGCTTCAGTCTGGCGGGGGTCCGCTTTACGGGAGCGCTGGACGGGTATAACGGTGCGCATGCCTGATGCGCCCGTGCTGCTCGCCGAACGGTACCGGCTGGGCGCGAGCCTGGGCCGCGGAGGAATGGGGCAGGTGTTCCTGGCCCGTGACGAGACCCTGCAACGGGACGTCGCGATCAAGGAGATCGACCGGCCGCTCGGCAGCGACGGCGACGCGGCGGCGGCGCGGCGCACGCTCCGGGAGGCGCGGGCGGCGGCGCGGATCAATCACCCCAACGTCGTTCAGGTGTACGACGTACTGCAGCTCGACGACCGCACCTGGATCGTCATGGAGTACGTGCCGAGCCGGTCGCTCCGTGAGGAGATCGCCGAACAGGGGTCGCTCGATCCGTACCGGGTGGCCCGCATCGGACTCGAACTGCTCGGAGCCCTGCGCACCGCCCATCGGCTCGGGGTCGAGCACCGGGACGTGAAGCCGGCGAACGTGCTGCTCACCGATGACGGCCGGGTGTTGCTCACCGACTTCGGGATCGCGGCCGTCGACGACGACGCGGTGATCAGCCGGTCCGACGTCCTGGTCGGTTCGCCGCAGTTCATGGCGCCGGAGCGCGCGCAGGGCACCTCGAGCGGACCGGAGGCGGACCTGTGGTCGCTCGGCGCCACCCTCTACGCGGCGATCGAGGGCCACGCGCCCTACCAGCGCGGTTCGACCATGGCGACGCTCGCCGCGCTCGCCACCGAGGAGCCGGACCCGCCGGTGCAGGCCGGCCCCCTGCGGCCGCTGCTCGACGGCCTGCTCCGCAAGGACCCGGCCACCCGGATGGCCGCCGAGGACGCCGAGAGCCTGGCCCGCGAGATCATCGCCGAGTTGACCGGCGAGCCCGAGCCGTCGTCTCCAGCACCGCGTAAGCCCGGCGGCCTGGCCGGACTGGCGGCGAGCATCCCGGCGGCGTTCCGGATACCACGTCCCCGGTACTCCGGCGATCCGTCCGGCGGCGCCGGCGACTCCGGTCGCGGCTCGTCCGGAGACGGGGGAAGGGCTGGACGTTCCGAAGGTCCTGGAGGCGCCTCAGAGGCGCCCGTCCCATCCACTCAGTCCGGGCCGTCTGCTGATCGGGGCGTAGCGGCCGTGCCCACGCCCACGCCCACGCCAACGCCCGCACCCACGGCTTCGGCTTCGGCTTCGGAGGAGCATCCTGAGTCCGCCAGGGATGCGGGCGAGGCCGCGTCCGGGGTTCCGGGTACCGCGGTCGGCGAGGACGGCCGGGGCGTCGAGGGGAAGAAGGCTGACGGTTCCGCTGAGGCGGGACTCGCTCCGACGATCGCGGAACCCGAGGCCGCGGGCACTGCGGCGGCGCATGTGGGCGGCGCCGAACTGTCTTCGACGCCCGCACGCGACGCCGACACAGTTCCCGGCACCAACATCCACCGCGCAGCCGACACCAACGTCGACAGCGACGCCAACACCAGCGTCGACACGAACCAAAGCAGCGGCACCGAAGCCAACGGTGGCACCGACACCGACCTCAGTACCGAAGCCAACGGTGGCACCGACACCGACCTCAGTACCGAAGCCAACGACGGTACCGAAGCCAACGGCGGTACCGAAACCGGCCGCACTACCGAAACCGGCCGCGGTACCGAAGCCAACGGCGGTACCGAAGCCGGCCGCACTACCGAAACCAACGCAGGTGCCGACTCGAACCTCGGTACCGACACCCACGTCGGTACCGGCGCCGCGACCGGCGAATCTGCTGCCGCCGGGCCGGCCGCCGGCGCCGGATCGGGTGGCGGGGAAGCTGTTGCGGCCAGCGGTGTCGCCACGGGCGTGCCGGCCGCTCACGAATCGGCGGCGGTTCCTGACGACGAGCCGGTGGCGCGGCCCGCCACGGCTTTCGCCCCGCGGCCGCAGCGTTCACACGTACCGGATGATGAACCGACTGCGGTGACCGGAAAGGATCGGCCGAACCGCCGGGGTCTGCTGATCGGCGCCGGTGCCCTGGCCGTCGTGATCGCCGCCGGGGCCACCTGGGCGATGTCGGGAGATCCGGAGGATCCGAAGGCGAATCCGCAGCCGAACCCGTCGGCGACCGCCACTTCGGCCGGTCCGGCCGCGACGTCCGGAGGGCCGCCGGCGGATGCGGTGCAGCAGCCGCCCGCGAGCCCTTCCAGCGTGCCGAGTGCGACTCCGAGTACGAGCGCATCGGGAGGCACCGGTCAGAACGGTGGCGGCCGTCCGCCGCTTCCGGCCGGCTGGAAGGAGTACCGGGACGCTACCGGCTTCTCGGTGTACGTGCCCGAGGGCTGGGCGAAGTCGCAGGAGGGTTCGATCGTCTACTTCCGTAAGAGCGGCAAGATCCTCGGCATCGACCAGACCGACGATCCGAGGCCGGATCCGGTCAAGGACTGGCGTACGCAGGCGCGGACCCGGGTGCGGGGCGGTGACTTCGTCAACTACCAGGAGGTGGGCATCAAGCCGGTGGACTACTTCCGCAAGGCCGCCGACTGGGAGTTCCTGCACACCCGGGACGGGGTGCGCAAGCACGTCAACAACCGCGGCACCGTAATCTCCGACGACAAGGCGTACGGCTTCTTCTGGGA
Organism: Actinoplanes sp. NPDC023801; assembly: GCF_040639655.1. Taxonomy (NCBI): domain Bacteria; kingdom Bacillati; phylum Actinomycetota; class Actinomycetes; order Micromonosporales; family Micromonosporaceae; genus Actinoplanes; species Actinoplanes sp. NPDC023801. Next base: position 33,673 of record NZ_JBFAAI010000043.1, on the reverse strand, counting down.
GACGCCGGAGTCCGAGTGGGCCGCCTCCCGCGACGACCTGAAACTGATCTTCGACAGCTTCCAGCCGGCGAAATGAGCCCTGGGCGGAACAGGCCGGCGAGCTGAGGCCGACAAACAGTCGGCTGAGTGCGGCGGTGCGAACATCCGCCGGGCGAACATCCGGCTGGGTCATCCTCCGGCTAGGCGAACAGTCGGCTGGGCGAACAGTCGGCTGGGCGGACAGTCGGCTGAGGTAAGCCCCGACGAACCGCTCAGTCGCGGTCGTGCCGGATGCCGAGCAGGCGGTTCGCGTTGATCGCGACGTGGAACGGATCGTCGAGCATCAGCGTCTCGTCGCCCTTCGCCATCGCGTAGGTGTGGTATCCGCCGGCCTCCAGGCGGAAGAGCGTGAGAGTGACGGACTCGTAGTTCGTCATCTCCGGCTCGATCAACAGGTACCACTTGATCTTCGCGCTGGCATAGAGCTCCTTCTTGAGTACGCGGTCCATGGTGACGTTGCTCGGTGAGGTGATCTCGCACGCCAGTAGGACATCGGTCGCGTCGGTGACGGTGACGACCCTGGGTCCACGCGAGAGGATGAGATCGGGTTGCATGACCGTGCCGGCTGACAACCGGACGTTGACGTCGAGCCGCACCCAGACACCGGCGTCGTCGCCTCCGGGCAGTAACGCCGCGTACAGGCGTCCGCTGATGTCCCGGTGTGGCGCGTTGGGTCGTGGGCTCACCCAGAGGCTCCCGTCGAGCAGCTCGATTCGATGGTTGGTCTCGTCGAGCGCCAGGAACTCGTCCTCGGTCCAGGGGCTTGTCTGGTCATCCAGGGAGGACTTCGTCATGGGCAGAGGGTCGCATGCGCTCATGGCGTTATGGTCGCATGACGCGTTGTCAGACGTCAACATGTCATGGTTCAACGGGGAACGGTCTGCCCCGCCGCCCGGGCTGCCTCCGCCAGGCGCTCGGCCACGTCGGCGTGGTCGGCGGCGACGAGTCCGACGGTCACTCGCAGGTGGGGTGGCGTGCCCGTCCCGACCATGAAGGCGTTGCCCGCGGCGGCGCCGATGCCGGCGCTGGCGAGGCTCAGCAGGGCCGCCTGTTCGTCGGCCACCGGCAGCCACAGGTTCAGGCCTTCGCCGGGAGGTAGCTCGATCCCCGCCGTGGCGAGACCGGAAATGATCAGTCGCCGGCGCCGGGCGTATTCGTCGCGGGCGGCGGACACCGCCGCGATCGACGACGGATCGGTCAGCAGGGTGAGCAGCAGGCGCTGCAGGAGCCGGCTGGTCCAGCCCTGCCCGAGAAGGCGTCGTTCCAGGATCGGGTCGAGCACGGTGGCCGGGCCGCTCACCGCGGCGAGTCGCAGGTCGGGGCCGTGGGACTTGGAGAAACTGCGCACGTGGACGGTCTGCCGGGGCAGGTGCGCGCCGAGGGACAGCAGCGGCCCGGAGGACAGGTCGCCGGCCGAGTCGTCCTCCACCACGTACACGGAAGGGTGTGCGGAGAGGACCTCGGCGAGGGCGCCGGCCCGCGACGGTGACCACGACGCGCCGGTGGGGTTGAGGGCGCGGGGCTGGAGGAAGACCGCGGCGGGCCGCCGGGTCAGGGCGGCGGCGAGCCGGTCGGGAAGCATGCCGTGGGCGTCGGTGGCGACACCTGCGACGCGGACGCCGAGGGTGTCGAGGAGGTCTAGCAGCGGCGGGAAGCACGGATTCTCGACGAGGGCCAGTTCGCCGAGCCTCAGCAGTCCGGTCGCCACGTGGTCGACCGCGTCCATCGCCCCGTCGAAGATCGCAAGACGCTCGGGCGGGTACGGCCACCGCTCCCGCAGCAGTGCCCCGAGCTCGGGAAGCACCGGCTCGTCGAGGTAGCTGCTGGGGGCGGGCGAGAGGCCGTGCAGCGCGGGCACCGGTGGCAGCAATGCCGGGTCCGGCACGCCGGTGGAGAGGTCGAGCCCGAAACCCGAAGTTCTGCGCAGCGCGGCCCGATAACGACCGGGACCGCCGGCGCCGGGGGTGGCGACGACCGTGCCCCGCCGGCCGTCGGTGCGAATGGTGCCGGCCCGTCGCAGCAGCTGCCACGCCGAGTTGACGGTGCTGGGGGAGAGGTGCAGCTCACCGGCGACCGCGCGTACCGGCGGCAGTTTGGTGCCGGCCGCCAGCGCGCCTTCACCGACCGCGCGGCTGACCGCCTCGGCGAGCCCGCGGGCACTGGCGTCGGACAGTCGTTCCGTGACGGCCTGGTAAAACATTATGTGACAGTACAATCGGATCATTGTTCGGTCTAGAGTCGTCACATAATCTCAGTGCATGAATCACATCGCGCACTGGATCGGCGGGGCCGAGACCGCAGGCACTTCCGGCCGGGTCGGCCCGGTCTTCAACCCCGCCACCGGCGAGCAGATCGCCGAGGTGGATCTCGCGAGCGGAGCCGAGATCGGCGAAGCGGTGCGGAGCGCCAAGGAGGCGGCCCGGAGCTGGCGGGAGGCGAGTCTGTCCAGGCGGTCCGCCGTCCTGTTCAAGTTCCGTGAGCTCCTCGCCTCGCGCAGCGGCGAGCTGGCCGCGATCGTCACGCGCGAGCACGGCAAGGTGCTTGCCGACGCGGCCGGCGAGATCGCCCGCGGCCTGGAGAACGTCGAGTTCGCCACCGGTATCCCGCACCTGATGAAGGGCGGCTTCTCCGAGCAGGCCGCCACCGGCGTCGACGTCTACTCGATCCGCCAGCCGCTCGGTGTGGTAGCCGGCATCACCCCGTTCAACTTCCCGGCCATGGTGCCGCTGTGGATGTGCGCCACCGCGATCGCCGCCGGCAACGCGTTCGTGCTCAAGCCCAGTGAGAAGGACCCCTCGGCCGCACTGTGGCTGGCGCGGTTGTGGCAGGAGGCCGGCCTGCCGGACGGTGTGTTCACCGTCGTCAACGGTGACAAGGAGGCGGTCGACGCCCTCCTCACCCACCCCGACATCGCGGCGGTCAGCTTCGTCGGCTCGACCCCGATCGCCAGGTACATCTACGAGACCGGTACCGCGCACGGCAAGCGGGTGCAGGCCCTCGGCGGTGCCAAGAACCACATGATCGTGCTGCCGGACGCCGAGCTCGACGCGGCCGCCGACGCCGCGATCAGCGCGGGCTACGGCGCGGCCGGCGAACGCTGCATGGCGATCTCCGTGGTGGTCGCGGTCGGCGACATCGCCGGCCCGCTGGTCGAGGCGATCGCCGCGCGACTTCCGAAGATCAGGATCGGTGACGGTACGGACCCGGCGTCCGAGATGGGCCCGCTGATCAGCGCCCAGCACCGGGACAAGGTCGCCGGCTACATCGAGGCCGGTGCCGTGCAGGGCGCGACCGTCGTCGCCGACGGCCGTTCCGCCGACCTGCCGGAGAACGGCTTCTTCCTGGGGGCGACGCTGCTCGACAACGTCACGCCGCAGATGACGGTCTACACCGACGAGATCTTCGGGCCGGTGCTCAGCGTGGTCCGCGTGGACACGTACGCCGAGGCCCTGAAGCTGGTCAACGACAACGAGTACGGCAACGGCACCGCCATCTTCACCCGGGACGGCGGCGCGGCCCGGCAGTTCCAGTTCGACGTCGACGCCGGCATGGTCGGCGTGAACGTGCCGATCCCGGTGCCGGTCGCCTACTACTCCTTCGGGGGCTGGAAGGCGTCGCTGTTCGGCGACACCCACATGTACGGCCCGGACGGCATCCACTTCTACACCCGCAGCAAGGTCGTCACCTCGCGCTGGCCGGACCCGGGAACGTCGTCGGTCGACCTCGGCTTCCCGCAGACTCGATAAGGACGCTTGACGTGAGCAACGAATCGCAGGTGCGCGCGGACGACCGCACCCACGTGTTCCATTCCTGGTCGGCGCAGGGCCTGATCGACCCGCTGCCGGTCGAGAGGGCCGAGGGGTCCCACTTCTGGGACTACTCGGGCCGCCGGTATCTGGACTTCTCGTCCCAGCTCGTCAACATGAACATCGGGCATCAGCATCCGAGGCTCGTCGCGGCGATCCAGGAGCAGGCGGCCAAGCTCTGCACCATTCAGCCGGCCTTCGCCAACGACAAGCGCGGCGAGGCGGCGCGGATGATCGCCGAGATCGCGCCGGCCGACCTGAACAAGGTGTTCTTCACCAACGGCGGCGCCGAGGCGAACGAGAACGCGATCCGGATGGCGCGTCTGCACACCGGCCGGCAGAAGGTGCTCTCCACCTATCGCAGCTACCACGGGTCGACGGCCACCGCGATCACGGCCACCGGCGACCCGCGGCGCTGGCCGAACGAGCCGGTGGCGATCGGGGTCGTGCACTTCTGGGGCCCGTACCCCTATCGGTCGCCGTTCTACTCCGACAGCCCCGAGCAGGAGACCCAGCGGGCTCTCCAGCATCTGCGGGACACGGTCGTGTTCGAGGGCCCGGCCACGATCGCCGCGATCCTGCTCGAGACCGTGGTCGGTACGAACGGCATCCTGGTGCCGCCGCCCGGCTACCTGGCCGGGGTGCGCCAGATCTGCGACGAGTTCGGCATCGTGTTCATCGCCGACGAGGTGATGGCCGGTTTCGGCCGGTGCGGCGAGTGGTTCGCGATCGACCGGTGGGGCGTCGCCCCCGACCTGATCACCTTCGCCAAGGGCGTCAACTCGGGCTATCTGCCGCTGGGCGGTGTGGTGATCTCCGACGCGATCGCCGAGACGTTCCGGGAGCGCCCCTTCCCGGGTGGCCTCACCTACTCCGGGCACCCGCTGGCCTGTGCGTCCGCGGTGGCCAGCATGCAGATCTTCAAGGAGGAGGGGATCGTCGAGCACGCCCGCGCACTCGGCGACGACATCATCGGTCCGTCACTCGCCGCGATGCGCGACAGGCACCCCAGCGTCGGCGACGTGCGTGGCCTGGGAGTGTTCTGGGCGATCGAACTGGTCACGAACAAGGACACCAGGGCACCTCTGGTACCGTTCAACGCCGCCGGACCCGCCGCCGCGCCGATGAACGCGGTCGCCGCGGCCTGCAAGGAACGGGGCCTCTGGCCCTTCGTCCACTTCAACCGGCTCCACGTCGTGCCGCCGTGCACGATCACCGCGGAAGAGCTCCGCGAAGGACTGGCCATCATCGACGAGGCCCTCACCGTGGCCGACGAATACAGCGCCTAAAACGTCGGATTGCGTAGCTGAAACGGGGTCGGATCTTCTGATTCCGTTTCAGCTTTGGAAATTACTTCGGATTCCCTTGCTAGCGCGCTCGCCTGTGTGACAGGGTCCCTCCAGTCCGGGTGAGATCGCCCTTGACCGGAAGGCCAAAACTGCTGTGAGCACCCCTGTTCCCGTGCTGCGCAACTTCGTCGCCGGGTCCTATACCGACACCGAGGACGGGCTCACGTCCGCGGTGATCGACCCCAGCACCGGGGAGGCCTACGCAGCGGCGCCGGTCTCGTCGGCGCGGGACGTCGAGAAGGCAGTGGCCGCGGCTGCCGAGGGTTTCGAGGTCTGGCGGGACAGCACCCCGGCCGAGCGCCAGCGCGCGCTGCTGCGGATCGCCGACGCCGTCGAGGCGCGGGCCGAGGAGATCATCGCGGCCGAGGTGCGCAACACCGGCAAGCCGGTGGAGGCGACCCGCCAGGAGGAAATGGGCCCGCTCCTGGACGAGCTGCGGTTCTTCGCCGGGGCGGCGCGCATTCTGGAGGGCAAGTCGGCGGGGGAGTACCTGCGCGACCACACTTCTTTCGTACGCCGTGAGCCGATCGGCGTCTGCGCACAGATCACCCCGTGGAACTATCCGATGGTGATGGGTGTGTGGAAGTTCGCCCCGGCGATCGCGGCCGGCAACGCGGTCGTGCTGAAGCCCTCGGACACCACCCCGGTCAGCACCCTGCTCCTGGCCGAGATCGCGAACGAGTTCCTGCCGCCGGGCGTGCTCAACGTGGTCTGCGGCGACCGGGACACCGGCCGCGCCCTGGTCACCCACCCGACCCCGCAGTTCGTCTCGATCACCGGCTCGACGCGGGCCGGCATGGAGGTCGCCGCGGCCGCCGCACCCGACCTCAAGCGGGTCCACCTTGAGCTCGGCGGCAAGGCGCCGGTCGTGGTCTTCGACGACGTCGACATCGCCGCCACGGCCGCCGCGATCGCCGGCGCCGGTTACTTCAACGCCGGCCAGGACTGCACCGCCGCCACCCGCGTGCTGGTGCACGAACGGATCGCGGCCGACTTCACCGCGGCGCTGGCCGAGGCCGCCAGAGGCACGAAGGTCGGCGCGCCGAGCGACACCGACGCCTACTTCGGCCCGGTCAACAACGTGAACCAGCTGGACCGGGTCGCCGGCTTCCTGAACCGCACCCCGGACCATGCCGAGGTGGTGGCGGGCGGGCACCGCGTGGGCGACCGCGGTTACTTCTTCGCGCCGACCGTCGTGGCCGGTCTGCGCCAGCAGGACGAGATGATCCAGGACGAGATCTTCGGCCCGGTCGTCACGGTGCAGACCTTCACCGGCGAGGACGAGGCCGTCCGGTTCGCCAACGACGTCCGGTTCGGGCTGAGCGCCAGCATCTGGACCCAGAACCACGGCCGGGCCATGCGGGTGTCCCGCCGTCTGGATTTCGGCGCCGTGTGGATCAACACGCACCTGCCCTTCGTCTCCGAGATGCCGCACGGCGGATACGGTCACTCCGGTTACGGCAAGGATCTCTCGATGTACGGGTTCGAGGAATACACCCGTATCAAGCACGTGATGAGCTTCAACGACACCCCCGCCCAGAGGTGATAGATGACCACTCCTCCCTCCACGCCGGCCGCACATCCGGCGATCGAGTTCGCCGGCGTGCGCAAGGACTACCTGTCGCACGGTGAGGCGGTGCCCGCCGTCAAGAGCCTGGACCTGGCGATCGGACAGGGGGAGTTCTTCTCGCTGCTCGGGCCGTCCGGCTGCGGCAAGACGACCACGATGCGGATGATCGCCGGCTTCGAGGAGCCGACCGCGGGCAAGGTGTTCCTCGACGGCAAGGACGTGACCGGGGTCGCGCCGAACAAGCGCGACGTCAACATGGTCTTCCAGTCGTACGCCCTCTTCCCGCATCTGACCGTGCAGCAGAACGTGGCCTTCGGCCTGGAGCGCCGCAAGGTCGCCAAGGCGGAGATCAAGCGGCGGGTCGGCGAGATGCTCGAGATCGTCTCGCTGACCGGCATGGAGCGGCGGCAGCCCAAGGAGATGTCCGGCGGTCAGCAGCAGCGGGTCGCGCTGGCCCGGGCACTGGTCAACCACCCGCGGGCGTTGCTGCTCGACGAGCCGCTCGGCGCGCTCGACCTCAAGCTGCGCCAGCAGATGCAGATCGAGCTCAAGCGGATCCAGCGCGAGGTCGGGATCACATTCGTCTACGTGACCCACGACCAGGGTGAGGCGCTCACCATGTCGGACCGGATCGCGGTGATGAACGGCGGCCTGATCGAGCAGCTCGGCTCGCCCCGCGACATCTACGAGCGCCCGGCGTCCCGGTTCGTCGCCGGTTTCATCGGCACCTCCAACATCATCGACGGCCGGGTCAGCTGGTCCGATCAGGGTTTCGCGGTGCTCGACAAGGGTCCGGGCGAGCGGATCGTGGTGCCGGTTCCGGCCGGTGTCGCGGTGGGCCGGGACATCGAGGTCTCCATCCGCCCCGAGAAGATCGATCTGCACCGGACGGTCCCCGCCGACGTCAGCGGCAGTCTCCTCTCCGGTGTGGTCTCCGAGGTCGTGTACCACGGGACATCGACGAATTACACAGTGGCGACCTCCGCTGGAACCGACTTCGTGGTGTTCGATCAGAATGCTCACGATGCAGAGGACGTCGCGTCTCGCGGTGAGCGCGTCTTCCTCACTTGGGCCCCGCAGCACTCGTACCCGATCGGAGTCTGATGTTCCCCACCGATAAGCCGAGCCCTTCCCTCCTGCGAGGAATGACGCAGTCGCGGTTCGGCCGCCGTGAGGCGTTGCGCCTCGGCGGATTGTCGGCGATGGGCGCGTTCCTCGCCGCCTGTGGCGTGGAGGGCAAGGGCAAGCCGCAGGCCAGCATTGCCCCCGACGCCGTCGCCAAGTTCTGGGGCGGCAAGACCCAGAAGGGTCAGCTGAACTTCGCCAACTGGCCGCTCTACATGGACCCGAAGCAGCCCGAACTGAAGAAGTTCACCCAGAAGACCGGCATCAAGGTGAAGTACGACGAGGTCATCCAGGAGATGGGCCCGTGGTTCGCCAAGGTGCAGCCGCAGCTGTCCGCCGGACAGTCGATCGGTTACGACCTGATGGTCATCACCAACTCGATCCAGTTCGGTCAGTTCCGTGACTCGGGCTTCCTGGCGCCGCTGGACCACTCGAAGCTGCCCAACTACGCCGCCAACGCGGCCAAGTCGTACGCCGCCTCCTCGTACGACCCGGGCAACGTCTTCAGCATCCCGTACGCGTCCGGCATCACCGGTATCGCCTACGACCCGTCCAAGATCAAGGAACCGGTCACCAGCCTCGCCGACCTGTGGAACCCGAAGTACAAGGGCAAGGTCGGCATGTTCCGCGACCTGCAGGAGCTCGGCAACTTCGGTCTGCTCGCGGCCGGCCTCGACCCGTCCAAGTCGGACGAGAACGCGTGGAAGACGGCGGCGGCCAAGCTCAAGGAGCAGAAGGACGCCGGCATCGTCCGCAACTACTACGACCAGGGCTACGTCGACGCGCTCGGCAAGGGTGAGGTCTGGATCACCCAAGCCTGGTCGGGTGACATCTTCCAGAAGAACGTCTCCGACGGCACGAACTTCAAGTTCGTGATCCCGTCCGAGGGCGGCACGATCTGGACCGACAACATGGCCATCCCGATCACCGCGCAGAACCCGGTCGACGCCATCACGCTGATGGACTTCCTGTACGACCTGGAGAACGCCACCACGCTGGCCGAGTACATCAACTACGTGTGCCCCGTCCCCGCCGCCCAGGCGCAGATGAAGAAGCACGCGGCCGCGGCCACCGGTGAGGACAAGCAGTTCCTGCTCTCGGTCGCCGACAGCCCGCTGGTCTTCCCGGGCGACGCCGAGTACAAGCGGCTGCACTACTACGTCAACTTCAACACCGCTGAGGAGAAGAACGACTTCGAGCGGGTGTTCCAACCGATCGTGCTGGGGTGATCGATGGACCGGGTGAAACGTACACTCGCGCCCTATCTTCTCGTCCTTCCGGGCGGGTTGTGGCTCGTGGTCTTCTTCGCGGTGCCGATGGCGACGATGGTGTCGCTGTCCCTGCAAGAGGGTGACGTGGTCAACGGGTTCGTCTTCACGGGCCACTGGCAGAACTACGTCGAGTCGCTCGCGGATTACCAGACCCAGTTGATCCGTTCGCTGGTGTACGGCGCCGTCACGTCGTTCGTGTTGATCGTGCTGGCATTCCCGGTCGCGTACTGGATCGCCTTCTACGGGGGCAAGCGGAAGGCGACCTATCTGTTCCTGATCCTGCTGCCGTTCTTCGTGTCGTTCGTCCTGCGCACCATCTCGTGGCGGATGCTCCTCACGGACGACGGCGTGCTGCTGCACCCGCTGAAGGAGGCCGGGGTGCTCCCGGCCGACTTCCAGGTGCTCGGCACCGCCACCGCGGTGATCGCCGGGCTGGTGTACAGCTTCCTGCCGTTCATGGTGCTGCCGATCTACGTGGCACTGGAGCGCATCGACCCGCGCGTGGTCGAGGCGGCGCGGGATCTGTACGCCTCCCCGGTCTCCTCGTTCACGAAGGTCATCTTCCCGCTGGCACTGCCCGGTGTCTTCGCCGGTGTGCTGATGACCTTCGTGCCGGCCAGCTCCGACTACGTCAACTCGGAGCTGCTGGGCAGCTCCGAGACCACCATGATCGGGCAGGTCATCCAGTCGAAGTTCCTGTCCAACTCCGACTACCCGTCGGCGTCGGCGCTGTCGTTCACGCTGATGGCGGTGCTGCTGGTGGGCATCTTCGCGTACGCGCGGGCCCTCGGTACCGAGGACGTCATGAAGGTGGCGGCGCGATGACGGGCCGGTTCCGCATCGGCGGCGCGCGGTTGATGCACATCTACACCTGGGTGCTGATCGCCTGGCTCGTCCTGCCGATCTCGGTGATGATCCTCTTCGGGTTCAACAACCCGAGCGGCCGGTACAACCAGACCTGGCAAGGCTTCACGTTCAAGTGGTACCGGGACGTGTTCGCCCTCGAGGCACTCACCGACGCGCTGGTGATGTCGCTGGTCATCGCGGTGATGACCGCCCTGATCGCCGGTGCGCTGGGCACCGGCATCGGGTACGCCCTGGGCCGCTGGCGGTTCCGCGGGGCGGGCGGGCTCAACCTGCTGATGTTCGCGGCGATCTCGTCTCCCGAGCTGGTGATGGGCTCGTCCCTACTCAGCATGTTCGTCTCGCTCGGGGTCAGCCCCGGCCCGGTGACCATCACGATCGCGCACGTGATGTTCTCGGTGTCGTTCGTGGCGATCGTGGTCCGGGCCCGGGTGGTCACATTGGACCGGTCCCTCGAGGAGGCCGCGGCCGACCTCGGGGCGAGCGGCTGGACCACGTTCTGGAAGGTGATCTTCCCGATCCTCCTGCCGGCGATCTTCTCCGGTGTGATGCTCGCGTTCGCCCTCTCGATCGACGATTTCGTGATCACCAACTTCACCGGCGGTACGACCGAGACGTTCCCGATGTGGATCTGGGGTGCGACCCGGGTCGGCCTGCCGCCGCAGGTCAACGTGATGGGGACGATGATCTTCGCGGCCGGCGTGCTGATTGCGGTGGCGTCCAACATCCGCTCCCGGTCGAAGAAGAAGGTCGCGGCGTAACGAATCCCGGTGAAACGGCCCGGCGGTGCGAACCGCCGGGCCGTTTCGCATTCTCTCAAGTCCGGTAAAAACTGCGGAAAGAGCACTCACAACTCTTGTGTGCGACGGAATCCGTGGGCAGTATCGGATCAACCTCTGGAACTAGTGGGAGAGATACCCGTGACAGACCGATCGCCCGCTGACGTGGACGCCCTGTCCAACACCGCCCGTGACCACCTCTGGATGCACTTCACCCGGCTCTCCGCATACCAGAACAGCCCGGTCCCGGTGATCACCCGCGGAGACGGCTGCTACGTCTGGGACTCCGCCGGACGCCGCTACCTCGACGGCCTCTCCGCCCTCTTCGTCGTGCAGACCGGCCACGGCCGGCAGGAACTCGCCGACGCCGCCGCCAAGCAGGCCGCCGAGCTGGCGTACTTCCCGATCTGGTCCTACGCCCACCCCAAGGCCATCGAGCTGGCCGCCCGCCTCGCCGACCTGGCGCCCGGCGACCTGAACCGGGTCTTCTTCACCACCGGCGGCTCCGAGGCCGTCGAGTCGGCGTGGAAGCTGGCCCGCTCCTTCTTCAAGCGCACCGGCAAGCCGCTCAAGACCAAGGTCATCTCGCGGGCGGTGGCGTATCACGGCAGCTCGATGGGCGCCCTGTCGATCACCGGCATCCCCCCGTTCAAGCAGGACTTCGAGCCGCTGGTCCCGTCGACGATGCGCGTGCCGAACACCAACTACTACCGCCGCCCCGACGAGAACATGACGCCCGAGCAGTTCGGGATCTGGGCCGCCGACCGCATCGCCGAGATGATCGAGTTCGAGGGCCCGGACACCGTCGCGGCCGTCTATCTGGAGCCGGTGCAGAACGCCGGCGGCTGTTTCCCGCCGCCGCCCGGCTACTTCCAGCGGGTCCGCGAGATCTGCGACCGCTACGACGTGCTGCTCGTCTCCGACGAGGTGATCTGCGCGTTCGGCCGGCTCGGCGAGTACTTCGGCGCCGACCGGTACGGCTACCAGCCTGACATCATCACCGTCGCCAAGGGCCTCACGTCGGGATACGTGCCGCTCGGCGCGATGATCGCCTCCGAGCGTCTGGCCGAGCCGTTCCTCACCGGCACCAACTGGTTCGCCCACGGCATCACCTACGGCGGGCACCCGGTCGGCGCCGCGGTCGCGCTGGCGAACCTCGACATCATGGAACGCGAGGGTCTCAACCGGCACGTCCGGGAGAACAGCCCGCTGTTCCGCTCGTACCTCGAGAAGCTCCTCGACCTGCCGATCGTCGGCGACGTCCGCGGTGACGGCTACTTCTTCGGCATCGAGATGGTCAAGGACAAGTCGACCAAGGAGACGTTCGACGCCGAGGAGTCCGAGCGCCTTCTCCGCGGCTTCCTCTCGCAGGCGCTGTTCGAGGCCGGGCTGTACTGCCGCGCCGACGACCGTGGTGACCCGGTCATCCAGCTGGCGCCGCCGCTGACCGCCACGGAGACCCAGTTCGCCGAGATCGAGCAGATCCTGCGGACGGTGCTCACCGAGGCCCAGAACCGCCTCTGACGGTCCGCCGAAACCTGGCTGGACACCACCGTTGTCTCAAGGCTCGTAAGACAGCGGTGGTGTCCAGCTGTGGAGGTCCGGCTGTGGTGCGCCGTTGTCTCGGGGCTCTTGAGACAGCGGCGCGCGACAGCCGGACCTCTTTGTCATGCGTGGGCCACGTACACCCAGGCGGTGCCGCCGGAGGCGAGCGGTGCCTCGATGCGGTGGTAGTCGTCGACCTCGTAGTCGTCGGCGCGCAGCAGGTCCGCCTCGTTCACCTCGAGCGCTGACCCGGCCACCACGTCACCGGGATCACCGGTCGGGACGAGGATCGGGTGGAACCGCTCACCGCTGACCGCCAGCACGTCCCGGTCGGTGATCTCCACCTGCTCGAGCCGGAAGCCGACGATCCGGTCGTCACGCCCGTCGAGCCGGCGCCCGAACGTGCTCGTCTGCACGGCTGGATCACGGAGGGTCCCGTAGGAGAACAGCAGAGGCATGATCGAACCTTATCTGCCTCGGCCTCGCTCCGGCGTACCCGTCCCAGTCCGAGAACTTCCGGAACCATTTCGTAACTTGGCCGACGGAGAAATGCCTCCCAGAGCGATTAGGGCCCGCCTGCGCTGCCGCTTCTCTGGAACCTCGCAGCATCAAATCACCGAAACTTCCGAGCATTGCTCCGGGGTGGCGTGCGAGGCGCATCCGTGCAGGTCGATCGCCTGTCCTGGATGGACAGCCCGGCCGGGTAATGGGCGAAATACGTCACTCGGAATTGCAATGAATGCTGCTCCTGGGTTCGAATTGCGGAGGCGTCTATTCTCGATTCGAGAATTGGTGTCACCGATGTGCACGGATCGATGAGTCTCGGGCTGGCAAGCCTCTCACCAGCGCTCATGGGCGGCGGACTGCGGGATCGGCGGTCGGCGGCGTCATCTTCAGCGTATTGACGCGGTCAATTATCGGGGCTTAGCGTACGGGTTGCTGACCGCGCTCCTCCCCACGCTCGTTCCCATTTCGACACCCCCGGAGTGACCTTTGATGAAGGCAACCCGCGTCGCCGTGGCCGTCCTCGCCGCGTCGTCGCTTCTCACCGTCGGCGCCCAGCCGGTGCGGGCCGTACCCGCGGCCACGACGGCGCCGGCAGCCGCCGGGCACGGCAGCCACGTCAAGACGCTGCGTCAGGCGGCACCACGCGACCTGAAGATCGGCACGGCCGTTGCCGGCGGCGGCCACCACCTCGAGCAGGCCTACCCGGATCCGTTCACCTACGACCGCCCGTACCGCAAGGTCCTGGCCCGTGAATTCAACTCCGCCTCGCCGGAGAACCAGATGAAGTGGGAGTTCATCCACCCGGAGCGCCACCGCTACAACTTCGGCCCGGCGGACGCGATCGTCCGGTTCGCGCGCCAGCACGGTCAGGTGGTCCGCGGGCACACGCTGCTCTGGCACAGCCAGAACCCGGAGTGGCTGGCCGAGGGCACGTTCACCAAGGCCGAGCTGCGGTCGATCCTCAAGCAGCACATCTTCACCGTGGTCGGCCGCTACCGGGGCCAGATCCACCAGTGGGACGTCGCCAACGAGATCTTCAACGAGAACGGGGAGTACCGGCAGGAGAACATCTTCATCCGGGAGCTCGGGCCGGGGATCGTCGCCGACGCCTTCCGCTGGGCGCACCAGGCGGACCCGCGGGCGCAGCTGTTCCTCAACGACTACGGCGTCGAGTGGCCGGGCGCCAAGGTCGACGCCTACGAGGCGCTGGCCGAGCAGCTGCTCGCCGACCGGGTGCCGGTGCACGGCTTCGCCTCCCAGGCGCACCTCAGCATGCGGTACGGCGCCCCCGACCAGCTGCGCGAGGTGCTCCAGCGCTTCGACGACCTCGGGTTGCACACCGCGATCACCGAACTTGACGTGCGCATGGACCTGCCGGCCGGTGGTGTGCCGACGGCGGAGCAGCTGGCCACCCAGGCGCAGTACTACAAGACGGTCCTGGACGCCTGTCTCGCCGTCGACGACTGCAACTCGTTCACCATCTGGGGCTTCACCGACAAGTACTCCTGGGTGCCGGTGTTCTTCCCGGCCGAGGGCGCCGCAACCGTGATGGACGACGACTTCCGCCGTAAGCCGGCCTACTTCACCCTGCGCCAGACCCTCGCCGACGCCCGCTGACACACCGAACCCCGGCTGGCGCGCACCGCTGTCTCATGCTTCGCGAGACAGCGGTGAGCGCCGGCCGGATGTGCTGGGCCGCGTCCGGTCGGACGGGTTCGGGTGCGGCGTCAGCCGGCGATCTGCTGGCGCAGCGTGGACGCCCGGGCGGCGTCCCCCGACTCCTCGGCCAGCTGGGCGTCGGCGAACATCTGCTGCCAGCCGCCGGGAGCCCGCCCGGCCTCGGCGCGTGCGGCGGCGGCGTCACGCACGTCGGGGGTCGCTGCGGTGCGCAGGCCCCACCCGTACGGGAAGAGGGGTTGATAGGTCGTGTCCCCGATGTTGACCGGGACCTGCGAGACCGAACGCGGCCAGGAGAACGACAGCCGGCCGGTGAACGGCACTCTGCCGAAGAGCACATCCGCGACTCCGGCCCCCTCGCTGCCGGGCAGCCAGGACGCGACCAGGGCGTCGATCTTGCCGAGCTGGTCGGTGATCACCTGCGGGCGCCCGGAGACGATCAGCACCACGCACTTCGCGACGGCGTCGCAGACCTTGTCGACGACGGCCCGGTCGCCGGGTTGCAGGGTGAGCAGCTTGGGCTCCTTCTGCTCCTCGGTGCCCTGCGTCCAGACACCGCTCCCCACATCACCGAACCCTTCGGCGTACGGCGTCTCGCCTACCACGACCACGCCGACGTCGGATGCGCCGATCGGTGCGGAGGCGTCGGCGCTGAAGGTGACGGCCGTGGACGGGGCGACCTCCCGGATGCCGTCCAGAACGGTGGTGCCGGGGATGACGTCGCCGTTGCGGCCCTGCCAGTCGATGGTCCAGCCGCCCGCCTGGTTGCCGATGTCGTCGGCGCTGCGCCCGGCCACGTAGATCTTCGCGCCGGGCCGCAGCGGCAGCAGCCGGTCACTGTTCTTGAGAAGCACCTGCGACGCGGCGACGGCCTCGCGGGCCAAGGCGCGGTGGGCCGGGGTGCCGACTTCGCCGAGGGTGGCGTACGGGTTCTCGAAGAGCCCGATCCGGAACTTCACCCGCAGTATCCGCCGGACCGCGTCGTCGATCCGGCTGACCGGCACCCGCCCGGCCTCGACCTCGGCCCGCAGATGCTCCTGGAACTGCGGCGCGGTGCTCGGCTCCATGAACATGTCGACGCCGGCGAGGACCCCGGCGCGGACCTGGCCGGCGGTGGGTTCCGCGGTGTCGGCGGGTTCGGTCGACGGGAGCTGGTGGATGGCCTCCCAGTCGCTGATCACGAAGCCGTCGAAGCCCATCTCGCCCTTGAGGGTGCCGGTGATGAGGTCCCGGTCGGCATGCACCTTGACCGGGTTGCCGACGCCGTCCTCGGTCCGGTCGACGCTGGAGAACGACGGCATGACGCTCTGGACGCCGTGCTCGCTGACGGCGGCGGCGTACGGGACGAGGTTGATCCGGGCGAGGTCGGGCCGGCTCGTTACCGTGACGCCTTGGTCGATGGCGTAGTCACTGTCACCGGTGCCGTGCTCGGTGTCGCCGTCGCCGCCGAAGTGCTTGACGGTGGCGACGACTCCGCCCTGCTCGAGCCCGTCGACCGCGCTTGCGCCCAGCCGGGTGACGAGGCCCGGGTTCTCGCTGAAGCTCTCGTAGGTGCGGCCCCATCGTTCGTCCCGGGAGACGCAGACGCACGGCGCGAAGTCCCACGGGATGCCGGTGGCCCGCATCTCCGCGGCGGTGGCCCGGTAGACCGCATCGACGAGCCGGGGGTCGCGGGTGGAGCCGAGGCCCACGTTGTGCGGGAACACCGTGGCGCCGTGCACGTTGCCGTGCCCGTGGACGGCGTCGATGCCGTAGAGGAGCGGGATCCGCAGCGGTGTGTCCAGTGCGGCGCGCTGCAGGTCGTTGACCATGTCGACCCAGGCCTGCGGGGTGTTCGGCGCCGGAACCGACCCGCCACCGGACAGCACGGAACCGAGTCGCCACGCGGTGACCCGGCCGGGGTTGGCCGCCACCTGGGCACGTTCTGCCTGGGTCATCTGCCCGATCTTGTCGGCCAGGCTCATCCGGGACAGCAGGTCGGCGACCCGGCGTTCGACCGGTTGCCGGGCGTCCAGGTACGCCGGGCTGATCGTTTTCGTAGCCGCCGCGGGTACTGAGGCGAGGGTCGCGGTGAGGGCCGCCACCGCGCCCAGAGCCACGAGCCGAGAGTGTGGTCGCAATCGTCCTCCTCGGGATCTCGGTATGGGAGCGCTCCCGAAACGATCCTCGATGCGAGGAACGCCTCCCGGAAGAACAACGCGGGTGTTGCGGGTACCGACATATCCGCCCCGGCCCGTACCGGGCTGGCGCATGCTTGACGAACGGACTTCCGACGGAGCTGACATGGCCGTATTGCTGATCGCTGAGGACGACGAGGACATCGCTCTGGTACTCGCCAGGGTGTTCAAGCGAACCGGAATGACCGTGCTGCGCGCATCGGACGGACGGGCAGCGTTCGAGGCGATCGTCGAGCACCGGCCGGACATCGTGCTCACCGATCTCGGCATGCCGGTGATGGACGGGTGGGAGTTGATCGAGGCGATCCGGGGCCATCCGGACGATGACGTGCGACGCATCCCGGTCGCCGTGCTCAGCGGTCACCTGCGGCCGGGGGATCCGCGAGCCGGCTCGGCCCGCGTCTGCGCCATCATGCTCAAGCCGTGCCCGAACGACCGCCTCCTCGCGACCATGGACGAACTGATCGCCATCGGACTCCACGATCACGACGGCGCGGACAGCCGCTGTCCCGCAGACATGTCCGTCTCGGTATGAAAAGTTAGGAATTGGGTAGGGCCTCGGAAAGCCCGTGGCCACGGGCCTCGGTCGGGAGAATCGGGCGGGTCATGGTGGTGCTGGACGAGGCGTCCGCTCTGCACAACGGCGCCTTCCTCGTAGCCCTGCTGCAGAGCATGGACGCGGGGGTGGTCGCCTGTGACAGCCACGGGCGGGTGGTCTTCGCCAACCGGTCCATGCGCGAGGCCGCCGGCATCGAGCCGGACGGACCGCTCCCCCCCGACTTCCAGGACATCGCCTACCGTCACCTGACCACCCCCGACATGCGTCCGATGACCCCCGCCGAAAGTCCGCTGCTGCGGGCGCTGCACGGCGAGCACGTGGTCTCCGAGGACGTGCTGCTCCGCCGCCCCGGCCAGCGGGTACGCATCTTCGACACCAGCGCCCAGTGCATCCGCCACCCGGACGGGCGGCCGCTCGGGGCGGTCGCCGTCGCCCACGATGTCACCGCGCTGCGCCGGGTCGAACGGTTCCGCAACTGCCATCTCGCCGTTCAGCACGCGCTGATGAAGTCGTCCACGATCGCTCAGGCCACTCCCGGCGTGCTGCGTGCGGTCACCACCACGCTCGGCTGGCCGTCGGCGGAACTCTTCCTCATCGACGAGGCCACCGGCCTGCTCCAGTCGGCCGGGTACTGGGATTCGGCCGGTCTCGACCCGGATGGCTTCTTCGGGCACACCCCGGTACGCGGGCAGGGCATCACCGGCCGGGTCTGGGAGAGCGGCCGGCCGCTCTGGATCCCCGACATCAGGGTCAGCGCCGACCTGCGGACCGCACACGAGCGTGAACGCGTGCAGATCTGCCTGCGCCGCGGGGTGCGCACCGCGCTGTCCGTGCCGGTCCGCGACGGCCACGCCCTGCTCGGCGTGCTGACCTGCTACGCCGGCACCCAGGAGTACGAGCCCGACCTGCTCACCGTCCTGCTCCACGGGGTGGCCGGGCAGATCGGTGTCTTCGTCGCCCAGCGGCGGGCCGAGGAACTGTCCCGCCAACTCGCCCGCGCCCAGGGAGACTTCGTCGATCTGGTGGGGCACGAGTTGCGTACCCCACTCACCTCGATCACGGCGAACGCCACGCTGCTCGCCGAGGAGGCGGCCGGCCTCGACCCGGACATGCGGCAGATGGCCCAGGTCATCGCCCGCAACGCGGCCGTGCTGCAGAGGATCGCCGACAGCCTGCTCGACCTGGCCGGCCTCGACTCCGGGCATCTCGGGCTGGACGTACGTGACGTCGACCTGGCAGCGCTGGTCGCCGACGCGGTGACCTGCCTGCGGCACAGCGGCGACCGGCTGACCCTGGCCACCGAGCTGCCGTCCGCACTGCACCTGCCCGGCGACGAGGCCCGGTTGCGGCAGGTCATCGACGATCTGCTCTCCAACGCGGTCCGCTACAGCCCGCCGGGGGCGCCGATCCACATCACGCTGCACGCCGACGACCCGATGGCGGAACTGTGCATCGCCGACAGCGGCATCGGCACCCCGGCCGGGGAACAGGCCCGGGTGTTCGACCGGTTCTTCCGCGGCAGCAACGTGCGCCATCAGGGCAGCAGTGGCAGCGGGCTGGGTCTGAGCCTGGCCCGCGCCATCGTCCTGCTGCACGGCGGGACGATCAGGCTCACCGACAACCGGCCGACCGGCACCATCGTCTGCGTCCGCCTCCCGCTCGCCGGCCCCTGAACCCCCGGCTGTGCAAAACCGCTGTCTCGGGCGGGTTGAGGCAGCGGTGTGGGCCAGACGGGGGTCAGGCGGCGCGGCGGCGGTCGAGAGCGTCGAGCAGGGCGGTGGCACGCAGGCCCGCGTTGATGCCGAGCCACCGCGCCGGTTCCGGTTCCCAGCGGCGCGAGCGGTGCCCCACCCACGGCAGGCGGGTCAGGTCACTGTCGATCCCCAGGATCAGATCGGTGAGGGTACGCCCGGCGAGGTTCGCGGCGGCGACACCGTCACCCACGTAGCCGCCGGCCCAGGCGATCCCGTCACGCAGTCCGACCGACGGCATCCAGTCCCGCGGGATCCCCAGCGGCCCGCCCCAGCGACGGGCGATCGGCGGATCGATCCCGAACAGCTCGGTGATCGTCGCCCGCAACGCCTCGAACACCTGCGGCACCAGGTCGTACTCCGGCCGGATCCGTGACCCGAAGTGGTACGGCGCGCCACGGCCACCGAACGCCAGCCGGTCGTCGGCGGTCCGCTGGCCGTAGATGACCAGCCGCCGCTCATCGGTGAACGTCTCGCGCCGAGCCAGGCCGACGCGCTGCCAGAACTCCTCCGGCAGCGGCTCGGTGACGATCATCAGGGAGTACACCGGTGCGATGTCGCGGCGGTGCCCGGCCAGCCCGGCGGTGTAACCCTCCAGGGCCCGCACGACCGTGGGCGCGTGGACCGTACCGCGGGAGGTCCTGATCTGTCCGTTCCTGATCTGCTCGACGCGGGTGTCCTCGTGGATGGTGACGCCGAGGCTCTCGACGACCGAGGCCAGGCCGCGCACCAGTTTGGCCGGATGCAGCGCGGCACAGTGCTCGCTGTAGATCCCGCCCAGCACGCCGGTCGCGTGGCACATGGCCTTCGCCGTCCCGGCGTCGACGAAACCCGGATCGCCCTGTGCCCGGCGCAGCTGGACCGTGCTCCGGACCAGGGAGATCGTGCCGCCCTTGGCGTAGTCGCAGTCGATGCCCTCGGCCAGCGCGGCGCGGCCGACCTCGTCGACGGCACCGCCGAGTGCCCGGTGCATGGCGGCCGCCGCGTCCGGGCCGTACCTCCGGGCGAGTTTCGCCTCGGAGACCGGGAAGAGGCCGGACGCCCAGCCGCCGTTGCGGCCGGACGCGCCGAAGCCGCAGTACTCCGCGTCCAGGACTACGATCCTCCGGGACGGATCGGCCTTGGCCAGGTAGTACGCGGTCCACAGCCCCGTGTACCCGCCGCCGGCGATGGCCACGTCGGTGTCGAGATCACCGGCGAGCGGCGGGCGCTTCCCGATCGGCCCCAGCGAGTCGAGCCAGAAGGAGGGGCTGAGCATGTGGACCTACCGTGTTCCCCAGGCGTAGGTCTGTTTGGCGAGACGCAGGTACATGAAGGTGTCCGCGGCGCTGACCCCCTCGATGGTCCGCACCTTCTCGTTGAGGATGTCGAGCAGGTGCTCGTCGTCGGTGCAGACCAGTTCCACCAGCAGGTCGTACCGGCCGGCGCAGATCACCACGTAGTCGACCTCGGGGATCTCGGCGATCCGGTCGGCGATGGTGCGCAGGTCGCCGTTGACCCGCAGGCCGACCATGGCCTGGCGGGCGAACCCCAGGGTGAGCGGGTCGGTCACCGCCACGATCTGCATCAGGCCGTTGTCCAGAAGCCGCTGTACGCGCTGGCGCACGGCGGCCTCGGACAGGCCGATCGTCTTCGCGAGCGTGGCGTACGACATGCGGCCGTCACGCTGCAGATGCTCGATGATCAGTTTGTTCGTATCGTCCAGCGTCACGTCCGTCACGCCGCGATTCTTCCCTGGAACGCTTGACGTAAGCAAAGGGGTCGCCCGTCAGGTAAGCAGTGCTCGTCGAAGGATGTCGATGCCTCGGTTCAGGTCCTCGTCCGGGATCACCAGCGGGGGCAGGAATCGCAGCACGTTGCCGTAAGTGCCGCAGGTAAGGGTGAGCAGGCCGGCGTCGTGGCAGGCCTTCGACACGGCCGCGGTCCGGGTCGGGTCCGGTTCGATCGTCCCGGGGATCACCAGCTCGACGGCGATCATCGCGCCGCGTCCACGTACCTCGGCGACACCCGGATCGGTGTCGGCGAGCGCGGCTTTCAGGGTGGCGCCGATGCGCTGGGCCGCCGCGTTCAGGTCCAGTTCCCGCATCGTCTCGATGGCGGCGAGCGCGGCCGCGCAGGCCACCGGGTTCCCGCCGTAGGTACCGCCGAGGCCGCCGGCGTGCACGGCGTCCATCAGGTCGGCGCGGCCGGCCACACCGGCGATCGGCAGCCCGCCGCCCATGCCCTTGGCCGTGGTGATCAGATCCGGTTCCAGGCGCTCGTGCTCGGACGCGAACCACTGGCCGGTACGCGCGAAGCCGGTCTGGATCTCGTCGGCGATGAACACCGCCCCGTTCGCCTTCGCCCAGGCCGCGATCGCCGGCAGGAAGCCCGGTGCCGGCACGACGAAACCGCCCTCGCCCTGGATCGGCTCGATCAGCACGGCCGCCACGTTCGAGCCGCCGACCTGCTTCTCGATCACGTCGATCGCCCGGCGCGCCGCCTCCGCACCGTCCAGGCCGCCGTCGCGCAGCGGGTACGACATCGGCGCCCGGTAGACCTCCGGGGCGAACGGGCCGAACCGGTGCTTGTACGGCATGTTCTTCGCGGTCAGCGCCATCGTGAGATTGGTGCGGCCGTGGTAGGCGTGGTCGAACACCACCACGGCCGGGCGGCCGGTCGCGTGCCGGGCGATCTTGACGGCGTTCTCCACCGCCTCGGCGCCCGAGTTGAACAGCGCCGCCCGCTTCTCGAACGTGCCCGGCGTCAGCGTGATCAATTCCTCGCAGACGGCCACGTACGACTCGTACGGCGCCACCATGAAGCAGGTGTGCGTGAACCGCTCCACCTGCGCGCGGACCGCCTCGACCACGCGCGGCGCGGCGTTGCCGACGTTGGTGACCGCGATGCCGGACGCGAAGTCGATCCACTCCCGGCCGTCGACGTCGGTGATCGTGCCGCCGCCGGCGTGGTCCACGTAGGCGGGCACCACCGAGCCGACACCCTGCGCGACCGCCGCCAGCCGCCGCTTGTGCAGTTCCTCCGAACTGGTCACGGTCAGGCCCCCACGTTGTGCATGACGTGCTTGATGCGGGTGTAGTCCTCGAACCCGTACACCGACAGGTCCTTGCCGTGCCCGGAGTGCTTGAAGCCGCCGTGCGGCATCTCGGCGACCAGCGGGATGTGGCAGTTGACCCAGACGCAGCCGAAGTCCAGGCGCTGCGTCATCCGCATGGCCCGGCCGTGGTCCTTCGTCCAGACGCTCGACGCCAGCGCGTAGTCGACGCCGTTGGCGTAGCGGACCGCCTCGTCCTCGTCGGTGAACTTCTGCACCGTGATGACCGGCCCGAACACCTCGTTCTGGATGATCTCGTCGTCCTGCCGCAGCCCGGAGACCACGGTGGGGGAGTAGAAGAAGCCACGGTCGCCGACGCGCGCGCCACCGGCCTGCAGCACCGCGTGATCCGGCAGCCGCTCGATGAAGCCGCTGACCCGGGCCAGCTGATCCGCGTTGTTGACCGGGCCGTAGAGCACGTCCTCGTCGTCGGGTGCGCCGGTGCGGATGCCGCGGGCCTGCTCGGCCAGTGCCGCGACGAACTCGTCGTAGATGCCCGGCGCGACCAGGACCCGGGTGGCGGCGGTGCAGTCCTGGCCCGCGTTGAAGTAGCCGGCCTCGGCGATCGACGCGGCGGCCGCCTCGACGTCGGCGTCGTCGAACACCACGACCGGTGCCTTGCCGCCCAGTTCCAGGTGGGTGCGCTTGAGGTCGGCGGCGGCCGAGCCGGCCACCTCCATGCCGGCCCGCACCGAGCCGGTGATCGACACCATCCGCGGGGTCCGGTGGGTGACCAGGGCGCGACCGGTGTCCCGGTCGCCGAGGACCACGTTGAACAGTCCGGCCGGCAGGAACTCGGCGGCGATCTCGGCGAGCAGCACGCTGGTCACCGGAGTGGTGTCGGACGGCTTGAGCACCACGGCGTTGCCCGCGGCGAGCGCCGGCGCGATCTTCCACATCGCCATCAGCAGCGGGTAGTTCCACGGGGTGACCTGGGCACAGACACCGATCGGCTCGCGCCGTACGTAGCTCTCGAAGCCGTTCATGTACTGCCCGGCGGACCGGCCCTCCAGCACCCGCGCCGCACCGGCGAAGAAGCGCAGGTGGTCGATGGCCGGTGGCAGTTCCTCGCTGGCGGTCAGGCCGAGCGGCTTGCCGGTGTTCCTCGACTCGGCGGCGACCAGCTCGTCGGCGCGGGACTCGATGGCGTCGGCGAACTTGAGCAGGGCGCGCTGCCGCTCACCGGGAGTGGTGTCCCGCCACTGCTCGAACGCGATGGACGCGGCCTTCATCGCCCGGTCGACGTCCTCGCCACCGGAGACCGGGGCCGAGGCGAACACCTCGCCGGTGGACGGGTCGATGAGGTCCTCGTACCGCCCCTCCGCGGGCGCGACGGCCTCGCCCCCGATGAGGTTGTGCAGCACCGTCTTCGCGGTCATCCGCCCTCCACATGTGGTATCGAGTGATCGGCCCCATCTTTTCTGCTGATTCCGTTGCTAACAAGAGTGCGCAGGAATATTTCCGTACGGCCTGGGGCCTTCACGGGGTACGGCGAACCGCCAGAACCGCGATGTCGTCGGTCGGCATCTCGGCTGCGACATCCGCCATGACGTTAGCGCAGACGACGTCCGCCGCGTCGGCTCGTACGCTGGTCAGAAGTCTTTCCAGCCCGTGGTCGATGACCTCCGCGCGGCGCTCCACCAGGCCGTCGGTGTAGCAGAGCAGCACCGCCCCCGGCGAGAGCGGCAGCTCGGTGCTGCACCGCGGCCGGGGCGGCCGGGCCACGCCGAGTGGCGGATCCACCGGCACGCCCGCGAACACCGCCGGCCGGCCCGGCTCCACCAGGACCGGCCGCAGATGCCCGGCCGAGGAGATCAGCACCCGGTCGCGGTCCGGGCTGATCATCGCGTAGAGCGCCGTGGTGAGGCTGCCCGCCTCGAACGTGTGCACCTTCCGATTCAGCAGGGTCAGCGCCTCGCCGGGATCCTCGCAGATCAGCGCGTACGCCCGGAGCGCGCTGCGGACCCGGCCCATCACCACGGCCGACGCCAGGCCGTGCCCGGAGACGTCACCGATCACCACTCCCAGCCAGCCGGTCGGCAGGGAGAAGACGTCGTACCAGTCACCGCCCACCCCGGTGGCGTGGCCGGGCACATAGCGGGCGGCCAGCTCGACCCCCGGCACCCGGGGCAACCGGGCCGGCAGCAGGCTGCGCTGCAGGGCGAGCGCCGCCGACTGGTCCAGTTTCGCCGACCGGATCCGCCCGGCCACCGCGGCCCGGTCGGCGACCATCTGCAGCAGCTTGACGTCGTCGTCGCCGAAGTCACGCCGGGTCAGCGTGCCGACATGCAGCACGCCGACCAGGTCCCGGCCGGCCATGACGGGCACGCCGAGAAGCGACCGGATGCCCTTCTCCAGCAGTATCGGGTTGACCACGTCGCCGGCGGTGACGTCGGCGATCCGCACCGGCCGGCGCATCGCGGCGATGCGGCCGGCGAAGCCACGCCCCACCGCGATCCGGAAGCCGGCCCGGACCTCCTCCTCGAGGCCCTTCGCCGCGGTGGCGACCAGTTGCCGGGCGTGCTCGTCGAGCAGCAGGATCGCCGCCGTGTCCACGCCCAGCAGGTCGCGCACCCGGTCGAGCAGCTCGTCGAGGAGATCGGAGGCGTCGAGCCGGGACAGCGTCGCATCAGTGACCGCCTCGAGGCGGCGAAGCCGCTCGTCGTCGTTGATGCGTGGGGGCACGGAATCAGCCTAGTGGCCGGTGGGCGGTCACGAATCGGCCTGACGCACCTCCACCGGCGTCAGCATGACCCGGTCGGGGCCGGCCAGGCGCACCGGTCCGGTCAGCTCGACGACCGCCTCGCAGGGCAGGTCGGCCGCCGAGGTTCCGGCGAGGATCCGCAGCTCACCGGGTTCGATGATGCGCCGCAGGTCGCGGCCGGTGAACGCGGTGCGGTCGGTGTGCACCCGGAACGCGACCTCCGCGGCGGCGCCGGCGGCCAGCTCGACGCGCTGATATCCGACGAGCTGAATCACCGGACGGGTGACCTGGGCGACCGGGTCGGACAGGTACAGCTGCACCACCTCGCTGCCGTCGCGGTCGCCGGTGTTGCGTACCAGCACGGTGGCGGTGAACTCGCCGTCGATCGGCACCCGGGTGCTGGAGAG
Organism: Actinoplanes sp. NPDC023801; assembly: GCF_040639655.1. Lineage (NCBI taxonomy): Bacteria > Bacillati > Actinomycetota > Actinomycetes > Micromonosporales > Micromonosporaceae > Actinoplanes > Actinoplanes sp. NPDC023801. Next base: position 8,449 of record NZ_JBFAAI010000043.1, on the reverse strand, counting down.
CCGCAGGTCGCCGACCGTGAACGAGGTGTACGAGCGGCCGTGCCCGAACGCGAACAGGGGCGTGGGATCGAGGTTGCTGGTGCCGGTGTGCATCGCGCCGAGGCGCGGCTGCAGGTAGGTGCCGGGCTGGCCGCCGGGCGTGCGCGGGATCTGCACCGGCAGCTTGCCGCTGGGCTGCACCCGGCCGGAGAGCACACCGGCGATCGCGGGGCCGCCCTCCTCGCCGGGCATGAACGCCTGCACCAGGGCGGTGGCGCGACCGGCCACGTCACCGAGTGCGTACGGCCGGCCGGAGACCACCACCACGACCACCGGCTTGCCGGTCGCGAGCAGCGCCTCCAGCAGTTCCGCCTGCACGCCGGGCAGCCGCAGGTCGGCGGCATCGCAGCCCTCGCCGGAGGTGCCGTTGCCGAACAGTCCGGCCAGGTCGCCGACGAACGCCAGGCACACGTCGGCGCCCTCGGCCGTGGCCACCGCATCGGCGAATCCGGAGCGGTCGTCACCCTCGACGGCGCAGCCCGGGGCGTACGCGATCTCCGCGCCCCCGAACTCGGCACGCAGCGACTCGACCGCCGTGGGCAGCTCGATCTCCGGCTTGACCCCGGGATAGCGCGGCAGCACGTGGTTGGGGAACGCGTAGCAGCCCAGGAAGGTGCGGGCGTCGTCGGCGCACGGGCCGACCACCGCGATCCGGGCGGCACCGGTCAGCGGCAGCACGGTGCCCGGGTCGAGCAGCACGATGGACCGTTCCGCGACGGCGCGGGCCAGCTCCCGGTTCGTGGGGGAGTCGAGCACCACCCGCTTGGCGCCGGCGACCGAGTCCTCCGGGGTCCAGCCGTCGTCGAGCAGGCCGAGCGCGGCCTTCTGGGTGAGCACCCGGCGGGCCGCGCGGTCGACGTACGACTCGTCGAGCTTGCCGGCCCGGACCCGGTCGACCATTTCGGAGCCGTAGCCGATGGTGTCCGGCAGTTCCACGTCGATGCCGGCGACCAGCGCCCGCGCGCCCGCGTCGCCGTCGTCGGCGGCCACGCCGTGCATGCTGGCCAGGAACGGCACCGCCCAGTAGTCCGAGACCACCGTGCCGGTGAAGCCCCACTCCTCGCGCAGCACGTCGGTGAGCAGCCACGGATCGGCGCCGGCCGGCACCCCGTCGATGTCGGAGTACGAGTTCATCACCGATCCGACGCCCGCCTCACGGACCGCCGTCTCGAAGGGTGGGAGGATCATGTCGAGCAGCTCCCGGCGGCCCATCGGGACCGGGCCGTGGTTGCGGGCCCCGCGGGAGGCGGAATAGCCCGCGAAGTGCTTCAGCGTGGCGATCACCCCGGAGCTCTGCAGCCCCCGCACGTACGCCGAGCCGACCGTCGCGACCAGATAGGGGTCCTCGCCGATGGACTCCTCCACCCGGCCCCACCGGTAGTCGCGGACCACGTCGAGCACCGGGGCGAGCGCCTGGTGCACACCGAGGGCGGCCATGTCCCGGCCGATCGCCGCGGCCATCCGCTCGATCAGCTCCGGGTCGAAGGTGGCGCCCCAGGCGATCGCGGCGGGGTAGACCGAGGCGCCGTGCATGGTGAAACCGGTGAGGCACTCCTCGTGGACGACGGCGGGTATGCCGAGCCGGGAGGAGGCCATCACGATGCGCTGCTGGCGTACCAGTTCGGCGGTACCCTCCGACACGGTGATCGGGTAGCTGCCGTAGATCCGGGTCAGCTGGCCCAGACCGTGCCGGCTGGCGTCCTCCAGAGCGGGGCCGCTCCCGAACTCGTTCTCCATGGGCGCGACCGAGTGCTCGGACTCCGGCTCCGGCCCGGCCGCGCCCGTCGCGCCTTTGTCTTTTCCGAGCCACCGGCTGCCGAGCTGTGCCACCTTCTCCTCAAGGGTCATGATGGCGAGAAGGGCCTCGACGCGTTGAGCTTCCGGAAGCTTCGGGTCGCGCCACAGCGGCGGCGATTGTTCTGTCGTCACGGTTCCTCCGATAGTTTCCGAAACTTCCGAACCTCCCCGGACCTCGGCGACGCCGGTGTGCCGGGCGTGCGGGGGAGCGTCGGCGCTGCCTACTCTGGCGCCCTGAGCACTGTTACGGCAAGGGCCTTGACACTCGTCACAACGAAACCCTACGTTTACGAAACCCCGCGTTAAATTGCAGTCACACGACGAAACTTTCGCAAGCTTAACCGGTTCAACAGAACAGTTGCAGAGATCGCCTCATCATCAGCCGCACCGCGGCTTCGTTCGAGTACGGAGATCAGCGTGAAGCGCAGGACATTGTTGACCCTCTCCGCCGGAGCCGCCGCGGGCGCCGCGCTGGCCGCGTGCGGTAACGAAGGCCCCGGTGGCGGCGGCTCCGGCTCCGGCAGCGGCGGCTCGGCCAGCTACTGGTCCCTCAGTGGCGAGCCCGGCCAGCCCTACCGCCAGGCCGCGATCGACCGTTTCAACAAGGCCAACCCGGACTCCAAGATCACGCCGACGTTCTTCCAGAACGACGCGTACAAGGCGAAGATCAAGACGGCCCTCGGCGCGAACCAGGCCCCCACCCTGATCTGGGGCTGGGGCGGCGGCGGCCTCAAGAGCTACGTCGAGGCCGGTCAGGTCGAGGACCTCACCGACTTCTTCGCCAAGGACGCCGCGCTCAAGGGCAAGCTCCTCCCCGGCTCCTTCGGCGCCGCCACGGTCAACGGCAAGATCTACGCGATGCCGGTCGAGACCGTCCAGCCGATCGTCCTGTACTACAACAAGAAGATCTTCGACCAGGTCGGCGTGAGCGCCCCGCAGACCTACGGCGACATCCTCGACCTGATCCCCAAGTTCAACGCCAAGGGCATCGCGCCGTTCTCGCTCGCCGGCCAGTCCCGCTGGACGAACATGATGTGGCTCGAGTTCATGCTCGACCGCAACGCGGGCTCCGAGGTCTTCGACAACGTCTTCGCCGGCAAGGCGGGCGCCTGGTCCGACCCGGCGGTGCTGGACATGCTGACCAAGGTCCAGGACCTGGTGAAGATGAACGCCTTCCAGAAGGGCTTCGCCTCCACCGCCGCCGACACCAACGCCGACCAGGCCCTCCTCTACACCGGCAAGGCCGCGATGATGGTGCACGGCTCCTGGTCGTACGGCATCCAGAAGGCCAACGGCGGCAAGTTCGTCCCCGATGGCGGCCTGGGCTGGATGAACTTCCCGCCGATCGACGGCGGCAAGGGCGACCCGAGCAACACCGTCGGCAACCCCGGTCAGTACCTGTCGCTCTCCTCCAAGGCGTCCGCCGCCGACAAGGAGACCGCGAAGAAGTTCTTCTCCACCGTGCTCGTCGACGACGAGGAGAAGGCCGGCTGGGTCAAGTCCGGTGGTGTGCCGGTCATCGCGAACAGCGAGAGCCTGTTCACCGGCGACGACGCGCAGTTCCAGAAGGACATGTCCACGATCGCGTCCAACGCCAAGACCTTCGCGCAGTCGTGGGACCAGGCGCTGAGCCCGACGGCGGCCGAGGTCCTGCTGGACAACATCGCCAAGCTCTTCCAGCTGCAGGTCAGCCCGCAGCAGTGGGTGGACAACATGAACGGGGTCATCGGTAAATGACGACGCTCGCTCCGCCCGCCGTTCGCGGTCAGGAGCCCACCCGATCCAGCGGCGGGCGGAGCGGCTCCGTCCTCGTGTGGATGGTCCTGCCCGCTTTCGTGATGTTCATCTTCTTCGGGATCATCCCGCTGTTCGGGGTGATCGCGCTCAGCTTCGCGACGTGGAACGGCATCACTCCTGACATCCAGCTGAGCGGTCTCACCAGCTGGACTGCGGCTCTGACCAACCCGAACCTGCCGAACGCCCTGTGGGTCACCTTCCTGATCATGGGGTTGTCCTGGCTGGTGCAGACGCCGCTCTCCATCCTGCTCGGCACCTTCATGGCCCGGCAGACCCGCTACCGCGGTTTCCTCGCGGTTCTCTACTTCATCCCCCTGCTGCTCAGCTCCGCGGCCATCGCGATCACGTACAAGTCGCTGCTGGACCCGAACTTCGGGCTCGGTGCCGGTCTCGGCATCGAGGCTCTGAACCAGAACTGGCTCGGCCAGGCCAACCTGGCCATCGCCACCCTGATCTTCGTGGTCTCCTGGCAGTTCATCCCGTTCCACTCCCTGATCTACCAGGGCGCGGTACGGCAGATCCCGGCATCGATGTACGAGGCCGCGCAGATCGACGGCGCGGGCCGGGTCCGGCAGTTCTTCAACATCACGCTTCCGCAGCTCAAGTACACGATCATCACATCGTCGACGCTGATGGCGGTCGGCTCGCTGACGTTCTTCGACTTGATCTGGGTGCTGACCGCCGGCGGCCCCGGCGACGCCACCCGGGCCCTCGCGGTGCAGATGTACCAGCTCGGCTTCCAGGCCAGCCTGATGGGCCCGGCCAGCGCGATCGCCGTCATCCTGGTCCTCGTCGGTGTCGGACTCTCGCTGTTGCTGCGGCGGATCGGCGGACGGGCCGATCAGAGCCAGCTGGAAGGAGCCTGAGGTGGCGACCATGACCCCTACCCACGCCGCCGGAACCGGGGCTCGTAAACACGCGGCGCCACCGGCCCCGCGCCGGCCGGTCGGACGGCGGTTGATCGAACGCAACTGGATCGGCGGCAGCCTCGGCTGGATCTGGCTGGTCATCGTGATGGTGCCGCTCTACTGGCTCGTCATCACCAGCTTCAAGACCCAGTCGAACTACTTCATCACCAACCCGCTGCTGCCGCCGGGCGAGTTCACCTTCGAGAACTACCAGCTGGTCATCGAGAGCGACTTCGTCAACTACTTCATGAACAGCGTCATCGTCACCGCCGGCGCCATCATCCCGGCCACGCTGATCTCGTTCATGGCGGCTTACGCGGTCGTACGCGGCGCCGGCAACCGGTTCCTGAAGACGGTCAACGGGATCTTCCTGCTGGGGCTCGCGATCCCGCTCCAGGCCGTGGTCATCCCGGTCTACCTGATCATCATCAGGATGGAGCTGTACGACACGCTCCAGGCGATCATCCTGCCGTCGATCGCCTTCGCCATCCCGCTGTCGGTGCTGGTACTGGCCAACTTCATCCGCGACGTCCCGAAGGAACTCTTCGAGTCGATGCGGATGGACGGCGCCACCGAGTGGGGCACGATGTGGCGGCTCGCCTTCCCGCTCACCCGGCCCGCACTCGTCACCGTCGTCATCTACAACGCGGTCGGCATCTGGAACGGTTACCTGCTGCCGCTGATCCTCACCCAGAGTCCCAGCCAGGCCACCATCCCGCTCGCGCTCGCGTCGTTCCAGACCCAGTTCGGCGTGAACGTCCCGGCGGTCGCCGCGTCGGTCACCCTCACCACGGTCCCGATCGTGCTGCTTTACGCGATCGGGCGGCGTCAGCTAGTCAGCGGCCTGACCGCCGGCTTCAGCAAGTGAAACCGCGCGTGCCGCGGTGCTCTCCCGCACCATCAGCTTGGTGACCAGCTCCACCCGCGGGGTCTCGATGGTCTCGCCGCGCGACAGTCGCAAGACGGTCCGCGCGGCGAGCGCCCCCATCTCGGCCAGCGGCTGACGGACCGTCGTCAGCGGCGGCGACGCCCAGCGCGACTCGGGCAGATCGTCGAATCCGACCACGCTCAGCTGCTCGGGCACCCGCAGACCGCGCCGCCTGGCCGCCTCGCACACCCCCAGCGCCATCAGATCGCTGGACGCGAACACGGCGGTCGGCGGCTCGGGCAGTTCCAGTAACTGGCAGCCGGCCACGAAACCGGACTCGTGCCGGAAATCGCCCACCTGCACCAGTGCCGGGTCGACCCGCAGGCCGGCGGCCTCCAGTGCGGCCCGATAGCCGTCCAGCCGGGCCCGGCTGCAGAGCAGATCGGTGGGGCCGCCGACGAAACCGATCCGCCGGTGCCCCAGGGACAGCAGATGGTCGGTGGCGGTCCGGCCGCCCGACCAGTTGGTCGCACCGATCGTCGGCACATCGGACGCGGCGCCACCGGCCGGATCGATGATCACCACCGGCACCTTGAGGCGGTGCAGCTCGTTGTGCACCGGCTCGGCGACGTCCGAGGTCACGAAGATGACGCCGTCCGACGCGCGGGCCCGCAGATTCTGCAGCCACTGCCGGGTGGCCGTGGTGCGCCGGTGCACCTGCGAGACGACGGTGCCGACGCCCGACGCGTGGGCGACGTCCTCCACACCGCGGATCAGCTCCAGGGCCCAGGGACTGTCCAGGTCGTTGAAGACCAGGTCGACCAGACGGGCTCGCCCGGTATGCCGAGAGTTGCGGGGCCGATAGTCATGCTCGCGCAGCAGTCGCTCGATCAGCTCACGCGTGTTGGGCGAGACGTCGGAACGCCCGTTGAGCACACGGGAGACAGTGGGAACCGACACCCCCGCGGCTTCTGCGATCGCCGCGATGGTCACTCGACCCCTGCCACTTGCCACGGAAGCGCTCCTTACCGCCGGCCCTTCTCGGCTGCAACTTTCGGGCTCCGGCACCGAGAATTCTGCCATGGCCGGGTCGCGGGACAAATGCCTGGTCGGACTGGGACCGCTCCCACTTCTGTTCCGCTGCGCGAAACGTACATTTCCCGGGAATCTTCCGTGGTCAGGCCCCTTTCCCGCCCGTTCGCATCCAGCGATCATGATGCGGTGAGCCAGTACTTCCAGGCTGAGGGCCAGGTCCTGTGGAACCCCGCCAGCCGTGTCGCGGAGCTCTTCTTCCGCACCGGTGAGGCACTCGCGCCCACGGTCGACCTGCCGACCGGGATCGATCCGATGGTGGCGGACGAGTACGAGATCGACCTCGACGCCTTCACCGGCTTCGTGGACGCTCTGGTACGCCGCTACCTGTCATCCAGCCACGCGATCCTCAGGTCGTTGCTGGAAGGCTTCGCCGCCACCGCGATCGTGATGGTGCAGCGTGCCGGCCGTCAGGTTCCGGCACTCGATGACGTGCCCGTACCCGATCAGCGGGACATCTCGGTGGGGCCCGCCGGCATTGCGCCGCCCGGCGATGCGGCACGCCTGCGAGCTCTCGCTGAGGAACACGCCCGCGCCATGCCGGTCTGACCGTCGCCGCGACGGATCCCGGGGGAGCGGCGCCGCTGCCGGTGTGCCGGCCCGCCCCGCCGGGCGGCGCGTGGGCGGGCCGGTGGGATGTCAGGCGAAGTGCGGGATGACCTCTTGCGCGAAGCGCAGCAGCGGCTCGTGGTCGTAGGCGACTCGCGGGATGTAGACGATCACGTAGTCGGCGCCGGCCTCGACGACCTTCTCCAGCCTGGCGATCGTCGACTCGGTCGACTCGGCCGGGTCCAGGTGGAAGCTTGTCGACTTGCGGATCCGGTCGTAGTCACGGCCGAGGTTGTCGCAGTGCTCCCTCAGGACCGCCGCCTTCTGCCTGATGATCTCCGGGTCGCCGTTGCCGAAGTTGGCGCCGTCGGCGTACTTGGCGACCAGTTTGAGCGTCACCTTCTCGCCGCCACCGCCGAGCCAGAACGACGGATGCGGCTTGCGGACGCCCTTCGGCTCGTTGATCGGCTCGTCGATCCGGTAATGCTTGCCGGTGAAGACGGGCCGCTCCTCGGTCCACATCCGGTGCACGATCTCGACCGCTTCGCGGAAGGCCGCCATCCGCTGCGGGACCTCGGCCCACTCGTAGCCGTAGGCCTTCCACTCGTGCTCGTACCAACCGGCGCCGAGCCCCGCGTAGAGGCGGCCGTGGCTCGCTACGTCGACGGTCGAGGCGATCTTGGCGTAGAGCGCCGGATGCCGGTAGCCGTTGCAGCCGACCATCTGGCCGATGTTGACCCGGCTGGTGTCCCGGGCCAGCGTGGACGACACCGTCCAGGCCTCGAACGTCGTGTTGATCGTCGGCTCGGGAACGGTGTGGAAGTGGTCGTACACCCAGACGCTGTCCCAGGGACCGGCGTCGGCGAGCTTCGCCACGGCCGTCATCGCCTCGTACTGCTCGACCGGGTCGGCGATCTCGACCAGGTCCATCCGCCATCCCTGCGGCACGAATACCCCGAAACCAATGCTCATGGCCATAACCTACCGTGCCGGTGGGATGCCCGCCGCTGGCAGTAGCAGGTCGACTGATACCGATGGGACGTGGCTGCTCCGAAGGCGTTGGCCTAGTCCAGAGGATCTCGGTTGAGCAGCCAGCGCGGGCCAATGGGGGAAACGGTGGGGTAACCAGACAGCGGTCGGCGGCGTGTCGAGCTTCCGGAACTGCCGCCGTGAGCAGGCGGATATACCCGTGCTCCGTACAGGCACGGGCCTCAGCGGCCCGGATTAACCGGTCTTCCAGCGACACCACGAGGGTGTGGGTGTCGACATCTGGCGCGTCGGGTCCGGCTGTGCCTTCGTCGTCGACTAAGAACTCCTAACTTTTTGTGGTTCGGAGGCGGCGCCAGCAGATGAGGGCGCAGCCGAGTTTGAGCAGGGCTTCGTGGATGTCGTCGCGGAT
>NZ_JBFAAI010000042.1:0-85050 GCF_040639655.1 Actinoplanes sp. NPDC023801 | reverse complement strand
CTTCGCGGCCGTGCTGAACGGTTTGTCGTTCGGGGCGCCGCGGATTCCGATCGTGTCGAATCTGACCGGTGAGCCTGTTGAGGAGTTCACCGCCGTCTACTGGCTGCGGCATGTGCGGGAGGCGGTCCGGTTCGCTGACGGGGTGTCCTGGCTGGCGTCGAACGGTGTGACGCGGTGTGTCGAGGTGGGTCCGTCGGGTGTGCTGTCGGGGATGGCGGCGCTGACCGCACCGGATCTGACCTACGCCGCGGCCCTGCGCAAGGACCGCGACGAGACCGAGACCGTGCTCCAGGCGGCCGCCAAGCTGTGGACGGCCGGTGTGGCCGTCGACTGGACGGCGGCACTGCCCCGGCGGGTCACTCTCGAACTGCCCACGTACGCCTTCCAGAGCCGCCGGTTCTGGCCGCGGGCGGCCGAGGGCGCCGGAACGGTCACGGTGGCCGGCATGAACGCCACCGAACATCCGCTTATCGGTGTCGCGGTGCCGGTCGCCGGTGCCGACGAGGTGCTCCTGACCGGTCGCCTGTCGCTCGGCACCCACCCGTGGCTGGCCGGCCACAACGTGTGGGGACGGGTGGTCGTGCCCGGCACCGCGTTCGTCGACATGGCCCTGCGCGCCGCGCAGCAGGTCGGCGGCGGCCGGATCGACGAGCTGACCGTCGAGGCACCGCTGATCCTGCCCGCCACCGGCGCCGTGCAGGTGCAGGTCCTGGTCACCGCCGCCGACGGGTACGGCGTCCGGGACGTGCGCATCCACGCGCGGCCGGAGGGGGACTTCGACGGCCCGTGGACGCTGCACGCCTCCGGGGCGATCACCGGCGTACTCGATGAGGAGACCTTCACGTTCGCGCAGTGGCCGCCGGCCGACGCCGAGCCGGTGGACCTGGACGGGTTCTACGACCGCCTGGCCACCGGGGCCGGCCTCGACTACGGGACGGTGTTCCGGGGCCTGCACGTCGCGTGGCGTTCCGGAGACACGGTCTACGCCGAGGTGACGGTGCCGGAGGAGGCGCACCCCGATGCGGGCCGGTTCGGTCTGCACCCCGCTCTGCTGGACGCCGCGCTGCACAGTTCCGCCCTGGTCTTCCCGGCCGACGGCAAGGCGCGGTTGCCGTTCGCCTGGTCCGGCGTCACGCTGCACGCGGCCGGCGCCACCCGGCTCCGGGTGGAACTGCGGCTCGACGGGCCGGACGCGGTGGCCCTCCGGGTCGCCGACGGCATCGGAGAGCCGGTCGCCACGGTGCGCCGGTTGATGCTGCGGAGCGCGTCGCCGGAGCAACTCTCCACCGGTGCCGACGCCGGCGTCCGTGACGCCCTGTACACCGTGGAATGGACACCGCTGGCCGCCACGGCCGGAGCGTCCGGCGCGGAGGTCGCCGCCGTCATCGGTGACGCCGCACTGGCGGCACGGCTCGGTGCGCCGCTGCTCGACGCGGTCGGCGGCGACCTGCCCGAGGGCGTCGTCGTACTGCCCGCCGACCCGTCCACCGACGCCGGAACCGGCGTCCGGGCGGTCACCGGACGGGTGCTTGGCATCGTGCAGGACTGGCTCGCCGCCGACGTACCGGCCGCCACCACACTGGCCGTCGTCACCCGGGGCGCGGTTCCGGCCGCGGGTACGGTGTCCGACCTGCCCGGCGCCGCGGTGTGGGGCCTGCTGCGGGCCGCCCAGACCGAGAACCCCGGCCGCATCGTGCTCGCCGACGTGGACGGCGACGATCGCTCATGGGCGGCCCTGGCGACCGCGGCCGGCCTGGACGAACCCGAGGTGGCAATGCGTGGCGGTGCCGTCCTGGCGCCGCGACTGGTGCGCGCCGTTCCTCCGGCCACAGCCCCGGCACCGGTCGACGGTCCGGTTCTGATCACCGGCGGTACGGGCGGTCTGGGTGCTCTGGTGGCGGCGCATCTGGCTGAGTCGGCGGGTGTGCGGGATCTGGTTCTGGTGAGCCGGTCGGGTTCGGCCGCGCCGGGTGTGGAGGAGTTGGTCGCCCGGTTGGAGTCGGCGGGTGCGTCGGTGCGGGTGGTGGCTGCCGATGTGGCTGATCGTGATGCGCTGGCGGCTGTGGTCGCCGGTGTCGAAGGCCTCGCTGGTGTCGTGCACTGTGCCGGTGTCCTTGACGACGGGGTGTTCACCGGTCTGACTCCGGAACGCGTTGCCGCGGTGCTGGCGCCGAAGGTCGACGCGGTGGTGCATCTGCATGAGTTGACGCGGGATCGGGATCTGCGGTTGTTCGTGGTGTTCTCGTCGATCTCGGCGGTGTTCGGTTCGGCGGGGCAGGCGGCTTATGCGGCGGCGAACGCGTTCCTGGACGGCTTCATGTCGTACCGCCGTGGTCTTGGTCTGCCCGGTCAGTCTCTGGGCTGGGGCCTGTGGGCCAACGCCGCCGGCATGGGCGGCGAACTCGCGGCCCGGCACGGCGGCGGCCTCTCCGACGAACTCGGGCTGGCCCTGTTCGACGCGGCCCGCACACTGCCCGACGCGCACGTGGTTCCGGCTCAGCTCGACCTGAACGCGGTCCGGAAGTCGGCCACGGTGCCCGCCCTGCTGCGGCGCCTGGTCACCACTGCGGTCCGCCGTGCCGACGACGGCGGCACCGCCGGATCCGGCCTGGCCCAGCGCCTGGCAGCACTCCCGGACGCGGACCGCGACCGGCTTCTGACCGACGTGGTCTGCACCGCCGCCGCGGGCGTCCTCGGACACGGCTCCGCCGACGCGGTGGTGCCCGGCCGGGCGTTCAAGGACCTCGGCTTCGACTCGCTGACCTCGGTGGAACTGCGCAACCGGCTCAACACGGCGACCGGGCTGCGGCTGCCGGCGACGCTGGTGTTCGACTACCCGACCCCGGAGGCACTCGCTGGACACCTGCGCACCGAACTGGTCGGTGCGCCGGCGGCCGCACAACCCAGGCGCAGCCGGGCCGCGACCGACGACGACCCGATCGCCATCGTCGGCATGAGCTGCCGGTTCCCCGGCGGGGCGAACAGTCCCGAGGAGCTCTGGCAGCTGCTCACCGACGGCACCGACGCCATCACCCCGTTCCCCCTCGACCGCGGCTGGGCGACCGACCCGGCCGGATACGCGCGCCGGGGCGGCTTCATCGACGCCGCCACCGACTTCGACCCCCGTCTGTTCGGCATCTCCCCGCGTGAGGCCATCGCGATGGACCCGCAGCAGCGGGTGCTCCTCGAAGCCTGCTGGGAGGTCTTCGAACGCTCCGGGCTCGACCCCGAGTCGATGCGCGGCGAACCCGTCGGGGTGTTCATCGGCGCCTCCACGTTCGGCTACGGCATCAACAGCCAGATGCCCGCCGGCAGTGAGGGGCACATGCTCACCGGCACGGCCCCGAGCATCATCTCCGGCCGGGTGGCGTACAGCTTCGGGCTGGAAGGCCCGGCGCTGACCGTGGACACCGCCTGCTCGTCGTCGTCGGTCACCCTGCACCTGGCGGCCCAGGCACTGCGCCGCGGCGAATGCACCATGGCGATCGCCGGTGGCGTCACGGTCATGGCGAGCGCCGGCATCTTCCCGAGCTTCGACAGCCAGGGTGGCCTTGCCGGTGACGGCCGGTGCAAGCCGTTCTCCGCCGGCGCGGACGGGACCGGATGGTCCGAGGGCGTGGGCGTCCTGCTCGTCGAACGGCTCTCCGACGCACGGCGCAACGGCCACCAGGTGCTCGCCGTCGTACGCGGTACGGCGGTCAACCAGGACGGCGCCAGCAACGGGCTCACCGCCCCGAACGGGCCGTCCCAGCAGCGGGTCATCGGCCAGGCGCTCGCCGACGCCCGCCTCACGCCTGCGGACGTGGACGTGGTGGAGGCGCACGGCACCGGCACGGTGCTCGGCGACCCGATCGAGGCGCAGGCGCTGCTGGCCGCGTACGGCTCCGAGCGTGGCGACCGGCCGCTGTGGCTCGGTTCGATCAAGTCGAACATCGGCCACACCCAGTGCGCCGCCGGTGTCGCCGGCATCATCAAGATGGTCCTGGCCATGCAGTACGGGGTCATGCCCCGGACGCTGCACGCCGAGGAACCGTCACCGCACATCGACTGGGACGCCGGTGACCTGCGCCTGCTGAACGACCCGGTGCCGTGGCCCGCCGGAGCCGGGCGCCCGCGCCGGGCCGCCGTCTCCTCGTTCGGCATCAGCGGCACCAACGCTCACGTGGTGCTGGAAGAGGCCCCGCACCGGGTGCCGGAGCCGCTGACCGCCGAGCCCGAGGGCACCGTGGTGCCGTGGGTGCTGTCGGCGCGTACCGGTGAGGCGTTGCGGGCCCAGGCCGACCGGCTGCTCCAGCACGTGGCCGCCCACCCGGACCTGCGCTCCGTCGACGTGGGGCACACACTGGTCACCGCCCGCGCGATGCTGGAGCACCGGGCCGTGGTGCCCGCCGGCGCCGTCGACGTCCTGGCCCGGATCGCCGCCGGTGACGGTGACGCCGACGCGTCGGCCATCGGCCGGACCGCCGTCCTGTTCACCGGCCAGGGCGCCCAGTGGCCCGGCATGGGCAGCGGGCTCGCCGCCCGGTTCCCCGTCTTCGCCGAGGCGTTCGACGCGATCTGCGCCCGCTTCGACGAGCACCTCGAACGGCCGCTGCGCGACGCGATCGCCAGCGTCGAGGTGCACCGGACCGTCTACACGCAGGCCGGCCTGTTCGCGGTCGAGGTGGCCCTGTACCGGCTCTTCGAGTCCTTCGGGGTCAGCCCCGACTATCTGCTCGGCCACTCGATCGGCGAGATCGCGGCCGCCCACGTCGCCGGGGTGATGAGCCTGGACGACGCGGTCACCCTGGTCGCCGCGCGCGGCCGGCTCATGCAGGACCTGCCCGCCGGTGGAGCCATGCTTGCGGTACGGATGAGCGAGGCGCAGGCCCGTGCCGCGATCGCCCCCTACGCCGGCCGGATCGACATCGCGGCGGTCAACGGACCCGAGGCGGTGGTGCTCTCCGGTGACGCCGAGGCGATCGACGACCTGGAGCCGCAGTGCCCCCGGTCGACCCGTCTGACGGTGTCGCACGCCTTCCATTCCGCCCGGATGGAACCGATGCTTGCCGAGTTCGCGACGGTGACGGCGGGTCTCACCTACCGGGCGCCGCGCATTCCGATCGTGTCCAACCTGACCGGTGAGCTCGTCGAGGAGTTCACCGCCGGCTACTGGGTGCGCCACGTCCGCGAGGCCGTGCGGTTCTCCGACGGCGTCGCCTGGCTCGCGGGCCACGGCGTGGTCCGCTGCCTGGAGGCCGGTCCGCACGGGGTGCTCACCGCGATGGCCCCGCAGACCGCCCCCGACCTGCTCTACACGGCGGGCATGCGGCGCAACCGGGACCAGGCCGCGACCGTCCTCGACGCACTGGGCCGGCTGTTCGTCTCCGGCGCCACGGTCGACTGGGCCGCGGTCCTCGACGGGCGGGGCGGCCGGATCGTGCCGCTGCCGACGTACGCCTTCCAGCGTGAACGGTTCTGGCCGTCCGCCGCCCCGGCCGGTGACGTCACCTCCGCCGGGCTCGACGGCGCCGGCCACCGGATGCTGGCCGCCAGCGTCCGGCTGACCGGCGGCGACGGCGACGTCTACACCGGGCGGCTGTCGGTGGCCACCCACCCGTGGCTGGCCGATCACGTCGTGCTCGGGCAGATCGTCGTTCCCGGGACCGCCTTCGTCGAACTGGCGGTCCACACCGGGCGCGGCGCCGTCCGCGAGCTGACCATCGCGGCGCCGCTGATCGTGCCCCCGGACGGTCCGGTGGACCTGCAGATCCGGGTCGCCGAACCGGACGAGACGGGGGACCGGCGCATCGTCATCGCGGCGAAGACCGGCGGTGCCGGCGACTGGACCACCCACGCCACCGGTGTCGTCACCCCCGGCGAGGGCGCGCCCGCGACGTTCGACCTCGCCGCCTGGCCGCCGGCCGGAGCGGAACCGATCGACGTCACCGGCCTGTACGCCGCGGTCGCGGCGACCGGACTCGACTACGGCCCCGTGTTCCGCGGGCTGCGGCGGGCCTGGCGGCTCGGCGCCGACGTCTACGCCGACATCGAGACCGACGGCGAGGCCACCGCCGAAGCCGGCCTGTATGCGCTGTTCCCGCCGCTGCTCGACGCGGCGCTGCACGGCATCGGGCTGGGCGCGTTCGTCTCCGACCCCATCCGGCCGTGGCTGCCGTTCGCCTGGTCCGGGGTCACCCTCCACGCGATCGGTGCCGCCGCGATCCGGATCCGGCTGTCCGCGGCCGGCAACGACACCGTGGCGCTGCAGATCGCCGACAGCGGCGGCCGCCCGGTCGCCACCGTCGAGGCGCTCGCCCTGCGCCCGGCGGCCCTCCCGGCTGCCGTGACCGGCCCGGCCGACGCGTTCCTCACCGTGGACTGGACCACGGTCGCGCCGCCCGCCGGGACGCAACCGGCCGCGGTCGTCGTCGGTGACCCGGTGGCCGCCGGACGGCTCGGCCTCCCGCTTGCCGGCGAGCTGCCCACCGAGGCGGTCCCGGACCTCGTGGTGGTTCCGATGACCGGCCCGGAGGACACCCCGGTGACCGCCGGCCTGGTCCACGACCGGACCGTCGCCGCCCTCGAACTCGTCCAGCGGTGGCTGGCGTACGAACCGGACCGGCCGTCGCGCCTGGTGGTGCTCACCCGGCTGGCGACGCCCGCCGGTGGAGCGGTGACCGACCCGGCGGGAGCGGCGCTCTGGGGTCTGCTGCGCAGCGCACAGACCGAGAACCCGGGCCGCATCGTGCTGGCCGACGTGGACGACGACCCCGCATCGTGGGCGGCGGTCGTGGCGGCGTCCGCCGGTGAGGAACCGCAGCTGGCCGTCAGAGCCGGAACGGTCACCGTGCCGAGACTGGTCCGTGGCGACGCGCCGCACCCGGAGCCGGACCCCACACCCGTCGAGGGCACGGTGCTCGTCACGGGCGGCACCGGGGCGCTGGGCGGACTGATCGCCGGGCACCTGGTGCGGGCGTACGGCGTACGGCGACTGGTCCTGACCAGCCGCACGGGCATGAACGCGCCCGGCGCGGCGGATCTGGCCGCCTCGCTCGAGGAACTCGGCGCACACGTGACGATCGCGGCCGGTGACGCCGGTGACCGCGACGACCTGCGGCGGATCATCGCTGCCGTCCCGGACACCGCACCGCTCACCGGGGTGATCCACTGCGCCGGTGTGCTCGACGATGGTGTCTTCGGCGGTCTGACCGCCGATCGGGTGGAGCGGGTGCTGCGGCCCAAGGCCGACGCCGCGATGCACCTGCACGAACTGACCGCCGGGCTCGATCTGCGCTGGTTCGTGCTGTTCTCCTCGGTCGCGGCCACGTTCGGCGCACCGGGCCAGGCCAACTACGCGGCCGCCAACGGGCTGCTCGACGGCCTCGCCGCCTACCGGCGCGGCCGGGGCCTGCCCGCCCAGTCGATGGCATGGGGCCTGTGGTCGGTGTCCGGCGGCATGACCGGGCAACTCGCCGACCGCGACGTCGCGCGGATCGGCGGCGGCATGACGGCCGCGGACGGGCTCGCCCTGTTCGATCGGGCGCTTAGCTCCGGTCTGGCACACACCGTGCTCAACCCGATCGACGTCCGGGCCCTCGCCGGAACCGCGGACACGGTGCCGCCGCTGCTGCGGGCACTGGTACCGGTGACTCCCCGCCGTGCCGGCGACGCCGCGCCGGACGGGCGGGACTTGACCCGGCGGCTGGCCGGCCTCGATCCGGCCCAGCGCCGGGAGGCACTGCTCGACCTGGTCCGCGGTCAGGCCGCCGCGGCCCTCGGCTATCCCGGTGCCGCCGCCATCGAACCGGAACGCGGCTTCACCGAACAGGGCCTCGACTCCTTGACCGCGGTGGAGCTGCGCAACCGGCTCAACACGGCGACCGGCCTGCGGCTGCCGTCCACGCTGGTGTTCGACTACCCGACCGCGGTGCAACTGGCCGGCGAGCTCGGCGAACGCCTGGCCGTGACCGGGGGCGCCGATCCGGGCCTGATGGACGACATCGACCGGGTCGCCGGCGGCCTGGCCCTCGACGGGCTGGACGAGGAGGTCCGGCGGCGGGCCGTCGCCCGGCTCATGGCCATGGCGGCCAAGTACGGCGGCGAGTCCACGGTCACCGGCCCTCCGGTCGCCGCCGGACTCGACGCGGCCACCGACGACGAGATCTTCGACTTCATCGACAACGAGCTCGGCGCTTCCTGAGACCTGCGGAGGACTGCGATGACCAACGAAGAGAAGCTCCGCGAATACCTCAAGCGTGTCACCGCCGACCTGCACCAGGTCCGGCAGCGGCTGCGCGCGGTCGAGGAAGCGGACCGGGAGCCCATCGCCATCATCGGGATGAGCTGCCGCTACCCCGGCGGGGCCGACACACCGGAGAGGTTCTGGGAACTGATCCGGGGCGGCACCGACGCCATGTCGGCCTTCCCCGACGACCGTGGCTGGGACCTCGGCGCGGTCCCCGCCACACTCGAACCCGTCGGCGGTTTCCTGCGTGACGCCGGCCGGTTCGACGCCGGATTCTTCGGCATCTCGCCCCGTGAGGCCCTGGCCATGGACCCCCAGCAGCGGTTGCTTCTGGAGATCACCTGGGAGGCCGTCGAACGGGCCGGCATCGACCCGACCACGCTGCGCGGCAGCCGTACCGGCGTCTTCGCCGGGCTCATGTACCAGGACTACGCCAAGCGGATCCTCGACATCCCGGACGGTGTCGAGACGTTCCTCGGCACCGGCAACACCGGCAGCGTCTTCTCCGGCCGGGTCGCGTTCACGCTGGGGCTCGAGGGTCCGGCGCTGACCGTCGACACCGCCTGCTCCTCGTCCCTGGTCGCCCTGCACCTGGCGGCCCGGTCGCTGCGCTCCGGCGAGACCAGCCTGGCTGTCGCGGGCGGCGTGACCGTGATGGTCAACCCGGACACCTTCCTGGACTTCGCACGTCAGGGCGGCCTGGCCGGGAACGGCCGGTGCAAGTCCTTCGCGGCCTCGGCCGACGGCACCGGCTGGTCCGAAGGCGCCGGGGTGCTGCTACTGGAACGGCTCGGTGACGCACGCCGCAACGGGCACCCGGTGCTCGCCGTCATCCGGGGCACCGCCGTGAACCAGGACGGTGCGTCCAGCGGCCTCACCACCCCCAACGGGCCCTCGCAGCAGCGGGTCATCCAGGACGCGCTGCGCGACGCGGGCCTCGAAGCCGCCGATGTCGACGCGGTCGAGGCACACGGCACCGGCACCCGCCTCGGCGACCCCATCGAGGCTCAGGCACTGCTCTCGACGTACGGCCGCAACCGGCCGGCCGATGCGGATCCGCTCTGGCTGGGCACGGTCAAGTCCAACGTGGGCCACACCCAGGCCGCCGCGGGCGTGGCCGGAGTGATGAAGATGGTCCTGGCCCTGCACGCCGATCTGCTGCCCCGCACCCTGCACGTCGACGAACCCACCCCCGAGGTCGACTGGTCCTCCGGAGCCGTCAGCCTGCTCACCGACGCCCGCGACTGGCCGGCCGGCGAACGGACCCGGCGTGCCGGGGTCTCCTCGTTCGGGATCAGCGGCACGAATGCGCACGTCATCGTCGAGGAGGCGCCGCCCGCCGACGGCCCGCCCGCGGCCCCGGACGAGACCCCGCGGATCGTTGCGTGGACGCTGTCGGCCCGGTCGGCACCGGCGCTGCAGGCCCAGGCCGCCGTGCTCGCCGACTTCGCCGGCACCGTCACCGACCCGATCGCGGTGGCGCGGGCCCTGGCCACCACCCGTGCCGCGCTGGAGTACCGGGCCGTGGTGTTCGGCCGCGAACCCGCCGACTTCGCCCGTGCCCTCGCCGCCCTCGCGTCCGGTGACCAGGACGGCCCGGTCATCTCCGCGCAAGGCACCCCCGAGGACGCGCTTTCCCTGGCCGGACGCTGGACCGGCGGCGAACGCGTCGACTGGACCGCACTCCTCGGCGAGCACACCGGCGTACCGCATCCGCTGCCCACCTACGCGTTCCAGCGGCAGCACTACTGGCTGTCCGCACCCGAGACACCGCCGGTGTCCGGTACCACCGACGCCGCGTTCTGGGACTCGGTGGCCCGCCGCGACCACGATGCCCTCGCCCGTGCGCTTCGCCTCGCCGACGACGCCGAGCAGACCTCCCTGACCGCCCTGCTGCCGGCTCTGGCCTCCTGGCACGAACGCCGGCAGACCCGGGCCGTCATCGACGCCTGGCGGTACCGGGTGACGTGGCGGCCGCTGCCCGAGCCGCCGGCCGCCCCGCTGACCGGCACCTGGCTGGTGGTCGGCGCCGGTGACGACGTGGTCGCGGCCCTGCATGCGGCCGGTGCCACCACCGTCCGGTGCCCGGCGGTGACCGGTTACGCCGAGCTCACCGACGAGTTGTTCGACGCCGTCCTCGAGGCCGACGAGATCAGCGGGGTCATCGCCCTGACCGACGCGCCGGACACCCCGGACCCGTCCGGCCCGCCCGCCGGTGTCGCGCTGACACTGGCACTCCTGCGGGCGCTGGAGACCGCCGGTGTGGACGCTCCGCTCTGGTGCCTGACCCGCGGTGCGGTGTCGACCGGCCGGGCGGACGCGCTGCGCGAGCCGGAACAGGCCCAGGTCTGGGGGCTCGGCCGGGCCGCGGCCCTGGAGATCCCGCGCCGCTGGGGTGGCCTGATCGACCTGCCCGCCACGGTGACCGAGCGGGACGGCCGGCGTCTGGCCGCGGTCCTCGCCGCCGCCGACGAGGACCAGGTGGCGGTCCGCGCCTCCGGCCTGTTCGGCCGCCGGCTGCTCCGCGCGGCCACCGTGGACACCGCCGAGCCGTGGCAGCCGGCCGGGACCGTGCTGGTCACCGGAGGCACCGGCGCGATCGGCGGTCACATCGCCCGATGGCTGGCCGGCCGCGGAGCCCCGCACATCCTGCTGCTCAGCCGGGGCGGGCCGGACGCCCCCGGCGCCCGCGCGCTGATCACCGAACTGTCCTCGTCCACCACCACCGTCACGGTGGCCCCGTGCGACGTGGCCGACCGGACGGCACTCGCGGCCGTACTCGCCGGTCTCCCCGCCGGCCGGCCGCTCACCGCCGTCGTCCATGCGGCCGGCGCGGGTGCCGCGGCCGCGCTGGCGGATCTGGACCCGGAGGAGTTCGCCGCCACCATCCGCGCCAAGGTCGACGGAGCCGCCAACCTGGACGCGCTGACCGCGGACCTGCCGCTCGACCGTTTCGTCCTCATCTCCTCGGTCGCCGGGGTATGGGGCGCGGGCGGGCAGAGCGCCTACAGCGCGGGCAACGCCTTCCTCGACGCCCTCGCCGAACAGCGGCGCGCCGCCGGCCGTACGGCCACCGCCATCGCCTGGGGCGCCTGGGCGAGCAGCGGGATGGCGGCCGGCGACGACTCCGCCGCCTACCTCATCCGGCGCGGCCTGGTGCCGATGGACCCGGCCCCCGCGATGGAGGCGTTCGCCGCCGCCGTCGACGCCGGGGACGGCGACCTGGTCGTCGCCGACGTCGACTGGCCCCGCTTCGCCCCCGGCTTCCTGTCCGCGCGGCCCAGCCCGTTCCTGGGCGACCTGCCCGAGGTCGCCGCCGTCGCCGCGGCCGGGGACTCCACCGCCGCGGCCAGGCCGCCGCTGCTCGACGAGCTCGCCGCCGCCGACCCCGGGGAGCACGGGCGGCTCGTCCTCACGGCCGTACTGACCGAGGCCGCCGCGGTGCTCGGCCACCAGGGCGCGGACGCGGTCGAGGTCGACCGGGCCTTCGACGATCTCGGCTTCGACTCGGTGACCGCGGTCGAGCTCAGTGCCAGGCTGAAGACCCGCACCGGGATCCGGCTGCCGGCCACCCTGATCTTCGACTACCCGACCCCGGCGGTTCTCGCCGCGCACATCGGCCGGCAGCTGACCGCTGACGCGGCCACCGCGGAGGCGCCGCCGACACCGGTGGCGACCGTGCGGCCGGACACCGGGGACGACCAGATCGCGATCGTCGCGATCGGCTGCCGCTATCCCGGTGGCATCCGGTCACCCGAGGACTTCTGGCGGCTGCTGGAGTCCGGCGGCGACGCCATCGGCGAGTTCCCCACCGACCGCGGCTGGGACCCCGACGCCGACCCCGTCGAGTATCCGCGGGCCGGCGGGTTCCTCTACGACGCCGGTGACTTCGACGCCGCGTTCTTCGACATCAGCCCGCGTGAGGCCATGGCCATGGATCCCCAGCAGCGTGTCCTGCTGGAGACCGTCTGGGAGACCCTGGAACGGGCCGGCATCGATCCGCACACGCTTCGCGGCAGCGACACCGGCGTGTTCGTCGGCACCAACACCCAGGACTACGGCGTCGTGCTGACCAACAGCGACGCCGGCGCCGGTGGACACCTGATCACCGGCGTCAGCGCGGCGGTGATCTCCGGGCGGCTGGCCTACACGTACGGCCTGCAGGGCCCGGCGCTGTCGGTCGACACCGCCTGTTCCTCGTCGCTTGTCGCTCTCCAGCTCGCCGCCGCGGCGGTGCGCCGTGGCGACTGCTCGATGGCACTCGCCGGCGGGGTCACCGTGATGGCCACCCCGGGGCCGTTCTCCGAGTTCGGCCGGTTGGGCGGGCTCGCCTCCGACGGCCGCTGCCGGCCGTTCGCCGCGGCGGCCGACGGCACCGGCTGGAGCGAGGGCGCCGGTGTCGTCCTGGTCGAACGGCTCAGCGACGCACGCCGCAACGGCCATCCCGTCCTCGGCCTGGTCCGGGGCGGCGCGCTCAACCAGGACGGGGCCAGCAACGGCTTCACCGCCCCCAACGGACCGGCACAGCAGCGGGTCATCCGGCAGGCCCTGGCCGACGCCGGGCTGCAAGCTTCGGACGTCGACATGGTGGAGGCCCACGGCACCGCCACCACCCTCGGCGACCCGATCGAGGCACAGGCGCTGCTGGCCACGTACGGCCAGGAGCGGTCCGGTGACCAGCCGCTGTGGCTGGGCTCGGTCAAGTCCAACATCGGCCACACCCAGGCGGCCGCCGGCATGGCCGGCGTGATCAAGATCCTGCTCGCCATGCGGTACGGCGTACTGCCGCGGACCCTGCACGTCGACGCGCCGACGCCGCACGTCGACTGGGAGTCCGGGGCGGTCCGGCTGGTCACCGACCCGCAGCCGTGGCCCGCCGCCGGACGGCCGCGGCGGGGCGCGGTCTCGTCCTTCGGTGCGAGCGGCACCAACGCGCACATCATCATCGAGGAAGCGCCCTCCGGCCCGTCCACCACGGCGTCGCCGCCCGTCGCGGGCGAAGCCGTGCCGCTGCTGCTCTCCGGGCGGTCGGCCGAGGCCGTACGCGCCCAGGCCCGGCAGCTCGCCGCGCATCTGCGGGAGCGCCCCGACCACCCGGTGGCTGGAATCGCCGCGGCCCTCGCCCAACGGTCCCGGCTCGAGCACCGCAGCGTCGTCATCGGCGGCGACCCGGACGCACTCACCGGCGCGCTGGCGGCGCTGGCCGCCGGCGAACCCGCGCCCGGGGTCGTGAGCGGTGTGGCCCGGGGCGTCTCCGAGGCGGTCTTCGTCTTCCCCGGTCAGGGCTCGCAGTGGGCCGGCATGGCCCGCGAGCTCCACGAGCGGTACCCCGCCTTCCAGCAGCGCTTCGACGCCTGCGCACACGCCCTCGCCCCCTATCTCGACTGGTCGGCCCACGACGTGCTGTACGGCGTCGAGGGCGCCCCGGCGCTCGATCGCGACGATGTCGTCCAGCCGATGCTGTTCGCCGTCATGGTGTCGCTCGCCGAGGTCTGGCGGTTCCACGGTGTCCGCCCCGCCGCCGTCGTCGGGCACAGCCAGGGCGAGATCGCCGCGGCCTGTGTGGCCGGCGCGCTCAGTCTCGAGGACGCCGCCAAGGTGGTGGCGCTGCGGTCCCGGGAACTCGGCCGGATCGCGGGCCGCGGCGGCCTGGTCTCGGTCGCGCTCTCCCTCGACGAGGCCACCTCCTGGATCGAACCGTGGGCCGGCCGGCTCGCGGTCGCCGTGGTCAACGGCCCCGGCGCCGTCGTGGTCGGCGGCGACGTGGATGCGCTCGCTGAACTGGTCGCCCAGGGCGAGAGCACCGGCGTACGCGTCAAGCGCGTGCCGGTCGTCTACGCCTCCCACACCGACCATGTCGAGCCGCTGCGCGAGCCGCTGCTCCGGCTGCTGGCCGATGTGACCGGGCGGCCGTCGGCCGTCCCGCTCTACTCGTCGGTGACCGGCGAGCGCCTCGACACCACCGGCATGGACGGCGCCTACTGGTTCCGCAACCTGCGCGAACCGGTCCGCTTCGACCAGGCGATCACCGCCGTGCCCGAGGGCACCGTTTTCCTGGAGATCAGCCCGCATCCGGTGCTCGCCGTGCCGCTGACCGAACTGCTGACCGCCACCGGGCGGCGCGCCGACGTCATCGGCACGCTCCGGCGTGACGACGGCGGCACCCGGCGGCTGCTGACCAGCCTCGCCGAGGCGTACACCCGGGGCGTGGCGGTGGACTGGTCCACGGCGCTTCCCGGCCCGGCGGTCGCCGCCGCGGAGCTGCCCACCTACGCGTTCCAGCGGAACCGCTTCTGGCCGCGCCCGGCCACCGCACCGGC
The DNA here is from genome assembly GCF_040639655.1 of Actinoplanes sp. NPDC023801. Taxonomy (NCBI): domain Bacteria; kingdom Bacillati; phylum Actinomycetota; class Actinomycetes; order Micromonosporales; family Micromonosporaceae; genus Actinoplanes; species Actinoplanes sp. NPDC023801. The sequence goes on along the minus strand of NZ_JBFAAI010000042.1, from coordinate 70,503 downwards.
GGCCGTGCCGGGCACCGCGACGACGCCCGGGTTCGAGGCCGCGTTCTGGGACACGGTCGCCCGCGAGGACGCCGAGTCACTGGCCGGCCTGCTGGCCGTGGACCGCGCCGACGCGGTGCGCGACCTGCTGCCGGCACTGTCCTCCTGGCACCGCCGGGGCGTACGGGCCGACGAGATCGACCACCGCCGCTACACCGTGACCTGGAAGGCGGTCGCCGACCTGCCCGCCGGGCCGATGACCGGACGATGGGCCGTCGTGGTCCCCGCCGGGAACGCCGCCGAGGCGGACGTACGCACCTGTGTCGAAGCCCTCACCGCCGCGGGCGCCGAACCCGCCGTGGTCGTGGTCGACCCCGTCACCACCAGCGAGGACCAGCTGACCGGCGAACTGGCCGAGGCCGGCGGTGTCCTGTCGTTCCTCGCCCTCGACGAGACGGCGCACCCGGAGCACCCGGTGATCACCGCCGGGCTGGCGGCCACGGTGACCCTGTTGCGTGCCCTCGAGAAGGCCGGCTCCGGTGCCCGTCTCTGGTGTGTGACCCGCGGTGCCGTCGCGGTCGGCTCGGAACCGGTGGACCACCCGGAACAGGCCGCCGTCTGGGGCATCGGCCGGGTCGCGGCACTCGAGAGCCCCGCCCGCTGGGGCGGCCTGATCGACCTGCCGTCCGTGCTGGACACCCGCGGCGCGGACCGGCTCGTCGCCGCCCTCACCCGTACCGACGGCGAGGACCAGACGGCGCTGCGGACCTCCGGGACGTACCTGCGCCGGATCGGCCGCGCCCCGGCCGGGAACCGCCCCGCCCGGCCCTGGCAGCCGACCGGAACCGTCCTGGTCACCGGCGGCACCGGTGCGCTCGGTGACCGGGTGGCCCGCTGGCTCGCCGGTCACGGCGCCGAACACCTGGTGCTGGTGAGCCGTAGCGGCCGGGGCGCACCCGGGCTCGGCGCACTGGAGGCCGACCTGGTCGCCGGGGGCAGCCGGGTGACCGTGGCCGCCTGCGACCTCACCGACCGGGAGCAGGTGCGCGAGCTGCTCACCGGCCTGGAGGCGGCCGGCGACCCGGTCCGCACGGTGTTCCACGTCGCCGGCGTCAACAGCCTGATCGACGTGGCCGACACCGGTCCCGCCGAACTGGCCGCAATCGCCTCCGGCAAGGTCGCCGGTGCCCGGCACCTCGACGAACTGCTCGATCCCGACCAGCTCGACACCGTTGTCTACTTCTCCTCGATCGCCGCGACCTGGGGCGGCGGCCGGCACGGTGCGTACGCCGCGGCCAACGCCTACCTGGACGCGCTGGCCCAGAGCCGCCGCGCCTCGGACGCGCGGGTCCTCTCGGTGGCCTGGGGGCCGTGGGACGGCGGGGGCATGGTGCACCCGGCGGCGGAGGGCGGGATGCGGCGGATCGGCCTGCCGATGCTCGACCCGGAGAACGCCATCGCCGCCCTGCACCACGCACTCGAGAACGACGACACCTGCGTCACGGTGGCCGACGTGGAGTGGGAGCGGTTCGCGCGGGCCTTCACCGCGATGCGGCCGAGTCCGCTGATCAGCGACCTGCCCGACGTGGCCGCACTGCGTGAGCCGGTCACGCCGGAGTCCGCCGCCGGTGCCGCCGGCCAGGAGGCGGTCCGCCGCGACCTGGCCGCGCTGGCGCCGGCCGACCGGGAACGGGCGCTGCTCGACCTGGTGCGTACCCACACCGCCGTGGTGCTGGGACACGCCTCGGACAGCGCGATCGAAGCCGGGCGGGCATTCCGTGAACTCGGCCTCGACTCGCTCACCTCGGTCGAACTGCGGGACCGGCTCAGCGCCGCCACCGGGCTGACCCTGCCGGCCACGCTGGTGTTCGACCACCCGACACCGGCGGTGCTGGCCGCCTCGATCGCGGCTGAACTCGGCGGCACGCAGACGGCGTCGGCGCTGCCGTCCGCCGACGACCTGGACCGCCTCGACACCGCGCTTGCGGCTCTGCCCGGTGACGACATCGAGCGCGTCCGCATCGTGCTGCGGCTCGAGGCGCTGCTCGACCGGCACGCCCGTGCCGCCGGACCGGCCGGACCGGCCGGCGCCCCCGACCTCATCGACAAGCTCGGTTCGGCCTCCAGCGAAGAACTCTTCGCCCTCGTGGACCAGGACCTCGGCCTCGCCTGACCCTCCCGGAAGGATCGACGTTCGCATGGACAACGAGGAGAAACTGCGCGGATATCTGGCGCGGGTCATCGCCGAGTTGCACGACACCCGGCACCGGCTGCGTGCGGCCGAATCCGGCGACCAGGAACCGATCGCGATCGTTGCGATGGGCTGCCGGCTGCCCGGCGGCATCACCGGCCCCGACGACCTGTGGCGCCTGGTCGCCGACGGCATCGACGCGGTCGGCCCGATCCCCGCCGACCGCGGGTTCGACCTGACCGACATCTACGACCCGGACCCCGGCCACAGCGGTACGACGTACTCCGCCGCCGGTGGCTACGTCGGCGACGCCACCATGTTCGACGCCGGGTTCTTCGGCATCAGCCCGCGCGAGGCCACCGCGATGGACCCGCAGCAGCGGATGCTGCTCGAGGTGTGCTGGGAGACCGTCGAACGGGCCGGTATCGCACCGACCGCTCTGCGGGGCACCCGGACCGGTGTCTTCGTCGGCGCCAGCTCGCTCGGCTACAGCGCCGGTGCGGCCGGCGCGTCCGCCGGATCCGAGGGATACCTGGTCACCGGCAGTGCGCTGTCGGTGGTGTCCGGCCGGATCGCCTACGTGCTGGGCACCGAGGGACCGGCACTCACCGTCGACACCGCCTGCTCCTCGTCCAGCGTCAGCATGCACCTGGCCGCCCAGGCGCTCCGCCGGCAGGAGTGCACGCTGGCGATCGCCGGTGGCGTCACGGTCATCCCCAACCCGATCAGCATCGTCGAGCTCAGCCGACAGCGGGTACTCGCCGCCGACGGCCGGTGCAAGGCGTTCGGGGCCGGCGCCGACGGCATGGGCTTCGCCGAGGGGGCCGCGGTGCTGCTCCTGGAACGCCTCGACGACGCCCGGCGCAACGGCCACGAGGTACTCGCAATCATCCGCGGTTCGGCCGTCAACCAGGACGGCGCGTCCAACGGCATGACCGCCCCGAGCGGCCCGGCCCAGCAGCGTGTCATCCGGCAGGCCCTGGCCGACGCGCGGCTCTCGCCGGAGCAGATCGACACCGTCGAGGCGCACGGCACCGGCACCCCGCTCGGCGACCCGATCGAGGCACGGTCGCTGATCGCCACCTACGGCGCGCAGCGCCCACCGGGACGCCCGCTGTACCTCGGTTCGCTCAAGTCGAACATCGGCCACATCCAGCAGGGCGCCGGTATCGCCGGTGTCATCAAGACGGTGCTGGCCATGCGGCACGGGCTGTTGCCCCGGACCCTGCACGCCGACGACCCGACACCGCACGTCGACTGGACCGCGGGCGACGTCAGCCTGCTCACCGAGGCCCGGCCGTGGCCGGAGACCGGCGCCCCGCGGCGGGCGGGCGTCTCGTCCTTCGGTATCAGCGGCACCAACGTGCACACCATCATCGAGCAGGCTCCGCCGTCCGGACCCGCCCCGGAGCGCGGCCCGCGCCCGGACGCCGGACCTCTGCCGTGGGTCGTCACCGGCCGTACCCCCGAGGGTCTGCGGGCCCAGGCTGCGCGGCTGCGGGAGTTCGCCGCCACCGGCCCGGACCGGGCGGACGTCGGCTGGTCACTGGTCACCGCCCGGGCTCAGCACGAGCACCGTGCCGTCGTGGTGGCCGCCGACACCGGCACGGCGGTCACCGCGCTCGCCGCGATCGAGGCCGGGGAGCCCTCCCCGTCGGTGCTGACCGGGCAGAGCCGTTCCGGCCGGCTCGCCTTCCTCTTCCCGGGCCAAGGGGTGCAGCGCGCGGGCATGGGCCGGGATCTGTACGCCGCGTTCCCCGCCTACGCGGCCGCGTTCGACGCGGTGTGCGACGCGTTCGCGCCGCTCCTCGACCGGCCGTTGCGGGACCTGGTGTTCGCCGGGCCAGACTCCGCCGACGCCGCCCTGCTCGACCGGACCGTTTACACCCAGCCGGCCACGTTCGCCGTCGAGGTGGCCCTGTACCGGCTCTTCGAGTCCTGGGGGATCACCCCGGACTATCTGCTCGGGCACTCATTCGGTGAGGTCGTCGCCGCGCACGTCGGTGGGGTGCTCACCCTGCCGGACGCGTGCGAGCTGGTCGCCGCGCGCGGCCGGCTGATGGACGAACTGCCCGCGGGCGGCGTGATGATGGCCGTCCGGGCGAGCGAGGACGAGGTTCGCGTGGCCCTGGCCGGCCATCCGGGGCGGGTCGACCTGGCAGCCGTCAACGGACCTTCCTCGGTGGTGGTCTCCGGTGACCGGGAGGCCGTCGAGGAGCTGGCCGCCCGCTGGCAGGCCGAGGGCCGCAAGACCACGATGCTGCGCGGTGGTCACGCATTCCACTCGGCCCGCATGGATCCGATCCTGGCCGGGCTCGACGCCGTCGCCGGGCGGCTGCGGCACGCGCCACCCGCGATCCCGATCATCTCCGACGTGACCGGCGAACCGGCCGGCGACGACACCCTGAACGGCGGCTACTGGTCGCGGCACGCCAGGTCGGAGGTGCGTTTCGCCGACGGCATCGACGCCCTGCTCCGCGCGGGCGTCACCCGGTTCCTCGAACTCGGCCCGGACGGCACCCTCACCGGCCTGGTCCGGATGGCACTCGACGACGATCCGGCCGGAGCCGGAGCCGGAGCCGGAGCCGGAGGCGGGCCGGTGCTGGCGACGGCGCTGCGGACCGACCGCCCGGAATCCGAGGCCGTGGTCCGGGCCCTGGCCCAGCTGTACGCCCACGGCGTCCCGGTCGACTGGACGGCGTTCTTCACCGCACATCAGCCCCGCCTCGGTGACCTGCCGACCACCGCGTTCCTGCGGCACCGCTACTGGATCGACACCCCGGCCGCCGAACTCGCGGACGTGCGGCCGGCCGATCCGGCGGAGGCCGGCTTCTGGGCCGCGGTCGAACGCCGCGACGTCGACGGGGTCGCCGGAACCCTGGGCCTGGAGACCGCTGACGGGCTGCGCGAGGTGCTGCCCGCCCTGTCGGCCTGGCGCAGCCGGCGCCGTACCGAGTCGACCATCGACTCCTGGCGCTACCGCACCGTCTGGAAGCCACTGCCGGACCTGCCCGCCGGTGAACTCACCGGCACGTGGCTGCTGCTGCACGACACCGCGGACCCCGGAGCGGCCGGCACCGCCGATGCGCTGCGCGGAGCCGGTGCCGAGGTGGTCATGCTCGCCGTGGAGGCGGCCCGCACCGACCGCGCCGCACTGACCGAAATGCTGCTCGACGCCTTCGCCGAGGTGGAACCGGCCGGTATCGCCTCGCTGCTGTCGGCTGCCGAGGTACCGGCCGCCGCCTCCGGCGCCGTCCCGGCCGGGTTCGCCGCCACCGTCGCGCTGGTGCAGGCGCTCGGTGACGTGGGGACCCCGGTCCCGCTGTGGTGCCTGACCCGCGGCGCCGTGGTGACCGGCCGCTCCGAGACGCAGCGCAGCGTCGCCCAGGCGCAGGTGTGGGGTTTCGGCCGGGTCGCCGCGCTGGAGCTGCCGGACCGCTGGGGCGGCCTGCTCGACCTGCCGCCGGAACTGTCCGGCCGGGACGCACGGCGGCTGGCCGGTGTGCTGGCCGGCGGACACGGTGAGGACCAGCTGGCGCTGCGTGCGTCGGGTGTGTTCGCGCACCGTCTGGTGCGCGCCGAGCCAGCTTCCACGGTGGTACCGGCCCCGTGGCGGACCGACGGGACCGTGCTCGTCACCGGCGGCACCGGCGCTCTCGGCGCGTCGATCGCCCGCTGGCTGGCCGACCGCGGTGTGCCGCACCTGCTGCTGGTCAGCCGCCGTGGGCCGGACGCTCCCGGCTCCGAAGCCCTGGTCGCCGAACTGGCCGCGCGCGGCACCACCGTCACGGTCGCCGCCTGCGACGTCTCCGACCGCACCGCCGTCGCCGGCCTGCTCGCCGCGATACCCGCCGACCGGCCGCTGACCGGCGTCGTGCACGCCGCCGGCGTGGTCGACGACGGCGTGATCGACACGCTGGATCTTCCGCGGCTCGCCGCGGTGCTGCGCGCCAAGGCCGTCGCGGCGGAGGTGCTCGACGACCTGACCGCCGGCCTGCCGCTGTCGATGTTCGTCATGTTCAGCTCCGTCGCCGGCACCATCGGTGCCGCCGGTCAGGCCAACTATGCCGCCGCCAACGCCGCGCTCGACGCCCTCGCCCGGCGCCGCCGCGACAGCGGACGGACGGCGACCTCGATCGCGTGGGGCGCCTGGGCCGAAGCCGGTCTGGCCACCGACGAGGTGGTGCTACGGCGGCTGCGGACGGCCGGAGTTCCCCCGATGGACCCGGCGACGGCGATGTCGGCCCTGGCCGCCGCGATCGACCGGGACGAAACCTGTCTTGCCGTGGTGGACATCGACTGGCCCCGGTTCGCTGCCGCGTTCTCCGCCACACGTCCCAGCCCGCTCATCGCGGACCTGCCCGAGGTCCGGGCGGCCGTGGCGAGCGCACCCGCCGGGGAGGCCGATCCGGAGGCCACCCTGGAACGGCGCCTGCGGGCGGCGGATCCGGCCGAGCGGCAGGGCATCATGCTCGATCTCGTACGCGGTCACGCCGCCCTCGTGCTCGGCCACCCGTCCCCGGACGCGATCGAGCCGGGCCGGGCGTTCCGCGATCTCGGATTCGACTCGCTCACCGCACTCGACCTGCGCAACATCCTCGCCGGTGCCACCGGGCTGCGGCTGCCGGCGACGCTCGTCTTCGACTACCCGACACCGGACGACCTCGCCACCCATCTGCTCGGCGGCCTGGTGTCCGGCACCGCGGAGCGGCCGGCGGCCGGGCCGGCCACCGGGCACGTCACCGAGCCTCTCGCCATCGTGGCGATGAGCTGCCGCTTTCCCGGTGGTGTGCGGTCGCCCGAGGAACTGTGGACACTGCTTGCCGACGGCGGTGACGGCGTCTCGGGGTTCCCCACCGACCGGGGCTGGCCGGAGATCAGGGACGCCGGCTTCGCGCCGGAGGGCGGTTTTCTCTATGACGCCGCGCTGTTCGACCCCGGCCTGTTCGGCATCTCGCCGCGCGAGGCGATCGCCATGGACCCGCAGCAGCGACAGCTGCTGGAGACGGCCTGGGAGACGTTCGAACGCGCCGGGCTCGATCCCCGTTCGCTGCGGGGAAGCCGCACCGGTGTCTTCATCGGCGGCGCCTCCACCGGTTACGGTGCGGGGGTGGTGCTGCCGGCCGACGCCGAGGGCCACTACATGACCGGTAACGCGGGCAGCGTGATGTCCGGCCGGATCTCCTACACCTTTGGCCTCGAGGGGCCCGCCGTCACCGTCGACACGGCGTGCTCGTCGGCGCTGGTCGCACTGCACATGGCCGTTCAGTCGCTGCGGCTCGGCGAATGCGCGATGGCCCTGGTCGGCGGTGTGACGGTGATGCCGACGCCGGCTGTCTTCGCCGAGTTCGGCAAGCAGGGCGGACTCGCCGCCGACGGCCGGTGCAAGCCGTTCGCGGCGGCCGCCGACGGCACCGGCTGGTCCGAGGGGATCGGGCTGGTGCTGATCGAGCGGCTCTCCGACGCCAAGCGTCTCGGCCACGAGGTGCTCGCGGTGGTGCGGGGTTCGGCGGTCAATCAGGACGGGGCCTCCAACGGGCTGACCGCGCCGAACGGCCCGTCACAGCAGCGGGTGATCCGGCAGGCGCTTGCCGACGCCGGGCTGGAGGCGGCCGACGTCGACGCCGTCGAGGCCCACGGCACCGGCACCACCCTCGGCGACCCGATCGAGGCGCAGGCCCTGATCGCCACCTACGGCCAGGACCGGCCCGCCGGGCACCCGCTGTGGCTGGGCTCGGTCAAGTCGAACCTGGGGCACACCCAGTTCGCGGCCGGGGCCGCCGGCCTGATCAAGATGGTGCTCGCTCTGCGCCGCGGCGAGCTGCCCCGCTCGCTGCACGTCGACGCACCCACCCCGCACGTCGACTGGGCCGCCGGCGCGGTGGAACTGCTGACCGATCCGGTGGCGTGGACAGCCGGTGGCCGGCCGCGCCGCGCCGGCATCTCCGCCTTCGGCATCAGCGGGACGAACGCGCACGTCATCGTGGAGGAGGCGCCCACCGTACCGGCCGGGGTGGCACCGGCCACCGGACCGTCGCCGGTCCCCGTGCCGCTGGCCGCGCGGACCGCTGACGGACTGCGGGCCCAGGCCGCCAAGTTGCGCGCGTTCGCCGCCGGGCACGACGAGACGCCCGCCGACATCGGGTACACCCTGGCCACCGGGCGGGCCGCGCTGGATCACCGCGCGGTGGTGCTCGCGACCGACCGGGCCGGACTGCTCGACGGGCTCGACGCGCTGGCATCCGGCGATCCGGAGGCCGGGGGAGTGCCGTGCGGCCGCGTCACCGAGGGCCGGCTGGCGTTCCTGTTCACCGGGCAGGGCGCTCAGCGGATCGGGATGGGCCGTGAGCTGTACGACCGGTTCCCGGTGTACGCCGACGCCTTCGACGCGGTCTGTGCCCGGTTCGACACGCTGCTGGACCGCCCGCTGCGTGAGGTGATCGACGAGGACGCCGAGGCGCTCGACCGTACCGGCTACGCGCAGGCGGCGCTCTTCGCCGTCGAGGTGGCGCTTCACCGGCTCGTGGAGCACTGGGGCATCCGCCCGCACGCCGTGCTGGGCCACTCCATCGGCGAAATCGTCGCGGCACACGTGGCCGGGGTGCTCTCCCTGGATGACGCCTGTACGCTCGTCGCCGCCCGTGGCCGCCTCATGGACGCGCTGCCCGCCGGCGGTGCGATGCTGGCCGTCCAGGCGACCGAGGACGAGGTGACCGCGGTCCTGACAGCGGGCGCCGAGATCGCGGCGGTCAACGCACCGACCGCGGTCGTCATCTCCGGTGACACCGCCGCGGTCGCCGCGGCCGGTGAGCATTTCACCGCGCTGGGCCGGCGGACCACCCGGCTGCGGGTGTCGCACGCGTTCCACTCGGCGCGGATGGAGCCGATGCTCGCCGAGTTCGCCGAGGTGCTCGCGGGGCTGACGTACGAGCGGCCGCGTCTGACCGTGGTCTCGAACCTCACGGGCGCGCCGATCGAGGAGTTCGACGCCGCCTACTGGGTCCGGCAGGTGCGCGAACCGGTCCGTTTCGCGGACGGGCTGGCCCATCTGTCCGCCGACGGTTTCACCCGGTTCGCCGAGATCGGGCCGGCCGGTGTGCTGACCGGTATGGCCCGGTCCTGCTTCGCCGACACGCCCGGATCCCCGCTGGTGGTGCCGGTGCTGCGTGCCGACCGGGAGGAGACCGGCGCTGTCCTGGAGGCGGTGGCCCGGCTGCACGTCGCCGGCGTCTCACCGGACTGGACGGCGGTGTTCGCCGGGTCCGGCGCGCGGCGGGTGCCGGTGCCGACGTACGCGTTCCAGCATCAGCGTTACTGGCTGGCGGCCGAGCCGGCGGCGATCCCCGCGCCGGTCACGCCGTCCACGACGGCGGCGCCGTGGCGTTACCGGGTGGCATGGGAGACGGTGCCCGGTGGCGGTCCCTCCGTCCTGAGCGGCACATGGCTGGTGGTGACGCCGGACGACGACGAGGTCCGCGAGATCGCGGCTCTGATCGGGGCGGCGATGCGCATGCGGGGGGCGGTTCCGGTCGTGGTCGGGCCGGCCGAGGTGGACCCGGCGATGTCGCCGCCACCGGCCGGTGTGGTCTCGCTGGTGTCGCTGGGCGCCTCGGCCGAGCCGGTCGGGGCCAGCGTGGAAGTCATCGCCGCCGGCATCGACGCGCCCCTGTGGACGATCACGCGGGGCGCCGCCGGCCCGGGCGGCTCCGGTGCGCCGGTGTCACCCGATCAGGCCGCCGTCTGGGGGCTCGGCCGGGTGCTGTCACTGGAGCAGCCGGACCGCTGGGGCGGTCTGATCGATCTGCCCGCCACGATGGACGCCCGGGTGGCGGCCGAGCTCGTCGGTATCCTCGGCACCGGCACCGACGACCAGGTGGCACTGCGGCCCAACGGCACGTTCACCCGCCGGCTCGTCCGTGCGCCGCTGAGCGCGGAGCCGGCACCGTGGAAACCGGACGGCACCGTCCTGGTGACCGGCGGCACGGGCGCGCTGGGCCGGCGGCTGGCCCGCTGGCTGGCCGACCGTGGTGCCCCGCACGTCGTGCTGGCCGCCCGCCATGCCACCACCACGCCGGAGACGGCAGCCCTGGGCGCTGACCTCGAAGCGGCCGGCACCCGGCTCACCGTCGCCGCGTGCGACGTCACCGACCGTACCGAGGTCGCCGCGCTGCTGCGGTGGATCGGTGCCGGTGATCCACTCGTGGCGGTCTTCCATGCCGCCGGCGTGCGCGACGACACCGAGCTGGCCGCGCTCACGCGGGAGTCGATCGGCGGTGTGCTGGCACCCAAGACAGCCGGCGCCCGGCACCTGCACGAACTCACCCGCGACCGGCCGCTCTCGGCGTTCGTGCTGTTCTCCTCGGCCGCGGGCGTCTGGGGCGGCAGCCGGCAGTCGGGTCAGGCCGCCGCCGGTGCATACCTCGACGCTCTGGCCGAGCACCGGCGCGCCGCCGGCCTGCCGGCGACCTCGGTCGCCTGGGGTCCGTGGGACGACCCGGACGGGATCTCCGGTGCGCCGGCCATCCGCGACCGGCTGGGACGCCTCGGCCTGCCGGCGATGGATCCCGGGGAGGCACTGTCCGCGCTGGGCGAGGCGATCGAGCACGACGACACCACGCTCGTCGTCGCGGACGTCCGCTGGGAGCCGTTCATCGCCTCGATGACGGCCACCGGCCCGCGGTCGTTCTTCACCGGTGTTCCGGAGGCACGCGATCCGGCCCGGCCGGAACCGCCCGCCGCCGACGCGGAACAGCTGCGCCGTACGCTGCTGACCGCGGCACCGCACGAGCGGCGTGCGGGCCTGCTCGAACTGGTGCGCGGTCACGCCGCCCGGGTGCTCGGCCATCCGGGAGCCGAGGCGGTGGGACCCGACGACAAGTTCCTCGAACTGGGCTTCGACTCGCTCACCTCGATCGAGCTGCGCAGCCGGCTGCAGGCGGCGACCGGCCTGACCCTCAGTCCCACCGCGGCGTTCGACCACCCGTCCGCGGTTCTGCTCGCCTCGCACGTGGAGCAGGCACTGCTCGGAGCACCCGGTGCGGCGGGTGACCCGGCGGCGCCGGTACTCGGCATCTCACCCGAGGACGAGAATCCGGTCGGCCTGCTCAACTCCCTCTACTGGGAGGCCATCCGGACCAACCGGGTGGTGGACTTCATGAAGATGACGTACGAGACCTCGCAGTTCCGGCCGGTCTTCACCGACCCGTCGCAGATGGCGGACGGGCCGTACCCGGTGTCCCTGGTACGCGGGGACCGTACCCCCCGGCTGGTCTGTCACACCGGGACCACCGCGGCGGGTGGACCGCACGAGTTCGCCCGTTTCGCCGCGGCCTTCCGCGGTGAGCGGGAGGTCTCGGTCCTGCCCGTTCCGGGCTTCGGCCGGGGCGAGCTGCTGCCCGCCGACGCGTACGTGGCACTGGCGTGGCAGGCCCGATGCCTGCGCGACCTCGTCGGGGACGAGCCGTTCGTGCTGGTCGGGCACTCCGGTGGCGGGATCCTGGCGCACGCGCTGGCCCGATATCTGGAGGAGGAGGACGTCATGCCGGCCGGCCTGGTGCTGGTCGACGTGTATCCGCTGTCGCAGCCGATGCACGCGGTGTGGCAGAACGAGTTGTCCACCGGCGTGTTCGAACGCAAGCACCAGTATGTGCCGATGGACGACATCCGGCTCACCGCGCAGGCCCACTACGGGGTGATGACCGGCGGTTTCCAGGCCAAGGAGATCGAGACGCCGACCCTGGTGGTGCGGGCCACCGAACCGCTCGGGCCCTGGGACCGCGACGACGACTGGCGTGCCGCCTGGGACCTGCCGCACACCGCGGTCGACGTGCCGGGCAACCACTTCTCGGTGATGGCGGAGTACGCGACCGAGACCGCGGCCGCGGTGACCGCCTGGCTGGACGGTCTGGGCTGAGGACGGCGAAAAGGGCTCCGGGGTCACCCCGGAGCCCTTTCTCGTGACCGGCTACCGCGCGTACGTCAGGCGCAGCGGCAGTTCGCGCAGGCCCAGCAGGAACGTGAAGTGCGAGTACCAGGACAGGTCGGTGGCCGCCAGCTCGATGTCGGAGTACCGGCGCAGCAGTTCCTCGATGGCGATGACGACCTCCATCCGGCCCAGGGTCGCGGCGATGCAGTAGTGCGGGCCGGACCCGAAGATCAGCGGCGCCGTACCGGTCCGGGTGACGTCGAACCGTTCCGGGTCCGGATACTTCTCGGGGTCGTGGTGTGCCGCGCCGAGCACGATGAACACGGTGGCCCCGGCGGGGATCGTGGTGTCGCGCAGCTGCACCGGCGCCGTGGTGTGCCGGGCCAGGATCTGCACCGCGGAGTTGTACCGGGACAACTCGTCGAAGCTGCTCTCGACGAGTTCCGGGTTCGCCCGCAGCAGCGCCAGCTGGGCGGGGTTCTCCAGCAGCGACACCATGCCGTTGCCGATCACGTTGACCGAGGTCTCGTGGCCGGCGTTGAACAGCACCAAGATCTGGGCGGCGATGTCCTCGTCGCTGAGCCGGTCACCCTTGGCGTCCGGTTCGAGCAGGATCGACATGAGATCGTCGCGCGGCTCGGCCCGCCGTTGTGCCAGCAGTCCGGCGATGTAGGCGCTGAACTCGGGGACCGCCTCGTTCATCTGCCGCCGCATGCGCGGGGTGACGAGCGGGTCCACCACGTCCGCGATGGTGTTCGTCCACTTCCGGCACCGGTCGGCGTCCTCCGGCGGGATGCCGACCAGCTCGCACACGACGACGACCGGGAGGGGCAGCGCGAGACCCGAGATCAGGTCTGCCTCACCTTCACCCATCGCGTCGATCATCTCGTTGACGAGCGTACGGATCCTGGGCCGCAGCCGTGCCATGGCGGCCGGCGTGAGGGCCCGGGACACCATCCGGCGCAGCCGCCGGTGGTCGGCACCCGCGCGGGTGAGCATCCAGCGGCGCGCGCTGCGCACGACGGGGCTGTCGGGGCCGCCGCGTACGCGTGCCCAGTGCGGATTGTCGGTGTAGTCGGTACTGACCCCGGGTGCCCGGAGCAGCGTGTCGCAATCCTCGTAGCGGGTGATCACCCAGTAGCCCAGGGGCGACTGGTGCACCGGCTCGATGTCACGGACCCGCTTGTAGTACCCGTAGCGGTCCTCGTGGAGTTCGGGATCGCGCAGGTCGAAGAGCAGCCTCGTCCCAGACGTCATGGTGGTCGCCGATCTATCGGGTTTGCCTGCCACTCTCCGAGCGCCCCGGAGGGGGGTCAACCCCTACCCGGCGTCCTGGACTCGGACTGTCCCGGCCTGTCCGCGCTGGTTGAAGGGTCAGTGAAGGCCCTGCTAGGGGTGTCCGGGCGTGGAGAGCCGCCATTACCGTCATCGATGGCCGATCCGGCCTGGTCGCGGCCCCGCCAGGCGCACTCCGTCGCAAAATGAGGTCCTCACTGATGGCTGACAACGACACGCTTCGCGACTATCTGAAGCTGGTCACCACCGACCTTCAGCGCGCGCGTCAGCGCCTGCGCGAAATCGAGGACGGCGGCCGGGAACCCATCGCCATCATCGGGATGAGTTGCCGTTACCCCGGTGGCGCCGGCTCTCCCGACGAACTCTGGAACCTGGTCGCCGAGGGACGGGACGGCATCGGGCCGTTCCCCGCCGACCGCGGCTGGGACCTGTCCCGGCTCTTCGACGCCGACCCCGACCGCCCCGCCAGCAGCTACGTGCGCGAGGGCGGCTTCATCGACGGCGCCGCGGACTTCGATCCCGCCTTCTTCGGGATCTCCCCGCGTGAGGCCCTCGCCATGGACCCGCAGCAGCGCCTGCTGCTCCAGTCGACGTGGGAGGCGATCGAGCGGGCCGGCATCGACCCGTCGGCGCTGCGCGGCAGCCGGACCGGGGTGTTCGCCGGCACCAACGATCAGAACTACCTCGCCCTGTTCGGCAACGGCGGCTCGGACAGCGAGGGCTATCTGCTCACCGGTGGCGCCACCGCGGTCGTGTCCGGCCGTATCTCCTACGTGCTGGGCCTGGAGGGTCCCGCGCTGACCGTCGACACCGCGTGCTCGTCGTCGCTCGTCGCGTTGCACCTGGCATGTCAGTCGCTGCGGCAGAACGAGTGCTCGATGGCGATCGCCGGTGGTGTCACGGTGATGGCCACCCCCGGCGTCTTCACCGAGTTCAGCCGCCAGCGTGGCCTGGCCGGCGACGGGCGCTGCAAGTCGTTCGCCGAGGCGGCGGACGGCACCGGCTGGTCGGAGGGTGTCGGCGTGCTGCTCGTCGAGCGGCTGTCCGACGCCCGCCGCAACGGCCATCCGGTCCTCGCGGTGATCCGTGGCAGCGCGGTCAACCAGGACGGTGCCTCCAACGGGCTCACCGCCCCGAACGGCCCCGCACAGCAGCGGGTGATCCTCGAGGCGCTGACCAACGCGGGTCTCACCCCGGCCGACGTCGACGCGGTCGAGGGACATGGCACCGGCACGACCCTGGGCGACCCGATCGAGGCGCAGGCCCTGCTCGCCACCTACGGCCAGGACCGCCCCGGGGAGCCCCTCTACCTGGGATCGATCAAGTCGAACATCGGGCATCCGCAGGCCGCCGCCGGCGTCGCCGGTGTGATCAAGACGGTGATGGCGCTGCACCACGGCGTGCTGCCCGGCACCCTGCACTTCGACGAGCCGACCTCACACGTCGACTGGGACGCCGGCCGGGTCAGCGTGCTCGGCGCCAACCGGGACTGGCCGGAGACCGGCCGCCCGCGCCGGGCCGGTGTCTCGTCGTTCGGCGTGAGCGGCACCAACGCGCACATCATCCTGGAGCAGGCCCCGGCCGGCACCGGCGACGGATCACCCGGGGAACAGCCGCCGGCCGGCCGGGCCGTCACGGTGCCGGTCTCGGCGCGTACCCCGGAGGCCCTGCGCCGGCAGGCCGCCCGCCTGCGCGCCGCCGTGGCCGCCGACCCCGCGATCCGGCCCGCCGACGTCGCCCGCACCCTGGCTACCGCCCGGTCCGCCATGGCGCACCGGGCACTGGTCCGGGCCGGCAGCCGTGACGAGCTGCTCGCCGGACTGTCGGCGGTGGAGTCCGGCATCGACCACGAGACGGTGGTCCGCGGCACCGCCCGGGACGGCAAGGTGGCGTTCCTGTTCACCGGGCAGGGCTCGCAGCGTGCCGGCATGGGCCGTGAGCTGCACGCGGCGTACCCGGTCTTCGCCTCGGCCTTCGACGAGGTGTGCGAGCACCTCGACCGGCACCTGGACCGTCCGCTGCGCGACGTCGCCTGGAACGACGCCGAGCTGCTGGACCAGACCGTCTGGACCCAGAGCGCGTTGTTCGCCTTCGAGGTCGCGCTCGCCCGGCAGCTGGAACACTGGGGCGTCGTCCCGGACCGGGTACTCGGCCACTCGGTCGGTGAGATCGCCGCCGCGCACGTGGCCGGGGTGCTCACCCTCGGCGACGCGTGCACGCTGGTCGCCGCCCGCGGCCGGCTCATGCAGGCGCTCCCGGCCGGCGGCGCGATGCTCGCCGTCCGCGCGAGCGAGGCCGACGTCCGCGCCGACCTCACCGGCCTGGCCGGACGGGTCGACGTCGCCGCCGTGAACGGGCCGGCCGCCGTCGTCGTCTCCGGTGACGCCGATGCTGTCGACGCCCTGGACGCCCGGTGGCGCGAGCGCGGCTGGAAGACCAGACGACTGCGGGTGTCGCACGCCTTCCACTCGCCGCGCATGGACGCCATGCTCGACGAGTTCGGTGCCGTCGCCGCGACCCTCACCTACGCCGCCCCGCGCATCCCGGTCGTGTCCGACCTGACCGGTGAACCGGCCGAGCGGATGGACGCCGCCTACTGGGTCCGGCACGTGCGCCACGCCGTCCGCTTCGCCGACGGCCTGGCCTGGCTGCACAGCCGGGAGACCGGTACCTACCTGGAGGTCGGCCCGGACGGGGCACTCACCGCGCTGGTGGCCGAGAACCTGGACGGCGTCGCCGCCGTGGCGGCTCAGCGCAAGGACCGAGCCGAGGACGCGGCCCTGTGGTCGGCGGTCGCCGCGGTCCATGCCAACGGCGTACCGGTCGACTGGAACGCCGCCAACGATCCGGACGGCCGGATCGTGGCGCTGCCCACCTACCCGTTCGAGCGGCAGCGGTACTGGCCGAAGCCGGCGCCCGGGTGGGGCGACGTCGCGGCCGCCGGTCTCGGCATCACCGACCATCCGCTGCTCGGCGCCGGTGTCACGCTCGCCGGCGGCGACGAGGTGCTGTTCACCGGACGACTGTCGGCGGCCAGCCACCCGGCACTCACCGAGCACGTGGTCCTCGACCGGATCGTGGTGCCCGGCACCGCGCTGGTCGAGGCGGCCGTACGCGCCGGCGACCAGGTCGGCTGCGGGATCGTGGCCGAACTCGTGCTGGAGACGCCGCTCGTCGTACCGGCCGATGCCGCCGTGCAGGTCCAGGTGCTGGTGGGTGCGGCCGACCGGGACGGCAGGCGGGACATCACCTTCCACTCGCGGGTGGCGGACGCCGCCACCGGTGGCTGGCCGGAGGAACCGTGGACACGCCACGCGACCGGTGTGCTCGCCCCCACCGCGCCGCTGCCGCCCGCGCCGCCGGCCCCGCAGTGGCCGCCGTCCGGTGCCGAGCCGATCGACGTGCCGGCACTCTACGACAGCCTCGAATCCACCGGCCTGCGTTACGGCCCGGTCTTCCGGGGCATCGACCGCGCCTGGCGGCACGACGGCGAGATCCTGGCCGAGCTGCGCCTGCCGGAGAGCGAGGAGGCCGACGCCCGCCGGTACGGCCTGCACCCGGCCCTGTTCGACGCGGGGCTGCAGGCGCTGGCCGGCCGCCCGGCGGTCGAGGGCGCGTTCGCCGGACTGCCGTTCTCCTTCATCGGCGTCACCCTCCGCGCGGCCGGAGCAGCGTCGCTGCGGGTCCGGCTCACCCCGGACGGTGCGGACGCCGTACGCCTGGACGCCTACGACGACGCCGGCGCGCCGGTGATCACGGTCGATCGGGTGCTCCTGCGACCGATCTCGGCAGCGCGGCTGACCGACCGCGCCACCGGTGCGGCGGCACTGCTGCACCTGTCCTGGTCGGCCTTCGACGGGACCGCCGGCACCGTACCCGCATGGGCACAGGTCGGCGGCGGCGAACCGATCGGTGCGGGCATCCCCGTGGTCGGCGACCCGGCAGACCTGCCCGCCGAGCGGCTCGACGTGGTGCTCGCACCGGTACTCGGCCACGCGCCGACCGCCGAGGGCGTCCGTGCCGCCACCGCCGCCGTTCTCGACCTGCTGCGCCGGTGGCGGGAGTCGTCGCATGCGGACTCCGCACGTCTGGTCGTCGTCACCCGCGGGGCGGTCGCCGCCGAACCCGGCGAGACGGTCACCGACCTGGCCGGTGCGGCCGTCTGGGGCCTGATCCGCTCGGCACAGGCCGAGGACCCGGGCAGCCTCGTGCTGGCCGACCTGTCCCCGGGGCCGCTGGCCGTACCGGACCCGTCGTCCGCCCTCGCCGCGGGCCTGGCCTCCGGTGAACCGCAGCTGGCGATCCGCGCGTCCGGCCCGTACCGGGCCCGGCTGCGCCGCACCGACCCGGCCCACGACCTCGTCCCGCCCGCCGGCACCGCGCCGTGGCGGCTGACGCTCCCCGACAACGGGACCCTGGACCAGCTCGCGCTGGTGCCTGCCGCCGAGGCGGCCGCACCGCTCGCGCCCGGCCAGGTCCGGCTCTCCGTCCGGGCCGCCGGGCTGAACTTCCGCGACGTGCTCGCCGCACTCGGGATGTACCCCGGCCGGGTCGAGCTCGGCGCCGAGGTCGCCGGCGTCGTCATCGAGGTGGCTCCGGACGTCGTCTCGCTGCGCCCCGGTGACCGTGTCTTCGGCCTGTGCCCCGGCTCGTTCGGCCCGGTGGCGGTCGCCGACCACCGGGTTCTCGCGCCGATGCCCGGCGGTTGGACGTTCGCCGAGGCGGCGTCGGTGCCGATCGTCTACGGCACCGCCATGTTCGGACTGCGCGACCTCGGCGGGCTCACCGCCGGGGCATCCGTGCTCATCCACGCCGCGACCGGTGGCGTCGGCCTCGCCGCCGTGCAGATCGCCCGCCACCTGGGCGCCGAGGTTTTCGCCACGGCGAGCCCGGCCAAGTGGGGGGTGCTGCGCGAGCTGGGCCTGCCGGACGACCACATCGCCTCCTCCCGCGACCTCGGCTTCGAGGAGACGTTCCGGGCGGCGACCGCGGGCGCCGGCGTGGACGTCGTCCTGAACAGCCTGGCCGGGGAGTTCACCGACGCCTCGCTGCGGCTGCTGCCGCGCGGTGGCGCGTTCGTCGAGATGGGCAAGAGCGACATCCGGGACGCGGCCGCGATCGCGGCCGCCCATCCCGGAGTCGGCTACCACGCCTTCGACCTCATCGACGCCGGGCCGGAGCGCATCCGGGACATTCTCGGCCGGCTGCTGGAGCTGTTCGGGGAAGGCACCCTGCGGCTGCCTCCGGTGCATGCCTGGGACGTACGCCGTGCGCCGGAGGCCTTCCGCCACGTCAGTCAGGCCCGGCACATCGGCAAGGTCGTGCTCACCGTGCCCCGGCCGCTGGACCCCGACGGCACGGTCCTCGTCACCGGTGGCACCGGACGCCTCGGTGCGCTGGTGGCCCGGCACCTCATCGCCGAGCACGGCGTCCGGCACCTGCTGCTCGCCGCCCGCCGTGGCGCCGAGGGACCCGGTGCGGAGCTCGCCGCCGAACTGACCGCGGCGGTCGCCGGCCGCGGCGGGACCGTCGAGGTGGTGGCCTGCGACGTCAGTGGCCGCTCCGCCCTGGCCGCGTTGCTCGGGACGATCCCGGCCGACCGGCCCCTGACCGGTGTCTTCCACACCGCCGGAGTGCTCGACGACGGTGTCGTCACGGCTCTGACCCCGGACCGGCTCGACACCGTGCTGCGTCCCAAGGCCGACGCCGCGCTGCACCTCGACGAGCTGACCCGAGGGCTCGACCTGGCCGCCTTCGTCGTGTTCTCGGCGCTCGCCGGCACGGTCGGCAGCGCCGGGCAGGGCGGCTACGCGGCCGCCAACACGCTGCTCGACGCGCTGGCGACCCGCCGCCGTGCCGCCGGGTTGCCGGCACAGTCGCTGGCCTGGGGACCCTGGTCCGGCGGCGGCATGGTGGGCCGGATGTCCGACGGTGACCGCGCCCGCCTGGCCGCCTCCGGATTCCCGCCGCTGGCCGAGAACGACGGACTCGCGCTGCTGGACGCCGCTGCCGGGCTGGGCGCTGCCGCGCTGGTCCCGGTCGGCCTCGATCCGGCTTCGCTGTCCGCCCGCGCCGCCGACCTGCCCGCCGTGCTGTCCGACCTGGTGCGGGTTCCGCAGCGCCGGGCGGCGGCCGAGACCGGCCGTACCGCCGGCACGTTCGCCGGGCGGCTGGCCGGTCTGGACCGCGCCGAACGGCACCGGACCCTGCTGGAGCAGGTCCGCGCGGACGCCGCCACGGTGCTCGGCCTGCCCGGCCCGCACGTGGTGGACCCCGACCGGCCGTTCAAGGAGATCGGATTCGACTCGCTCACCGCGATCGAGCTGCGTAACCGGCTGCGCGCCGCGGTGGGGATCCGGCTTCCGGCGACCCTCGTCTTCGATCACCCGAGCCCCGCGGCGGTCACCGCCTTCCTGCTCGCCGAGCTGGGCGGCCCGGAGGAGGCGCCCGCTGCCGTGGCCCGCCCGGAGAGCCGGGCACCCGCCGACGACCCGATCGCGATCGTCGGGATGGGCTGCCGCTTCCCCGGCGGCGCCGGCACCCCGGAGGAGCTGTGGCGCATCGTCGCCGACGCGGTCGACGCGGTGGGCGCGTTCCCCGGCGACCGGGGCTGGAACGTCGAGGACCTCTTCGAGCCGGGTACGTCCTACGCGTTCGAGGGCGGGTTCGTCGACGCGGTGGCCGACTTCGACGCCGGCTTCTTCTCGATCAGCCCGCGTGAGGCGATCACCATGGACCCCCAGCAGCGGCTGCTGCTGGAGACGTCGTGGGAGGCGTTCGAACGGGCCGGCATCGACCCGGAGACCCTGAAGGGCAGCCGTACGGGCGTCTACATCGGCGCCGCCACGACCGGCTACGGCATCGGCGCCCTGGAACTGCCCGAAGGCTCCGAGCCGCACCTGCTGACCGGAACCGCGACCAGCGTCGTCTCCGGCCGGCTCGCGTACTCGTTCGGGCTCGAGGGCCCGGCGGTCACGGTGGACACGGCCTGCTCGTCCTCGCTGGTGGCACTGCATCTCGCGGCCGAGGCGCTGCGGCACGGCGAGTGCGACCTGGCGATCGCCGGCGGCGCCACGGTGATGACCACCCCCGGAATGTTCGTCGACAGCAGCCGTGGCGGCGCACTCGCCCCCGACGGCCGGTGCAAGGCGTTCGCCGACGGGGCCGACGGCACCGGCTGGGGCGAGGGCGCCGGGGTCGTGCTGATCGAGCGGCTCAGCGACGCACGCCGGCACGGCCATCCGGTGCTCGCCCTGGTCGCGGGTTCGGCGGTGAATCACGACGGGGCCAGCAACGGGCTGACCGCACCCAACGGGCCGTCGCAGCAGCGGGTGATCACCGCGGCGCTGCACCACGCCGGGCTCACCACCACCGACGTCGACGTGGTCGAGGCGCACGGCACCGGCACCGCCCTCGGTGACCCGATCGAGGCGCAGGCGCTGCTCGCGACGTACGGCCGGGACCGCCCCGGCGACGCCCCGCTGTGGCTGGGTTCCGTCAAGTCGAACATCGGGCACACCCAGTCCGCGGCCGGCGTAGCCGGGATCATCAAGATGGTGATGGCGCTGCGCCACCAGGTGCTGCCCGCCACCCTGCACGTCGACCGGCCGTCCGATCATGTCGACTGGACCGACGGGACCGTACGACTGCTCACCGAGCCGGTCTCGTGGCCCGCCGGCGAGCGGATCCGCCGGGCGGGTGTGTCCTCGTTCGGCATGAGCGGCACCAACGCCCACGTCATCCTCGAGCAGGCCCCGGCATTCGAGACCGGCACCACCGCCACCTCCGCCGGGACCGGTCCGTGGCTGTTGTCGGCCCGCAGCGCCAAGGCTCTGCGGGCGCAGGCCCGGCGTCTGCGCGACCATCTCGACGCGGACCCCGGATGGCAGCCGGAGGAGGTGGCCTACGCCCTGAGCACCGCCCGGGGCCGCCTGCCGCACCGTGCGCTGCTGCTCGCCGGCACCCGCGACGACTACCCCGGCCTGCTCGACGCGCTCGCCGGGGACACCGGCGCGCCCGGACTGGTCCGGGGCGTCGCCGGAGCCGCCGGCAAGGTCGCCTTCGTCTTCCCCGGCCAGGGCCCGCAGTGGCTCGGCATGGCCGAGGAGCTGCTCGCCACCGCACCGGTGTTCCGGGAGTCCGTGTCGGCCTGCGACGCCGCCCTGCTGCCGTACCTGGGGTGGTCGGTGGAACGGGTGTTGCGCGGCGAGGACCCCGACCGGTCGTTCGACGACGTCGCGGTGATCCAGCCCGCCCTCTTCGCGACCATGGTCTCGCTCGCCGAGCTCTGGCGTCACCAGGGTCTGGAACCGTCCGCCGTGGTGGGTCACTCACAGGGCGAGATCGCCGCCGCCTATCTGGCCGGCGGCCTCACCCTGGACGACGCCGCCCGGGTGATCGCGGTCCGCAGCCGTCTGCTGGCCGAGCGGGCGTCCCAGATCTCCGGCGCGATGGTCGCCGTCTCGCTGCCGCTCGCCGATGTCGAGACCCGTCTGGCCGACTATCCCGGCCTCGACGTGGTCGCCGTCAACGGCCCGCGTGCCGTGTCGGTGGCCGGCGATCCGGAGACCGCCGACCGCTACTTCACCGACCTCTCGGCCGAGGGCGTACGGGTCCGCAAGATCCGGATCCCCGGTGCGGCCCACTCGTGGCACATGGACGTGCTGCGCGACGCGGTCCTGGCCGAGCTGGACGGGGTCAGCCCGCGAGCCGGTTCCGGCCCGGTGTTCTACTCGACGGTCACCGGTGGCCCGCTGGACACCACCGAACTCGACGCGGGGTACTGGTACCGCAACATCCGCCAGACCGTGCGTTTCGCTCCGGCCGTCCAGCAGCTCATCCGCGACGGCCACACCGTCTTCGTCGAGGCGAGCACCCATCCGGTGCTGGTCTCGCCGGTGCAGGACGCCGCCGAGGAGGAGGGCATCGAGGCGGTCGCCGTCGGCTCGCTGCGACGAGGCGAGGGCGGACTCGACCGCTTCCGGTCCTCGGTGGCCGAGGCGTACGCCCGTGGCGCCCGGTTCGACTGGACGGCCCTGCCGTACCGGGCCGACGGTGCCGCACCGCCGGTGCCGCTGCCCACCTACGCCTTCCAGCGCCAGCGGTTCTGGCTCGAGCCGTCGCCCGCGACCGCCGTGCCCGAGGCCGGCCACAGTGCCGCCGAGGCCGGGTTCTGGGACGCGGTGGACCGCTCCGACCTCGCACCGCTGATCGAGGCCTTCGGAGCCGACGACGCGGGCCGGCTCGCCCCGGTGCTGCCCGTACTGGCCTCATGGCGTTCGCGGGAGCAGCGCCGCAGGACCGTCGACTCGTGGCGTTACCGCATCGAGTGGCGCCCGGCCCCGGCCTCCGCCCCGGCCTCGCTGTCCGGTACCTGGCTGCTGGTGACCCCGGAGGACGACACCACCGGTCTCGCCGACCAATACACCCGCCTGCTCACCGGCCACGGCGCCGACGTGGTGGCGGTCGCCGGTGCGGCTGGTCTGAACGCCGCCGCCACGGCGGATCCGCCCGCCGGCATCCTGTCCCTGCTGGCGCTGGACGAGACCGCGCACCCGGACTTCCCCGACGTCGCCCGCGGTACCGTCGGCAACCTCACCCTGATCCAGGAACTCGCCCGCACCGAGGCCGGCGCCCCGCTGTGGCTGGCCACCAGCGGCGCGGTGAGCGTCTCCCCGGCCGATCGGATCACCGGCGCCGTCCAGGCACAGACCTGGGGCCTCGGCCTGGTGGCGGGGCTGGAACTGCCCGGCCGCCTGGGTGGTCTGATCGACCTG
Source organism: Actinoplanes sp. NPDC023801 (assembly GCF_040639655.1). NCBI lineage: Bacteria > Bacillati > Actinomycetota > Actinomycetes > Micromonosporales > Micromonosporaceae > Actinoplanes > Actinoplanes sp. NPDC023801. Next base: position 47,336 of record NZ_JBFAAI010000042.1, on the reverse strand, counting down.
CCGCCGGTCGTCGACGCCCGCGCCGAGGGCCGGATCGCGGCGGTGCTGGCCGGGATCGGCGACGAGGACCAGGTGGCCGTACGCGCCTCCGGCGTGCTGGCCCGGCGGATGGTCCGGAGCGCACCCAGCCCGGTCCGCCGGCCGGCACCGAGCCTGAGCGGCACCGTGCTGATCACCGGTGGCACCGGCACGATCGGCGCCTGCCTCGCCCGCAAGCTGGTCGCCGACGGTGCCCGCAGGTTGATCCTGACCAGCCGGCGGGGCCCGGACGCACCGGGCGCGCCGCAGCTGCTGACCGAACTGACCGAGGCGGGTGCCGACGTGCGGATCGTCGCCTGCGACGTCGCTAACCGCGCCGCGCTGAGCGCGCTGCTCGCCACCGTCGACGACACGGCGCCACTGACCGCGGTGTTCCACGCGGCCGGTGTCGCGCAGTCCACCCCGGTGACCGGCATCGACCCGGCCGAGCTGGCCGAGACCGTGCGCGGCAAGGCGACCGGTGCCCGCAACCTCGACGAACTCGCCGGTGACGACCTCGAGGCGTTCGTGGTCTTCTCCTCCGGCGCCAGCGTGTGGGGTGGCACCGGTCAGGCCGCCTACGCCGCCGGCAACGCCTACCTGGACGCCCTCTGCCGTCAGCGGTACGAGCGTGGGCAGGCCGCCCTGGCGGTCGCCTGGGGCGGCTGGGAGGGCAGCGGCATGGCCACCGCCGAGGCGGTCGCCCAACTGAGCCGGCGCGGTCTGCGCCCGATGCCACCGCAACTGGCACTGAACGCCCTCGATCAGGCGATGGGGGAGCCGGACCCGCATCTGACCGTCGCGGACATCGACTGGGAACGGTTCGCACCCAGCTACACGGCGGCCCGCCCCCGGCCGCTGCTCGACGAGATCCCCGAGGCGCGTGCCGGACTCGACGCGGACCGCACGCCCGCGGTCGCCGACGGTGAGGCCAACGAGCTCGTCACCCGGCTGGCCTCCCTGCCGCCCGGTGAGCACAAGCGTCACCTGCAGGAACTCGTCCGCAATCTGGCCGCCGAGGCGCTCGGGCACACCGGGGTGGAGGAGATCGAACCCACCCGCGCGTTCCGTGAACTGGGCTTCGACTCGGTCAGCGCGGTCGACGTCCGCAACCGGCTGCGCACCGCGACCGGGCTGCAGCTGCCGACCACGCTCATCTTCGACTACCCGACCCCGGCGCTGCTCGCCGAGTACCTGCGCTCCGAACTGCTCGGTGAGGCGCCGGCCGAGACGGTCGCGGTGGCCGCGCACGGCGCCGACGAGCCGATCGCGATCGTCGGCATGAGCTGCCGGTACGCCGGTGGCGTGCGCACCCCGGAGGAGCTCTGGGAACTGGTGCTCAACGGCAAGGACGCGGTCGACGGGTTCCCCGACGACCGTGGCTGGGACCTGGACGCGCTCTACGACCCGGACCCGGACGCCATGGGCGCCTCCTACGTACGTGAGGGCGCCTTCATCTACGACGCCGGTGACTTCGACGCCGGATTCTTCAGCATCAGCCCGCGTGAGGCCCTCGCCATGGACCCCCAGCAGCGGATGCTCCTGGAGACTTCCTGGGAGGCGATCGAGCGGGGCGGGATCAATCCGCAGAACCTGGCCGGGAGCCGCTGCGGCGTCTTCGTCGGCACCTCCTTCCAGGGCTACGGCATGGGCGCCCACCTCGGCCTGAGTGCCACCGAGGGCTTCTTCCTGGCCGGCACCGGCACCGCCGCGGTGTCCGGGCGGGTCGCCTACGCGCTCGGGCTGGAGGGCCCGGCCGTCACCGTGGACACCGCGTGCTCGTCCTCGCTCGTGGCACTGCACCTCGGCGCGCAGGCGCTGCGTCAGGGCGACTGCGATCTGGCGCTGACCGGTGGCGTGGCGATCCTGCCCACCCCGACCTCGTTCACCGAGTTCAGCCGGCAGCGGGGACTCGCCCCGGACGGCCGGTGCAAGGCGTTCGCGGCGGCCGCGGACGGCACCGCCTGGGGCGAGGGTGCGGGCGTCGTGCTGCTGGAGCGGCTCTCCGACGCGGTGCGCAACGGGCATCCGGTGCTCGCGGTGCTGTCCGCCACGGCGACCAACCAGGACGGCGCCTCCAACGGGCTCACCGCCCCGAACGGTCCGTCCCAGCAGCGGGTGATCGCGCAGGCACTGGCGAACGCCGGTCTGGAGCCGGCCGACGTCGACATGGTCGAGGCGCACGGCACCGGCACGACGCTCGGTGACCCGATCGAGGCACAGGCGATCATCGCGACGTATGGCCGGAACCGACCCCACGACCGGCCGCTGTGGCTGGGATCGGTCAAGTCGAACATCGGGCACACCCAGTCCGCCGCCGGCGTCGCCGGGGTGATCAAGGCGGTGATGGCCGTCCGGCACGGCGTGCTGCCGCCGACCCTGCACGTCGACGAGCCCACGCCGCACGTCGACTGGGCGGCCGGATCGGTGCGGCTGCTGACCGAGGGCCGGCAGTGGCCGGACGGCGGCCCGCGCCGGGCCGGTGTCTCCTCGTTCGGCGGCACCGGCACGAACGCGCACGCCATCGTCGCGCAGGCGCCGGAGACCGGCGTCCCGGAGGCACAGCCGGCGGATGCGGCGGCGCCGCTCGCCTGGCTGGTCTCCGGCCGCACCGAGGACGCGCTGCACGAGCAGGCGCAACGGCTGCGCCGGCACCTCGACACGATCCCCGCCACCGGCGCGGGCCCGATCGGGTACTCGCTGGCGACGACACGGGCCGCGTTCGAGCACCGGGCGGTACTGCTCGGCGCCGACCGGGACACCCTGACCGGGCGGCTCGACGACCTGATCGCGGCCCGCCCTTCGGCCGACGTCGTGACCGGTGCGGTGACGACCGGCGGGACCGTGTTCGTCTATCCGGGTCAGGGCAGCCAGTGGATCGGCATGGCCGCCAGACTGCTCGACACGTCGCCGGTCTTCGCCGACGCCATCGACGAGTGCTCGCTGGCTCTGGCGCCCTACATCGACTGGACCCCGCAGGACGTGCTGCGCGACCTTCCGGGCAGCGCCTCGCTCGAGCGCGTCGACGTCGTACAACCGGTGCTGTTCGCGGTGATGGTGGCGCTCACCAGGCTGTGGGAGTCGTGGGGAGTGGTGCCCGACGCCGTCGTGGGCCACTCACAGGGCGAGATCGCGGCGGCGTACATCGCCGGCGGTATCAGCCTGGAGGACGCCGCCCGGATCGTCGCGGTCCGCAGCCGGCTGGTCGCCGCGATCGCCGGCACCGGCGGCATGCTCTCGGCCGGGCTGCCCGCCGGCCTGGCCGGCGAGCGCCTGACCGGGTACCCCGAGCTGTCGATCGCCGCGATCAACGGGCCGGACAGCACGGTCGTGGCCGGACCGGCCGACAGCCTGGACGCGTTCGTCGCCGCCTGCGAGGCCGACGGGATCCGCGTCAAGCGCATCGCTGTCGACTACGCCTCGCACAGCCCCCAGATGGAACTGCTGCGCGACGACCTGCTGACCGCGCTCGCCCCGGTCCGCCCCGGCCCCGGCCGCATCCCGATGTGGTCGACCGTCGACGACGCCTGGGCCGACACCTCCGCGATGGACGCCGGCTACTGGTGGCGCAACCTGCGCCGGCCGGTGCTCTTCGAATCCGGTGTGCGCGCCCTGGCCGCCGACGACTACCGGTTCTTCGTCGAGATCAGCGCCCACCCGGTGCTGGCCGTGGCGGTCCGTGGAACCCTGGACGACGCCGAGCCCGGCGTCCGTGCCGCGGTCGTCGGGACCCTGCGCCGCGACGAGGGCGATCTGGCGCGGGTGCTGCGCTCGGCTGCCGAACTGCACGCCCAGGGCGGAACCGTCGACTGGCCGGCCGTGCTGGCCGCACACGCCGCACCGGCGGTACCGCTGCCGACCTACGCCTTCCAGCGCAACCGCTACTGGCTCACCCCGGACCGCACCGCGGCGCCCGGCGACCTGAGCGGTGCCGGCCTGACCGACGCCGGCCATCCGCTGCTCGGCGCGGCCGTCGCGCTGGCCGACGGTGACGGGCTGGTCCTCACCGGGCGGCTCAGCGCCGCCGACCAGCGCTGGCTGCCGGACCACGCCGTGCTCGGCACGGTGCTGCTGCCCGGTACGGCCTTCGTCGAACTGGCACTGCACGCCGGCATGCAGGTCGGCACCCCGGCGCTCGACGAGCTGACCCTGGAGGCGCCGCTGGTGCTGCAGGACCGGCAGGCGATCCGGCTCCAGGTGGTCGTCCGCGCCCCGGACGGCAACGGGCGCCGTACTGTCGCCGTCTACGCCCAGCCCGACCGGGACGCCGCCGACAGTGGCAAGTGGACCAGGTACGCCAGCGCGACCCTCGCGCCCGCCGCGCCGGAACCCGACTTCGACCTGCGGCAGTGGCCGCCCGCCGAGGCGGAGGCGGTCGACATCGACGGCTTCTACGAGGAGCTCACCGAACGCGGCTACGGTTACGGGCCCGCGTTCCAGGGTCTGCAGGCGATGTGGCATCGCGACGGCGAGGTCTTCGCCGAGGTCGCGTTGCCCGCCGCCGACGACGACGATCCGGCGGCCTACGGGATGCATCCCGCGCTGCTGGACGCGGCGCTGCACGGGATCGGCCAGCTGCGGGCCCTGCACCCGGCCGGCGACGGTGCGCCGCGCGGTGCCGAGCTGCCGTTCTCCTGGAGCGGTGTGCACCTGTACGCCACCGGCGCCGACACGCTGCGGGTCCGGCTGACCCTCTCCGGCGCCGGGGACATCGGGGTACGCGTCGCCGACGCCGACGGTGCACCGGTCGTCGCGGTCGACGCACTGGTGGCCCGCCCGCTGCCGGCCTCCTTCGGCGTCGCCGGCCCGGCCCGCCCGGTCACGTTGTACCGGGTGGAGTGGGCGGACATCACCGTCACCGGGCAGGAGCCCGGGCACTGGCTGATCGTCGGGGACGCCCCGCTGGCCGAGCAGGTGATCGCGGCCGGTGGCCGGGTCAGCACCTGCGCCGCCTTCGAGGACGTCACGGAACACTTCGGCGACGGCGACGACCCGTCCGTGGTGGTGATCGCGCTGCCGGTGACACCGGCTGGCGGGGACACCGTCGACGAGGCGGCCGCCTGCGTCAACGAGGCCCTCGTGCTCGCCCAGGGCTGGATCGGCGACGACCGCCTGGAACCGGCACGGCTCGTCGTGGTGACCCGCGGCGCCGTCGCGGGCGCCGACGGCACCGCACCCGCGCTGGCACCGGCCTCCGCCTGGGGACTGTTGCGTTCCGCGCAGTCGGAGCACCCGAACCGGTTCGTCCTGCTCGACATCGGCGACGACGCCGACCTCGGCATGGTGCCCGCGGCGGCCTGCTCGGGCGAACCGCAGCTCGCCGCCGGCGCCGGCCGGATCCGGGCGGCACGCCTGGTGCGTGCCACGCCCGTCGAGAGCGACGCCGCCCCGGCGTTCGGCCCGGACGGCACCGTTCTGGTCACCGGCGGCACCGGCACGCTCGGCAGCGCGCTGGTGCGGCACCTGGCCGGCACGTACGGCGTCCGGAACTTCCTGGTGACCAGCCGCAGCGGTGCGGAGGCGCCGGGAGCCGCGGACCTCGTCGCCGACGTCGCCGGGCTCGGCGCCGAGGTGACGGTGGTGGCCTGTGACGCCGCGGACCGGGACCGCCTGGCCGCGGTGCTCGCCGGCATACCGGAGGACCGGCCGCTCACCGGTGTCGTGCATGCCGTCGGCGTGCTCGACGACGGAGTGATCTCGGCGCTCGACCGTGGCCGGATCGACCACGTGATGAGCGGCAAGGCGCGTGGAGCCGTCAACCTGCACGAGCTGACCCGTCATCTCGACCTGTCCGCGTTCGTGCTGTTCTCCTCTGCCGCCGGCACGTTCGGTGGTGCCGGGCAGGGCAACTACGCGGCGGCCAACGCGTTCCTGGACGCGCTGGCGCAGCAGCGCCACGCCGACGGGCTGGCGGCCAAGTCGTTGCCGTGGGGCCCGTGGGCGCAGCCGACCGGGATGACCGGCGCGCTGACCGAACTCGACGTGCGGCGGGTCGAGCGGACCGGCCTGCGCCCGATGGAGACCTCCTACGGGATGACGCTGTTCGACGCGGCGCTGCACGGACCCGCGCCGGTGCTGGTGCCGCTGCTGTTCGCGAAGGGGGCCCTGAGCGCCTCGAACGGCCCGCTGCTGCACCTGCTCCGCTCGCTGATGCGCACCCCGGTGCGGTCGGCCACCGGTCGCTCGGCCGAGGCCGACGGCCCGCCGCTGCGCGAGCGGCTGCTCGGCCTGCCGGACGAGGAGCGGCACGGGCTGGTGCTCGACTTCGTGCGTACGCATGTCGCGGTCGTGCTCGGCTACCCGTCCAGCGGGGAGGTCCGCAGCGAACGGGGCTTCCTCGACCTCGGTATGGACTCGTTGACCGGGATCGAGCTGCGGAACCGGATCGCCGGCGTCACCGGTCTGCGACTGCCGGCCACTCTCGTCTTCGACCACCCGACCCCGGTGGCGCTGGCTCAGCACCTGCGGATGGCGCTGGTGCCGCCGGCCAAGCCGGCGGCCGAGGTCGCCCTGGAGGAACTGGACCGGCTGGAAGCCGTGCTGGACGCCGTCGACGCGGGCGACGACGGCCGGGAACGAGTCAAGCGGAAGTTGCGTTCGCTGGTCGCCCGCTGGAACGGCGGCACCGGGGACGCGGACGGCGAACAGGACCTCGAGTCGGCGACGGCGGAGGAGCTCTTCGAGTTCCTCGACCGCGCGGTGTGAGCGACGGGAACGGGAGACGCCATGACTGACGAGAACAAACTCCTTGACTATTTGAAACGTGCGACGGTCGACCTGCGGGACACGCGGGAACAGCTGAAAGCCGCCGAGGAGCGGGCCCGCGAGCCGATCGCGATCGTGGCGATGGGTTGCCGGTACCCGGGCGAGGTGTCCAGCGCACAGGACCTGTGGCAGCTGGTGACGGTCGAGGGCGACGCGATCGGCGCGCTGCCGTCCGACCGTGGCTGGGATCTCGAGGCGCTCAACGCTCCCGGTGGCGGGCCGCGGGAGGGCGGGTTCCTCCGCGGGGCCGGCGACTTCGACGCCCAGCTGTTCGGCGTCTCACCGCGTGAGGCACTGGTCATGGACCCGCAGCAGCGCCTGATGCTGCAGATCTCCTGGGAGGCGCTGGAACACGCGGGTATCGATCACACGCTGCTGCGCGGATCCCGTACCGGGGTCTTCGTCGGGGCGATGTATCACGACTACGGCGGCCTGGCCGTCGCGGCGGGCGGCAACGCCGAGAGTTTCATGGCGACCGGTAACGCCGGCAGCGCCATCTCCGGCCGGGTGTCCTACACCTTCGGGTTCGAGGGACCGGCCGTCACGGTGGACACCGCCTGCTCGTCCTCGCTTGTCGCGGTTCATCTCGCCGCACAGGCGCTGCGCCAGGGTGAGTGCACGCTCGCGCTGGCGGGGGGCGTCACGGTGATGGCCACCCCGGCCGTGCTCGCCGGGTTCACCGTCGAGAGCGGTCTGGCCGCCGACGCGCGCTGCAAGTCGTTCGCCGCCGCGGCCGACGGCACCTCATGGTCCGAGGGCGCCGGTGTCCTGGTGCTGGAGCGGCTGAGCGACGCCCAGCGCAACGGGCACCGGATCCTCGCGGTGCTGCGCGGCAGCGCGGTGAACCAGGACGGCGCCTCCAGCGGGCTCACCGCCCCGAACGGGCCGTCTCAGCAGCGCGTCATCGCGCAGGCGCTGGCCGGTGCCGATCTCCAGCCCGCTGACGTGGACGCGGTCGAGGCACACGGCACCGGAACGACCCTCGGCGACCCGATCGAGGCGCAGGCGCTGCTGGCCACGTACGGCCAGAACCGCCGCCCGGACCGTCCCCTGTGGCTGGGATCGGTCAAGTCGAATCTCGGCCACACCCAGGCCGCGGCGGGTGTCGCCGGAATCATCAAGATGGTGATGGCGCTGCGTCACGGGCTGCTGCCGCGCACCCTGCACGTGGACGCCCCGTCACCGCACGTCGACTGGAGCGCCGGGGACGTACGCCTGCTGACCGAGCCGGTGCCCTGGTCGCGTAACGGCCACGCCCGCCGGGCCGGGATCTCCTCGTTCGGCGTCAGCGGCACCAACGCCCACGTCATCGTGGAGGAGGCGCCGGCCGCGCCACCTCGGACACCGTCGCGGACGCCGGTGGCGGTCCCGCTGCTGCTGTCCGCCGGATCGGCGACCGCCGTCGGTGAGCAGGCCCATCGTCTGCGGGCACGACTGGCGGCGGACCCCGGACTGGGGTTGCTCGACGTCGGATATTCACTGGCGACCGGGCGGACCATGCTGGACGAGCGGGCCGTCGTGCTGGCCACCGAACCCGCCCAGGCGGCCGCCGCGCTGGCCGCCGCCGCCCGCGGTACCGCCGACCCGGCCGTGATCAGCGGCTCCGTCCGCGGCGGCGGTCTGGCCGTGCTGTTCACCGGCCAGGGGGCACAGCGCCCCGGGATGGGCGCGGAGTTGCGTGCCGAGTTCCCGGTCTTCGCGGCCGCGTTCGACGAGATCGCCGGCCGTTTCGACACGGTGCTGGAACGCCCGTTGCGGACCGTGATCGACGAGGACGGCGACACCCTGCAGCAGACGGCGTACACCCAGGCCGGGCTGTTCGCCGTCGAGGTGGCGCTGTACCGGCTCGTGGAGAGCTGGGGCGTGACACCGGACGCGCTGCTCGGCCACTCCATCGGGGAGCTGGCCGCCGCGCACGTGGCCGGTGTGCTGTCGCTCGACGACGCCTGTGTTCTGGTGGCCGCGCGGGGACGGCTGATGCAGCGGCTTCCCGCCGGTGGTGCCATGCTCGCCGTCGACGCCACCGAGGACGAGGCCGCCGCTGAACTGCGGCATTTCGCCGGCCGTCTCGATCTGGCCGCGATCAACGGGCCGACCCAGGTGGTGGTGTCCGGCGACGAGGACGCCGTCCTCGAGATCGCCGCGCGCTGGACGGCCCAGGGCCGGCGCAACAACCCGCTGCGCGTCTCGCACGCGTTCCACTCGGGCCGGATGGATCCGATGCTCGAGGAGTTCCGCGCGGTGGCGGCGAGCCTGACCTATGCCACGCCGCGGATCCCGATCGTGTCGAACGTGACCGGCGAGGTCGTCGAGCGGATGGACGCCGAGCACTGGGTCCGGCACGCCCGCCGGGCCGTCCGGTACGCCGACGGCGTGGCCTGCCTGGAAGCGATGGGTGTCTCCCGTTTCCTCGAACTCGGCCCGCACCCGGTGCTCACCGCGCTGACCGGCAACTCGCTTGCCGGCCGTGCCGACCGGCCGCCGGTGATCGTGCCGGCGCTGCGGCAGGGCCAGTCCGAGATCGCGACGCTGCTCACCGCCGTCGCCGAACTGCACGTGGCCGGTCAGCACATCGACTGGGCCGCGATGTACCGGGTGTGGGGCGGCAACACCGTGGACCTGCCCACCTATCCGTTCGCGCGGGACCGGTACTGGCCGGTCGCCGCACCGCCGGCATCGGTGGAGACGGCCGGCGGCAACGCGTTCTGGGCGGCGGTCGACGACGACGTCAGCCGCTTCACCGAGATGCTCGGTGTCACTCCGGACACCAGCGTGACCGATCTGCTTCCCGCGCTGGCCGCCTGGCGCGGGCGTGCGGCTGAGGAAGCGGCCACCGACTCCTGGCGGTACCGCATCGAATGGCGGCCGGTGCACCCGGCGCCCGCACGCCTCTCCGGTACCTGGCTGATCGTGACGCCGGGCGGCGACGACGAGACCGTGGCCGACGTCGCCAAGGCGCTGAAGGCTGACGGGGTGGAGCCACGGGTCGTCATGGTGGGCGGCGATCGGCTGACGGCGGCGGAGGGCCTTCATCCGTACGGTTCCGAGGAGGTGGCCGGCATCGCCTGCCTGCCGGCGTCCGTCGGCGCCGGCTTCCTGCTCGCCGTCGTGCAGGCCCTGCACGACCTGGACTGGAACATCCCGCTGTGGTGCCTGACGCGGGACGCGGTGACCGGCGACGATCCGGCCGGCGACCTCGTGTGGGGTCTGGGCCGGGTCGCGGCCCTGGAGTTCCCGCAGCTGTGGGGTGGTCTGGTCGACCTTCCGCCGGTACTCGACGTGCTCGCCGGCCGCCACCTGGTGGCGGCGCTCGCCGACGGCCGGCAGGATCAGGTCACGGTCCGCTCGTCCGGGGTGAACGCGCGCCGCCTGGTCCGGGCACCCGCCCGCCCGCACACCGGCAACGGATGGCGCCCGGCCGGAACGGTGCTGCTCACCGGCGGTACCGGCGCGCTCGGTGCGCACGTCGCTCGCGCGCTGGCCGAGCAGGGAACCCCGCACCTGCTGCTCACCGGCCGCCGGGGCGTGGACGCCCCGGGGGTGCCGGAGCTGGTCCGTGAGCTGGAGGGCCGGGGCGCGCGGGTGACCGTGGCGGCCTGTGACGTCACCGACCGGGACGCCGTGGCGGCCCTGCTCGCGACGATCCCGGAGGACCGGCCGTTGTCGGCGGTCGTGCACGCGGCCGGCAGCGGTACCGTGCGCCCGATCGTGGACCTCACCCCGGACGATCTGGCCGAGGCGATGCGCGCGAAGGTGGCCGGCGCCGAGATCCTCGACGACCTGCTCGACGGCACGCCCCTGGACGCTTTCGTGGTGTTCGGGTCGATCGCCGGCGTGTGGGGTGCGGGCGGGCAGGGCGCGTACTCCGCCGCCAACGCCTACCTCGACGGGCTGGTCCGCAGGCGTCGCGCCCGGGGACTGCCCGGCACCTCGGTGAGCTGGGGCCCGTGGGCCGGGGCCGGCATGGCCGCCGGTGCGGGCGCCGACGAGTACCTGCAGCGGCGGGGCCTGCCGCCGATGGACCCGGGTCTCGCGGTGGCGGCGCTGATCGGCGCGGTCGGTTCCGACGAGGGGTGTGTCGTCGTCGCCGACGTCGAATGGTCCCGGTTCGCGCCGGCGTTCACCGCCCTGCGGCGGCAGCCGCTGCTGGCCGAGCTGCCCGAGGCGGCCGCCGGCGGGGGAGAGGCCGAACCGCGGCGCGACGGCCGGGACAGCGAACGGGACCGGCTCACCGCGCTGCCGGTCGCCGACCGGCCGGCGGCGGTCCTCGAACTGGTGCAGCGGCATGCCGCAGCCGTCCTGGGCTATTCGCAGCCGGCCACGCTACGCGTCGACCGGGCGCTGCGGGACCTGGGCATGGATTCGGTGACCGCGGTGGAGCTGCGTGACCGGCTCGGCCGTGCGGTGGAGGAACGGCTCGCCGCCACCGTGGCGTTCGACCATCCCAGCGTCCGTTCCCTCGCGAGCCACCTGGAGACGCTGCTCTTCGGCGGTCTCGCGGAGGAGGACGACGACACCCGCATCCGGCAGGTGCTGCAGCTCATCCCGCTGTCGCGGCTGCGCGGTGCCGGGCTGCTGGACACGCTGCTGAGCCTGGCCGAGGAGGCGCCCGGAATCGACCGGCCCGCCGTGACGCCCGACGAGATCGACGACCTGGACGGTGAGGACCTGCTGCGGCTGGCCCTCGGCGGACAGAACCACTGACGACCGACCGCCGCGCCGACCCGCAGGAGTTCATCATGGCCTCGACCGAAGACTATGTGGCCGCGCTGCGGTCGTCGTTGAAGGAAACGGAGCGGTTGCGTACGGCCAACCGCGTACTGACCGAGGCCGCCACCGAGCCGATCGCGATCGTCGGCATGGCCTGCCGGTTTCCCGGCGCCGATTCCCCGGAGGCGCTGTGGCGGCTGATCGACGACGGCGGCGACGCGATAACCGGCTTCCCGGACGACCGTGGCTGGCCGGTCGATCCGGACGGGCCGGAGTACGCGGCCCGCGGCGGCTTCCTGACCGGCGGCGCGGACTTCGACCCGGAGTTCTTCGGCATCTCGCCTCGTGAGGCGCTCGCCATGGACCCGCAGCAGCGGCTGCTGCTGGAGACGTCGTGGGAGGCCGTCGAACGCGCCGGCATCGACGCCGACGTACTGCGCGGCAGCCGGACCGGGGTGTTCGTCGGCGCGGCCACCTCCGGCTACAACTACCTGCTGCACGACGAACCGGCCGCCGAGGGCCACGCTCTCACCGGCAGCGCCACGAGCGTGCTGTCCGGCCGGATCGCCTACACCCTCGGGCTGGAGGGCCCAGCCGTCACCGTCGACACCGCCTGCTCGTCGGCGCTGGTCGCCGTGCACCTGGCCGCGCAGTCACTGCGCCGCGGCGACTGTGTCACGGCACTCGCCGCGGGTGTCACCGTGCTCGTCTCACCGGAGGTGTTCAGCGAGTTCGCCAAGCAGGACGGCCTGGCCTCGGACGGACGGTGCAAGCCGTTCGCGGCCGCGGCCGACGGCACCGGCTGGGCCGAGGGCGTCGGTGTGCTGGTGCTGGAGAGGCTGTCCGAGGCGCAGCGGCTGGGCCGGCGCATCCTCGCGGTGGTCCGTGGAAGTGCCGTCAACCAGGACGGTGCCAGCAACGGCCTGACCGCGCCCAGCGGTCCCGCCCAGCGCCGGGTGATCCGTCAGGCGCTGGCCGGCGCCGACCTGACGCCCGGCGACGTCGACGCGGTCGAGGCCCACGGCACCGGCACGCGGCTCGGTGACCCGATCGAGGCCGAGGCGCTGCTCGCCACCTACGGTCACGGCCGGCCCGCGGACGACCCGCTGTGGATCGGATCGGTCAAGTCGAACATCGGGCACACCCAGGCCGCCGCCGGCGTCGCGGGCGTCATCAAGATGGTGCTGGCGCTGCGCAACGCCCGGCTGCCCCGCACGCTGCACGTGGACGAGCCGACCCCCTATGTCGACTGGGAGGCCGGCGGCGTCGCGGTGCTGCGGGAGCCGGTGGCCTGGCCGGTCCGCGAACGGCCGCGCCGCGCCGGGGTCTCGTCGTTCGGGGTGAGCGGCACCAACGCGCACGTGATCCTGGAGCAGGCGCCGGAGCCACCGGCGGCGGAGCCGGTCGAGGCGGTCGCCGGGCCGGTCCCGTGGATCGTGTCGGGGCGCACCGCCGCGGGACTGCGCGCCCAGGCCGAGCGGCTGCGGTCGCACCTCGCTGACCCGGGCCTCGCGGCATGCGACGCACACGTGATCGGCCGGGCGCTGGCCGGCACACGGACGGCCATGGAGCACCGTGCGGTGCTCCTCACCGAACCGGGCCGGCTCGATGACCTGAGCGCCCTGGCCGCGGTGGGCGACGGACGCACCGGGCCCGGCCTGGTACGCGGCACGGTCAGCGCCGGCAAGCTCGCGTTCCTGTTCACCGGGCAGGGCGGCCAGCGGGCCGGCATGGGACGGGAGCTGCATGCCACGTACCCGGTGTTCGCCAAGGCCTTCGACGACGTGTGTGCCCGTTTCGACCGGCACCTGGACCGTTCACTGCGCGACATCGTCTGGAACGACGCCGAGCTGCTCGACCGGACCGCGTACACCCAGGCCGGACTGTTCGCGTTCGAGGTCGCCCTCTTCCGGCTGGTCGAGTCGTGGGGGATCGTGCCGGACGTCCTGCTCGGCCATTCGATCGGTGAGCTGACCGCGGCGTACGTCGCCGGCGTGCTCAGCCTCGACGACGCGGTCACCCTGGTGGAGGGCCGTGGCCGGCTCATGCAGGGACTCCCGGCCGGCGGCGCGATGCTGTCGGTACGTCTCGGCGAGGCCGCCACCACCGCGATGCTCCGCGAGGCGGGGCTGGCGGGTAGCGGACTGGACGTCGCGGCCGTCAACGGCCCGGAGTCGGTCGTGATCTCCGGCGACGAGGACGCGGTCGCCGCGATCGCCGCGATCTGTGCCGGGGACGGGGTGAAGACACAGCGGCTACGGGTGTCGCACGCGTTCCACTCCGCCCGGATGGACCCGATGCTGGAGGGGTTCCGGGCGCTCGCCGCCGGGCTGACCTACCACCCGCCGCGGATCCCGATCGTGTCGAACCTGACCGGCGCGATCATCGACGGCTACGACGCGGACACCTGGGTGCGGCACGTACGCGACACGGTCCGCTTCCACGACGGCGTCCAGCGGCTCGCCGAGCTCGGTGTCCGCCGCTCCCTGGAGCTCGGCCCGGACGGCGTCCTGACCGGTATGACCCAGCTCGAGCCGGCCGGCGCCGCGGAGCCGGCCGACCTCGCGGCAGCCGTCCAGGTCGCCGCGCTGCGCCGCAACCGTCCTGAGCCCCACACCCTGCTGGAAGCGGTCGGTTCCCTGTTCACGGTCGGTGTCCCGGTCGACTGGTGGGCCGTCCTCGGGCGTGACGCCGGCCTGCCGGTGGAACTGCCGACCTACGCGTTCCAGCGGGACCGTTTCTGGCCGCGGCACCGTCCGGCCGCATCGGCCGGTGCCGGCGGGTGGCGCTACCGGACGGTGTGGACGCCGGTCACGCCGACTCCCGCCGCTGGTGGCGGCCCCCGTCTGGTCCTGGTCCCCGGGGGAGTGGCCGCCGACGAGATCGTCACCGCGCTGGGCGACGACGTCACCGTCCTGCCCCTGTCGCCGGCCGACCTGGACCGGCCGGCGCTTGCCGCCCGCCTGACCGAGGCGGACCGTGGCTTCCGCACCGTCGTCTCGCTCGCCGGACTGACCGGCGAGTCGACGCACGACGGTGTGCTGGCGCTCGGAGCCGCGTACACGGTCACGGTGTTGCAGGCCCTCGGCGACGCCGGGATCAGCGCCCCGCTCTGGACACTCACCCGCGGCGCGGTCGCCGCCGAGGCCGGGGAGGCTCCGGACCAGCCGCTCGCCGCCCAGATCTGGGGCCTCGGCCGGGTCGCCGCGCTCGAGCACCCGGACCGGTGGGGCGGTCTGATCGACCTGCCCGCCGACACCGGCGGGACGGCGCTGCACCACCTGGCCGCGGTACTGGCCGGCGGCGAGGACCAGGTGGCCGTCCGCTCCGCCGGAGTGCTCGCACGACGCCTGGTGCGTGCCGCCGCACCGGCGGCCGGCGCCGCGGGCACCGGCGCCCGCCCGGGAACGGTGCTCGTCACCGGCGGCACCGGCGCGCTCGGTGCCCACATCGCCCGCCTGCTCGCCGACCGCGGCACCGGGCACGTGCTGCTCACCGGCCGGCGCGGCGGGGACGCCCCCGGCGTGGCGGGCCTCGTCGACGAGCTCGCCACCCGGGGAACCACGGTGACCGTCGCCGCGTGCGACGTCGCCGACCGTACGGCCGTCGCCGGCCTGCTCGCCGGCATTCCCGCCGAGCAGCCCCTGGTCGGCGTGGTGCACGCGGCCGGGGCCGGTGAGCCGGGCGCACTGCAGCACACCACCCTCGACACGTTCGCCGCCACGCTGCGGGCCAAGGTCGCCGGGGCTCGGCATCTGGACGAGCTCACCGCCGGGAACGAGCTCGACTTCTTCGTCGTCTTCAGCTCGGTCGCCGGGGTGTGGGGCAGCGGACAGCAGGGCGCCTACGCGGCCGCGAACGCCTTCCTCGACGCCCTGGTCGACCAGCGGCGGGCCGCCGGACGGCCCGGCCTCGCGCTCGCCTGGGGCCCGTGGGCCGGAGCCGGCATGGCCGGCGACGAGAGCACCCGCGAATATCTGCGCCGCCGCGGGCTGCGGGCGATGGACCCGGCCCTGGCTGTCGCCGGTATGGCCGCCGCACTGGACGGCGACGACGGCTGCCTGGCCGTCGCGGACGTCGACTGGCCCACCTTCGCGCCCGCGTTCACCGCGTCCCGTCCGCAGCCGCTGCTGGCCCTGCTGCCCGAGGCGCAGAGCCCGGCCCCGGCGGCGCGGCCGGGCGACGGCACACCGTCGTTCGCGGTCACTCTGCGCAACCTGCCCGCCGCGGACCGGGAGCGTGCCCTGTTCACCCTGGTACGCGAGCAGGTGGCGTCGGTACTCGGGCATCGGGACGTCAGCGGCGTCGACGTGCGGGTGCCGTTCAAGAAGCTGGGCTTCGACTCGCTGACCGCGGTCGAGCTGCGCAACCGGCTCAGCGCCGAAACCGGTCTGACCCTGCCCGCGACCCTCGTCTTCGACCACCCCACGCCGGCGGCGCTCGCAGGCCGGCTGCGGGAACTGCTGACCGGCTCTACCGCGGCGGTCACCACGGTCCGGCAGCCGCTTGCCGAGCCGGACGAACCGATCGCGATCGTGGCGATGGCCTGCCGCTATCCGGGCGACGCCGACAGCCCGGAGACGCTGTGGCGGCTCGTCGACGGCGACGGCGACGGCCTGACGCCGTTCCCCGCCGACCGCGGCTGGGATCCCGCGGCTGACGAACCGGACGCGCTCGGCGGTTTCGTCCGTGACGTGTCCGGCTTCGACGCCGACCTGTTCGCCGTCTCGCCCCGTGAGGCGCTCGCCATGGACCCGCAGCAGCGGATGCTGCTGGAGGTGGTCTGGGAGACGTTCGAGCGGGCCGGGATCGACCCCCGCTCCGCCCACGGCACCTCCACCGGTGTGTTCGTCGGCACCAGTGGTCAGGACTATCTCGGCCTGCTGGCCGCGGCCGCCGAGGAGAACGACGGTCACCAGGGCACCGGCAACGCCGCCGCGGTGCTGTCCGGGCGGGTGGCGTACACGTTCGGCCTCGAAGGCCCGGCCCTGACCGTGGACACCGCATGCTCCTCGTCGCTGGTGGCCCTGCACCTGGCCGTCCAAGCGCTGCGCAACGGCGAGTGCACGACGGCGCTGGCCGGTGGCGTGACGCTGATGGCGACACCGACGGCCTTCGTCGAGTTCCGTCGCCAGCTCGGGCTGGCCGCCGACGGACGCTGCAAGCCGTTCGCGGCCGCCGCCGACGGCACCGGCTGGGGTGAGGGCGCCGGCATGCTGCTGCTCGAACGCCTCTCCGACGCACGTCGCAACGGCCGCCGCGTCCTGGCCGTGGTCCGGGGGAGCGCCGTCAATCAGGACGGCGCCAGCAACGGGCTGACCGCGCCGAACGGTCCGGCGCAGCAGCGCGTGATCCGGCAGGCGCTGGCGGCCGCCGGGCTCGAGGCCGCCGACGTCGACGTCGTCGAGGCGCACGGAACCGGTACCCGGCTGGGCGACCCGATCGAGGCGCAGGCGCTGCTCGCCACCTACGGTGACCGGCCGGCGGACCGGCCGCTGTGGCTCGGTTCGGTGAAGTCGAACATCGGCCACACCCAGGCCGCCGCCGGGGTCGCCGGCATCATCAAGATGGTGCAGGCGTTGCGGCACGAGCGGCTGCCCCGCACGCTGCACGTGGACGCGCCGACCCCGCACGTCGACTGGACGGCCGGGGCGGTCCGGCTGCTGACCGAACCGCGGTCCTGGACCCGGGCCGGGCACCCGCGCCGGGCCGGTGTCTCGTCGTTCGGCATGAGCGGCACCAACGCCCACGTCATCGTCGAGGAGGCGCCCGACGCCGGGGCACCGGCCGCATCCGCTGCCGCTCCGGCCGGCCGGCCGCTGTCGTGGCTGATCTCCGGGCGCACCGGGGCGGCACTACGCGCCCAGGCCGACGCTCTGCGCGACCCGGTACTCCAGGCCGATCCGGCGGCGACGGCCCGGGCCCTGATCACCGCACGCGCCGCGCTGGAACATCGGGCGGTGGTCACCGCCGGCGACGCGGACGGCTTCGCCGCGGGGCTCACCGCCGCCGTCGACGGCGTCACCAACACGCATCTGATCACGGGCGTACGCACCGCCGCCACCGCCGAGGGCGGTGTCATCCTCGTCTTCCCCGGCCAGGGCGGCCAGTGGGCCGGAATGGCAGCCGACCTGCTCGACACCTGCCCGGTGTTCGCCGACCGTTTCGCCCAGTGCGAGGAGGCACTCGCCGAGTATCTGGACTGGTCGATCGGCGACGCGCTGCGCAGCCGCGACGACTCCTGGGTGGACCGCTCCGATCTGCTGCAACCGGCACTGTGGGCGGTCATGGTGTCGCTCGCCGCCGTGTGGGAGTGGCTCGGCGTCGACATCGCCGGCGTGGTCGGGCACTCGCAGGGCGAGCTGGCCGCGGCCGTGGCCGCCGGCGCCCTGAGCCTGCGCGACGGGGCCCGGGTGTCCGTCGAACGGGCCCGGATCCTGCTGCGGCTCTCCGGCCTGGGCGGCATGCTCGCGGTGGGGATCGGCGCGGACCGGGTGGACACGCTGATCGACGGCGTCGACGGTGCCGTGCTGGGCGCGGTCAACGGACCGCACCTGGTGGTGGTGTCGGCGCCGGCCGCCGGTCTGGCCCTCATCGAGAAGCGCTGCGCCGCACAGGGCCTGTGGTCCCGGCGCGTCGCCATCGACTACGCGTCGCATTCGCCGCAGGTGGACGCGGTCCGCGACGATCTGTACACGGCGTTCGGGACGATCACCCCGGTGGCCTCCCGCATCCCGTTCTACTCGACGGTCACCGGCGGTCTGCTCGACACGACCGGGCTCGACGCCGGCTACTGGTTCGGCAACCTGCGCGGCCAGGTCCGCTTCGACGAGGTGATACGGGACCTCATCGCGGCCGGGCACACGACGTTCGTCGAGGTCAGCCCGCATCCGGTGTTGACCGCGGCCCTCCAGGACCGGGTGGACGCCGCCGCCGGCCTGGTCACCGCGACGCTGCGCCGGGATCACGACGACTGGACCCAGCTGCACCGGGCCGCCGCCGAACTGTGGGTGCGCGGGTCGGCCGTGGACTGGGCCGTGCTCACCCCGGCCGGCCCGGCCGCGGACCTGCCGACGTACCGGTTCCAGCACGAACGGTTCTGGCCGAAGGTACGGCCGGTGGCCGGCGACGTGACCGCGGCCGGACTCACCGCCGGCGATCACCCGCTGGTCGGTGCGGCCCTGCCACTGGCCGACGGGGACGGTGTCGTGCTGACCGGCCGGATCTCGGCTCTCACTCATCCGTGGCTGGGCGACCACCGGGTCCACAACCGGATCGTCTTCCCCGGCACCGCCTTCGTGGAACTCGCCGGGCAGGCCGCCCGGCTGGCCGGTGGCGGTACGCTGCGCGAGCTCACCATCGGCGCGCCGCTGATGCTTCCGGCGGCCGGGGACGTACTGCTCCAGGTGCGGGTCGGTGGCCCGGACCCGGACGGCGACCGTGTCGTCCGGATCGCCGCCCGTGCCGGCGACGGTGAACCGTGGGTCGCCCATGCCGACGGCCTGATCGCCGCCGACACCCGCGAACCCGGATTCGACCTGGCCGTCTGGCCGCCGGCCGGCGCGGTTCCGGTCGCCGTCGACGGCCTCTACGACCTCACCGCGCGGGCGGGCCTCGACTACGGCCCGGCCTTCCGCGGCCTGCGGGCGGCCTGGCGGCACGGCGACGACGTGCTGGCCGAGGTCGAGTTGCCCGACACCGGTGACGCGGATGCGTACGCCCTGCACCCGGCCCTGTTCGACGCCGCCCTGCACGCCGCGGCCCTGGCCGGTGGCGCCGGTGGTGACGTGGCGGGCGCCGCCCGGCTGCCGTTCGCCTGGACCGGGGTGACCGTGCACGCCACCGGTGCCCGGATGCTGCGGGTCCGGCTGCGCCCGGCCGGGACCGACGGGCTCCTCGTTCAGGTGGCCGACGCCGCCGGGGTGGCCGTCGCCGGCGTCGATCGGCTGGTGTTCCGCCCGGTCGCCGGGGACGACCTGGCGGCGACCGCCCGCCTCGACGACTCGCTGTTCCGGATCGAATGGGACGAATGCCGTACCGAGGGCGTGCCCGGGGACCGTGTCCACCTCGCCGTCGGCGACGTGGCTGTCACCGGGCTGCCGATGCTCGCCGCGATCTGCCCCGGCGACATGCCGGACGACCCGGCGGAACGGGCCGCCGGACTCGCCCGCGACACCCTCGACGTGGTGCGGCGCTGGCTTACCGGCGACGACCGCGCCGGAACCCGGCTCGTGGTGCTCACCCGGCACGCCACCCCGGCTGCCGAGGCGGTGACCGACCTGGCCGCCGCGACCGTTCTCGGCATGCTCCGGTCGGTGCAGAACGAGCACCCCGGCCGGATCGTCCTGATCGACGTGGACGGCCTTCCGGAGTCGTGGCAGACCGTGGCCGGCCCTCTGCCCGATGACGAGCCCCAGCTCGCGGTCCGTGCCGGCGTGCTGCTCGTTCCGCGGCTCAGCCGTGCGCTGCCGGCCGCGCTGGTCGCGCCGGAAGGACCGTGGCGGCTCGAAGCGGGTGACACCGGGACGATCGACGGCCTGGTGCTGCGCCCCACTCCGGAGGCCGCGGGGCCGCTGGAGCCCGGCCAGATCCGGATCGCGGTACGGGCCGCCGGCGTCAACTTCCGTGACGTCGCCATCTCGCTCGGTATGACGGACCAGAAGGGCATGGGCACCGAGGCCGCCGGCGTGGTCGTCGAGACCGGCCCGGACGTGCACGACCTGGCGCCCGGCGACCGGGTGTTCGGCGCGATCGGCGGCGCGTTCGGCCCGGTGGTGGTCGCCGAGCGCGCACTGGTGGCGCGGATCCCCGACGGCTGGAGTTTCGCCGAGGCGGCGTCCGTGACGACGGTCTACCTGACCGCCTGGTACGGCCTGCGCGACCGGGGCGGCCTGCGAGCGGGGGAGACCCTGCTCGTCCACGCGGCCGCCGGCGGTGTCGGTATGGCCGCCGTCGAGCTGGCCCGCCTGTGGGATGTCGAGGTGTTCGCCACCGCCAGCCCCGCCAAGTGGGACGTTCTCCGCGATCTGGGGGTCGCCGACGATCACATCGCCTCCTCCCGCACCCTGGACTTCGAGGAGTCTTTCCGTGCCGTCACCGGCGGTCGCGGCGTGGACATGGTGCTGCATTCGCTGACCGGCGACTTCACCGACGCGTCGCTGCGGCTGCTTGCCCGCGGCGGCCGGCTGATGGACATGGGCAAGACCGACAAACGCGATCCGCTCGAGGTGGCCGACCGGCATCCCGGGACCCGGTACGACGCGTTCGACCTGTTCGAGGCCGGTGCCGGGCGTATCGGCGAGCTGCTGCGCGAGGTGCTGAGCCTGTTCGACCAGGGCCGGCTGCGGATGCTGCCGATCACCGCGTGGGACGTACGCGACGCGGTGTCCGCCTTCCGCCACATCAGCCGGGCCCGGCACGTGGGCAAGAACGTCCTCACCGTGCCCGCGCCGCTCGACCCGGAGGGTACGGTGCTGGTCACCGGCGGTACCGGGCAGCTCGGCGCCCTGGTCGCCGAGCGGCTGGTGACCCGGCACGGGGCACGCGATCTGCTGCTCCTCAGCCGCCGCGGCCCGGAGGCACCGGGCGCCGGGGCGCTCACCGAACGGCTGCGCGAGGCGGGCGCCACCGTGGAGGTGGTCGCCTGCGACGTGGCCGACCGGGCGGAGCTGGCCGCGGTGCTCGCCGGTCGCCGGCTCACCGGTGTCGTGCACTGTGCCGGGACGCTCGACGACGGCATGTTCACCGCGATGACCGGCGAACGGATCGACGCGGTGTTCCGGCCCAAGGTCACCGCCGCGGTGAACTTGCACGAGCTGACCGCCGACCAGGACCTGGCCATGTTCGTCATGTATTCGTCGGTGGCGGCGACGTTCGGTTCGCCCGGCCAGTCCAACTACGCGGCGGCCAACAGCTTCCTCGACGCGCTGGCCTCGTGCCGGCGCGGGCGCGGACTGCCCGCGGTGTCGCTCGGATGGGGCCTGTGGGCGGAGGCCAGCGGTATGACGGCCCACCTGGACGGCACGAACCTGGACCGGGCCACCCGGGCCGGCCGGGCGCTGTCGTCGGAGACCGGCCTCGCCCTGTTCGACGCGGCGGTCACGCTGCCCGGTGCCCATCTGGTGCTGTCCGCCCTGGGCCGCGCCGGATTCGGTGACGCGGTGCCCCCGCTGCTGCGCCGGCTGGTACGCCCGGCGGTGCGCCGGGCGGCCACGACCGCGGTGACCACCGTGCCGCTCGCCGACCGGCTGACCCCGCTGACCGCGGCCGAACAGGACGCGTTCCTGCTGGACCTGGTCGTCTCGCATGCCGCCGCGGTGCTGGGTCACCCCACCACGGAGGCGGTCGGCGCGGAACGGGCCTTCAAGGATCTGGGATTCGACTCGCTGACCGCGGTCGAACTGCGCAACCGGCTGACCGCGGAGACCGGTGTCCGCCTGCCGGCCACCCTGATCTTCGACCATCCGACGCCGCTGGCGCTCGCCGCCAGGGTCCGCAACGTACTGCTGCCGGACCGGGGGAGCCCGGAGGCGGTGCTGCGGCGCAGCCTCGACGACGTCGAGGCGGCCCTGGGCGGGGCCGGCGAGCTCGACTCGAACGAGCGTTCCCGGGTGCGGATGCGCCTGGAGGTGCTGCTGGACCGCCTGCGTGAGGCCGCGGACGACGCCGCGGGCCCGGCTTCCGGCGGCAGTGACGACGACCTGGAGTCCGCCACCGCGGACGACATCTTCGCGTTGATCGACAGCGAACTCGGTACGTCCTGAGGCGAACGAGACGACAGGGAAGGAATCTCATGATCCGTGAAGAGGAGGCGGTGGGCGCCCCGCCGGCCGTGCCCACGGTGCCGACGACCGCCGAACGTCTCGCCGACCTGGACGCGAGGCACCGGCGGGTGGTGGAGGTCGCCGAGAACCGGGCGCAGCTCAAGCAGCACGCCAAGGGCAAGCTCACCGCCCGGGAACGGCTCGGCCTGCTCTTCGACCCGGGTACGTTCGTCGAGCTCGACGAGTTCGTCCGGCACCGCTGCACCGACTTCGGGATGGCCGGCGACCGGCCGGACGGCGACGGGGTGATCACCGGTTACGGCACCGTCGACGGCCGTCAGGTGTGTGCGTTCTCCCAGGACTTCACGATCCTGGGCGGCAGCATGGGCGAGGCGTGCGGCGGCAAGGTCATGAAGCTCATGGATCTCGCCATGAAGGTCGGCTGCCCGGTCGTCGGCATCAACGACTCCGGTGGCGCCCGGATCCAGGAGGGCGTGCTCTCGCTGGCGCACTACGCCGAGATCGGGCGCCGCAACGTGCTCGCGTCCGGGGTCATCCCGCAGATCTCCCTCGTGATGGGACCGTGTGCCGGCGGTGCGGTGTACTCGCCGGCGCTCACCGACATCACGGTGATGGTCCGCGACACCTCGTACATGTTCGTGACGGGCCCCGAGGTCGTCGCCGCGGTGATGGGTGAACGGACCACGCTCGACGAACTGGGCGGCGCCGGCACCAACAGCGAGGTCTCCGGGAACGTGCACCATGTGGCCGACGACGAGCCGGCCGCCCTGGCCTGGGTTCGTGACCTGCTGGGGTACCTGCCCGGCAGCAACCGCGAGCAGCCGCCCGTCTACGCCAACACGCAGCCCGCCGGCGTCACCGAACGCGACCGGCTGCTCGACGGGATCATCCCGGACGAGAGCAACCGGACGTACGACATGGTCGCCCTGATCGAGGGCATCGTCGACGAGGGTTCGCTGCTGCAGGTGCAGGAGTCCTTCGCCCCGAACATCATCTGCGCGCTCGCGTCGGTGGAGGGCCGTTCGGTCGGCGTGGTGGCCAACCATCCCAGCCATCTGTCCGGTGCCATCGACCTGGACGCGTCGGACAAGGCGGCTCGTTTCGTGCGCCTGTGCGACGCCTTCCGGATCCCCGTGCTCACCGTGGTCGACGTGCCGGGCTATCTCCCCGGCCTGCAGCAGGAGCGGATGGGCATCATCCGGCACGGCGCGAAGCTGCTCTACGCCTATTCCGAGGCGACGGTGCCGATGGTGACCGTCGTGGTGGGCAAGGCCTACGGCGGCGGGTACGCGGTGATGGGTTCCAAACACCTCGGTGCCGACATCAATCTGGCCTGGCCGACCGCCAAGATCGCGGTCATGGGCGCCGGCGGTGCGGTGGTGATGCTGCACCGCAAGGCGCTGGCCGCGGCGGAGGGGGCGGACCGGAACCGGCTGCTGGCCAAGTTCACCGACGAGTACCACCAGCTGTTCGACACGCCGTACATCGCCGCTGAACGCGGCTACATCGACCGGGTGATCCGGCCGTCGGACACCCGGCTCGAGGTCGCGCACGCCCTGCGGGCGCTGCGGCAGAAGCAGGCCGAGCTCCCGCCGAAGCGGCACGGCAACATCCCGTTGTGACCGCCGGGGGCCGGCGGCCCACAGCGAAACGCTCGGCCGGGATCTCCCGGCCGAGCGTTTCGCTGTGTGTGCGGGGTCAGCGAATGGCCCGCGCGAACTGCCGTGACGCCCAGAACACCGACACCACGGTCAGCGTGCCGACGATCAGGAAGCTCTGCCAGACGACCGGATCTCCGGCGTTGCCCTCGAAGAGCGCCCGCATGCCGTCGACGGTCCAGCTGAACGGGTTGGCCTGAGCGACGTTCTGCAGCCAGACCGGTGCGAGGGCCAGCGGCAGCAGGATCCCGGAGAGCATGAGCAGCGGGTGCCCCAGAGTGTTGATCAGAGGACTCAGGATGCCCTCGGTCTTGAGGGCGAGCGCGGCCCCGTTGGACAGCGCCGACATGAAGAGCGCGATCAGACCCACCAGCAGGTACGCGAGAAGCAGCTCACCGAGCCGGACGGTCATCCCGAACAGCATCGCCACCACGGTGACGATCACGGCCTGGAACAGCAGGACCACGACGTCCTTCAGGCAGCGGCCGAGCAGCAGCGCCACGGTGCTCATCGGCGTCACCCGGGCGCGTTCGACCATGCCGGCCCGCAGCTCCACGAGCATGGCGAAGCCGGCGAACATGCCACCGAACAGGGCCAGCAGCACCAGAAGTCCGGGCACGAAGGTGTCGTACGCCGCCCCGGTCGTCGGCGCGTCGAGGGCGCGCCGCAGCAGCGGGGCGAACAGGAACAGGTAGACCAGCGGGTCCAGGATGCTCAGGAAGATCCAGATCGGGCTGCGGACGATCTGGTGCACCTGACGGTGGAACACCAGCCAGGTGCCGCGGACGACGTTCATGGCAAGAGGCCCCTTTCAGGCGGCGGTGAGGGAGCGGCCGGCTTTGGCCAGGAACACGTCGTCGAGCGAGGGGCGGTGCACCTCGATCGTGTCGGGCACGATGCCGGCGTCGTCGAGGTCGTGCAGGATGGTCGGGAGTACGCGGTTGCCGGACTCGACGAACAGGCGCAGCCCGTCATCGGTGGTCTCGAGTTTGGTGACGTACGCCGCTCCGGTCATGATCTTCTCGGCGGCGGGCGTGGAACCGTTGAGTCCCAGGGTGACCACGTCCCCGGCGACCTCGTTCTTCAGCTCGTCCGGCGTGCCCTCGGCGACGACCCGCCCCTGCTCGACGATCGCCACCCGATCGCACAGCGCGTCGGCCTCCTCCAGGTAGTGGGTGGTGATGAGGACGGTCATGCCCTCGGCGCGCAGCCGCTTCACCTCGTTCTGGATGTCGATCCGGCCGGCCGGGTCCAGGCCGGCGGTCGGCTCGTCCAGGAACAGCACCTTCGGCTCGTTGATCAGCCCCATGGCGATGTCGACGCGGCGGCGCTGGCCACCGGAGTAGGTCTTGCACCTCCGGTCGGCGTAGTCGGTGAGGTGGAAGGTCTCCAGGGCCCGCGTCGCCCGCTCCCGGGCCTCGGCCTTGCTGATGCCGAACATGCGGGCCTGCAGGATGAGCTCCTCGCGGGCGGTGGAGTTGTCCTGGGTGCAGCCGCCCTGGGACACGTAGCCGATACGCTGCCGTACCACGGCCGCCTCGGTCGCCAGATCGGCGTCGGCGACGACGGCGCTGCCGCCGTCGGGCCGGATGAGGGTGGTGAGCATCCGGATGGTGGTCGTCTTGCCCGCGCCGTTCGCGCCGAGCAGCCCGAGGACCTCACCCTTCTGAACGTTGAAGGTGGCGCCACGGACGGCGTCGACGTCGAAAGTCTTCCGTCCGAGGCGGACTCGGTACGACTTGCGCAGGTCGCTGACCTCGATCATGTTCTCTCCCCTGCGGTGGCAGGGCACGGATGGGCCCCACCCGCCCATGCTCGGGGTACGCGCTGCTGGGCGGTAACCCGTAGGCCGCCCCCTACCTACCCGAGTTCAGCGTCGATGCGTTCCGGATGTCTTGCGTCCGCTGTCGGCCGGTGACGATCCTGACTCACATCGAAGGGTTCCACTGCGAATCCACGGAACGTCAGCCCGAGCGCTGACGCCGACGTAAAGGTGACGGGGATGACCGACGACGACGCGGGCCTGTGGCTCCGGGAGTATCACCCGGCCACGCCCGGCAGTGTTCAGCTCGTATGCCTGCCGCACGCCGGCGGCTCGGCGAGCTACTACTTCCCGGTGTCGCGGGCTCTCGCGCCCGACGTCGAGGTGCTGGCCGTCCAGTACCCCGGTCGTCAGGACCGCCGGCACGAGCCGCTGGTGCGTGACCTGCCCGAGCTGGCGCGGCGGGTCCACGCGGTGCTGCGCCGCCGGATCGACCGCCCGCTGGCGCTGTTCGGCCACAGCATGGGCGCCAGCCTGGCCTTCGAGGTGGCGCGGCTGCTGGAGCACGAGGACGGGGTGGCACCGGTCCGGCTGTTCGCCTCCGGCCGGCGGGCGCCGTCCCGGGTCCGCGACGAGCGGGTGCATCTGCTCGACGACCGCGGCCTGATCGCCGACGTGCGGCGCCTGAGCGGCACCGAGGGCGGCCTGCTCGGTGACGACGAGGTGCTGCGGATGATCCTGCCGGCCATCCGGGCCGACTACACGGCCGCGGAGACGTACCGGTACGCGCCCGGTCCGCTGCTGTCGTCGCCGATCACCGCCTTCACCGGCGACCGTGATCCGAAGGCGACGGTCGACGAGGTGCGGTCCTGGCAGGACCACACGACCGGGGCGTTCGACCTGCACACGTACTCCGGCGGCCACTTCTTCCTCAACCGGCACCAGGCCGCGGTACTCGACATCATCCAGGCGCAGCTCGTGACCGTGCCGGCCGGTACAAGGACTGCATGACCCGGCGCGGCCGGGCCAGCGGAAGAGGATCACCATGACAGACACGATCACGATGCCCACGTCGCTCGACCTCGACCTGACCACGATGCTGGCCCGGCGCGCGGTTCTGACCCCCGATACGGTCGCGTACGCGATGATCCAGCCGACCGGCCGGCTGCACGACGACGAGCTGACCTACGCCGGCCTCGACACCGCCGCCCGGGCCCGCGCCGCCACCCTGCTCGACCTCGGTCTCGGCGGCCGTTCCGTGGTGATGCTCTACCCGACCGGCCTCGAGTTCCCCCGGGCACTGCTGGGTTGCCAGCTGGCCGGAGTGCGGGGCGCCCCGGTCAAGGTGCCCCATCGCCGCAGCGGGCTGCTGCGGGTCCGTGCCGTCGCCGACGACGCGGGTGCGACCACGATTCTGACCACCACGGACGTACGCCGCCGGCTCGAGGAGCAGTTCGGTGACGCGGAGGAGCTGGCCGGCCTGTCCTGGGTGTGCACCGACGTCATCCCGGACGGGGTGGCGCTGGCGTACTACCCCCAGCCGGTCCGTGCCGACGACATCGCCATGCTGCAGTACACCTCGGGATCCACGGGCTCCCCGAAGGGTGTCGTGGTCACCCACCGCAACTTCTGCCTGAACGCCGACGACCTGGCACAGCGCTGGCCGGTCGGCGACGGGGGCCGGATCGTCTCCTGGCTCCCGCTGTTCCACGACATGGGATTGCTGTTCGGCATCGTGATGCCGCTGTGGACCGGCGCGCCGGCCTACCTGATGTCGCCGGACGACTTCGCCCGGCGGCCGCTGCGCTGGTTCGAGGCGATCTCGCGGCTGCGTGGCACGCACACCGCCGCACCGAACCTGGCGTACGAGTTGTGCTCGCGCGCCGTGGCCGATGCGCCGGCCGACCTGGACCTGTCGAGCCTGCGGGCGGCGATCAGCGGGTCGGAACCGGTGCGCTGGGAGACGGTGGAGCGGCTCGCCGCGGCCTTCGCCCCGTTCGGCCTGGCCCGGCGGGCGATCAGCCCCGGGTACGGCTTGGCCGAGAACACCCTCAAGGTCTCCGGCAGCCGCGAGAGCGACCTGCCGCGCACCCTGTGGCTGTCGGGGCCGGCGCTGGCCGACCGGAAGGTCGTGCCCGTGGACCCGGCCGATCAGGACGCGACCGCCGTGGTCAGCTGCGGTCCGGCCGACGGCCTGACCGAGGTGACGATCGTGGACCCGGTGACCCGGACGCGCGGTTCCGACGAGACCGTCGGAGAGATCTGGCTCTCCGGCCCGTGCGCGGCACAGGGCTACTGGGGCCGCCCGGCGGAGACCGCGGAGACGTTCGGGGCGACCCTGGCCGACGGGGACCCGGGACGGCGCTACCTGCGGACCGGCGACCTCGGTTTCGTGCAGGGCGGCGAGTTGTTCGTCGCCGGCCGGCTCAAGGACGTCATCATCCGGTTCGGCCGCAACTACTATCCCCAGGACATCGAGCAGACCACCGAGCTGTGCGCTCCCGGACTGCAGCCGTCGTGCTCGGCCGCGTTCGCCGTGGAGGGCGACGCGACCGAGGCCCTCGTGATCGTGGTCGAGGTCAACGGCCGGGTGCTGCGCGACACCCCGGTGCGACAGCTCACCGACACCGTCCGCGAGACGGTGAAGGCGCGGCACGGGATCCCGGTGGCCGACGTCGTGCTGATCCGCCGCGGCACACTGCCGCGCACCACGAGCGGCAAGGTGCAACGCCGTGCCTGCCGGGCCGGATACCTCGACGGCACGCTGAGCCGGATCGCCACCGCGGCGGCGGAGCCCGGAGAGGGCGACGCATGACCGGTAGCCAGATCCGGGGCGTCGGGGTCTACCGCCCGGCCCGGATCGTCCACAACGACGAGATCTGCGGCCCGATCGACTCGACCGACGAGTGGATCCGGCAGCGCTGCGGCATCGTGACCCGGCGTTTCGCGGCGCCCGAGGAGACCGTCGTCAGCATGGCCGCCGCGGCGGGCACCGCCGCGCTGCGCCAGGCCGGGCTGACCGCCGACGGCGTCGACGTCGTCATCGTGGCGACCATGTCCTACCTGTACCAGTCACCGGCGGCGGGTCCCCAGGTGGCGGATCTGATCGGGGCGCACCGTGCCGCCGCGTTCGACCTCGGTGCCGCCTGTGCCGGGTTCTGCTCGGCGCTCGCCGTGGCGGACTCGCTGGTGCGCAGCGGGTCGGCGGGCCGTGCGCTGGTGATCGGGTCGGAGCGGATGACCGACATCATCGACCCGAAGGACCGGTCGACGGCGTTCCTGTTCGCCGACGGCGCGGGTGCGGTCGTGGTCGAGGCGTCCGGCACCCGCGGTATCCATCCGGTGGCCTGGGGTGCTGACGGCGCGCGCAGCGGCGTGATCGGCCACGACGGCCCGTGGACGGCGGTGCGGGATCATCCGGGGTCCTGGCCGGTGATGCGGATGGCGGGTCAGGAGGTCTTCCGCTGGGCGATCTCCGAGGTGACCCCGGTGGCCCGGGAAGCGGTACGGGCCGCCGGCCTGACCGTCGGCGACCTGGCCGCGTTCGTACCGCACCAGGCCAACGTCCGGATCATCGACCGGCTCGCCGCGGGCCTGGGACTGCCCGCGAACGTGGTCGTCTCCCGCGATGTCGAGCGGGCCGGCAACACCTCGGCGGCATCGATTCCGCTCGCCCTGGAGTCACTGATGAGCGAGGGCAGGGTGCCGGCCGGTGGCCTGGCGCTGCTGTCGGGGTTCGGCGCCGGTCTGTCCCAGGCCTCGATGGTCGTCCGGCTGCCCTGAGGACGACCGCCGGCCGTCGCGAGCGGACGGCCGGCGGCGGAGTACCGGCTGAGAGCGTCACGTGGTCCCCCGGACGCGGCGCTCTCAGCCGTCTTCCGGTGGGCCGCTCACCCGATGGACGCAGCGAAGGAGTTCGAGGTCGTGCACAAGGTACTCATCGCCAACCGCGGCGAGATAGCGGTCCGGGTGGCCCGGGCCTGCCGGGACGCCGGGTTGCGCAGCGTCGCCGTCTACGCGGACAGCGACCGCGACGCCCCGCACGTGCGGCTGGCCGATGAGGCGTACGCGCTCGGCGGCGACAGTGCCACCGACTCCTATTTGCGGATCGACCGGCTGCTCGGCGTGGCGGAGCGGTCCGGCGCGGACGCGGTGCACCCCGGTTACGGCTTCCTGTCGGAGAACGCGGAGTTCGCCGAGGCCGTCCTCGATGCCGGGCTGATCTGGATCGGACCGTCCCCGCAGGCCATCCGGGTGCTGGGGGACAAGGTGGCGGCGCGGCACATCGCCCAGCGCGCCGGCGCGCCGCTTGTCGAAGGCACCTCCGAACCGGTCGCCGACGCTGACGAGATCGTCGCGTTCGCGCGGCGCGCCGGCCTGCCGGTCGCGATCAAGGCCGCGTTCGGCGGTGGCGGGCGGGGCCTGAAGGTGGCCCGGACGCTTGCGGAGATTCCGGAGCTGTTCGATTCGGCGACCCGGGAGGCGACGGCCGCGTTCGGGCGCGGCGAGTGCTTCGCCGAGCGCTATCTCGACCGGCCGCGGCATGTGGAGGCGCAGGTCCTGGCCGATAAGTACGGCAACGTGGTGGTGGTCGGCACGCGCGACTGCTCCCTGCAGCGCCGGCATCAGAAACTGGTGGAGGAGGCTCCCGCCCCCTTCCTGACCGAGGCCCAGCGCGCCCGGATCCACGAGTCGGCCAAGGCCATCTGCCGCGAGGCCGGTTATCACGGCGCCGGCACGGTGGAGTACCTGGTCTCCGCGGACGGCCTGGTCTCCTTCCTCGAGGTGAACACCCGGCTGCAGGTGGAGCACCCGGTCACCGAGGAGACGGCCGGCATCGACCTGGTCCGCGAGCAGTTCCGGATCGCCGCCGGCGAGCGGCTGCGGTTCGCCGCGGATCCCGTGGCACGCGGGCACGCGATCGAGTTCCGGATCAACGGGGAGGACCCGGGTCGTGGCTTCCTGCCCGCTCCCGGCGTGGTCTCGTCGTTGACCTGGCCCGGTGGTCCGGGCGTACGGGTGGACGCCGGCATCGAGCGGGGCAGTGTCATCGGCGGGAACTTCGACTCGCTGCTGGCCAAGGTCATCGTCACCGGGGAGACCCGGACCGAGGCGCTCGAACGCGCCCGGCGGGTGCTCGACGAGTTGCTGCTCGAGGGCATGGCGACCGCATTGCCGTTCCACCGGGCGGTCGTGCGTGATCCCGCGTTCGCCGGGGAGCCGTTCCGGGTGCACACCCGGTGGATCGAGACGGAGTGGGACAACCCGGTGCCGCCCTTCGCCGGCGCGGCGGCGGTGGGGCCTCCCGCCGAGCGGCAGGTCCTGGTCGTCGAGTTCGACGGCCGGCGCCTCGAGGTCACCCTGCCGGCGGGGACCGTCGGCCCGGCCGCGTCACCGGTCGCGGAGCCGGAGCCGCCGCTGCCCGTCCGGCAGCGCCGCCGGCCCGGTGGTGACCGGGCGCAGCCGGTCGTACCGGGCGGGAATGTGCTCACCAGTCCGATGCAGGGCACGATCGTGAAAGTGGCGGTCGCGGACGGCGACGCGGTCGCGGAGGGTGATCTCATCGCGGTCGTCGAAGCGATGAAAATGGAACAGCCGTTGCACGCGCACAAGCCCGGCGTCGTCACCGGCCTGTCCGTGAAAATCGGTCAGTCGCTGTCATCCGGCGCGGTGATCTGTTCCCTCGTCTGAGTGATTCGCCCTCCATTGGTGGGGCGATTAATGGGAAATGAACTTACCCTTTCCGGCAGGCATTACCTGTCGGTAGCGTGTCCCGGTGCGGTTGCTGCATGTGGCGGCCGGCCACGCCGCGTGATCGCTGTCCACGCATCCGCGCGTTCTCCGCGTAGGGTAGTAAGACAGGGTGAAATGGCACGCCCAGAGGCTCGTACGCATGAGTCGTGCCCTTCATGCAATCGGTGGTTCGTCCAGTCTTCGATGGACGGTCGGTCCCAATTCCGCGACCGGAGGTAGCCACCACTTCGGTGACTTCGTACCCTCGGTTGGACGCATGGGGGACAGAGTTTTGTGGAGACGATGGCATTTGCCGGGGGTCGCCGCCCGGAGTTCTGAGCCACCGATCGACATTGTGGGGATGGCCTGCCGGCCCCCACATACCGGGCGATAAGGTGACGGCGCCTATGGAATTCCGTGTGCTGGGACCGCTGGAAGTACTCGTCGACGGTCAGCGGATAGACATCGGCGGTAACCGTCAACAGATCGTGCTGGCCAGCCTGGTCGTCGACGCCGGCACCGTGGTGTCGATCGATCGCCTGATGAAGGCGGTGTACGGCGAGAACCTCCCGACCAGCGCCCGCGTCCAGGTCCAGATCTGTGTCTCGGCTCTGCGCAGGCTGCTCGGCTCGCACGGGCATCCCGACCTGATCCTCACCCGTAATCAGGGATACGTGCTCGTGCCCGACGGGATCACCCTCGACATCCGGCGTTACGAGCACCTCATCCGGGAGGCTCGTGCCGCCGGGGACCTCGGCCGCAAGGAGGAGTCGACGGCTCGATACCGCGAGGCGCTCAACCTGTGGCGCGGTCCGGCTCTCGACGGTCTGGACAGTGAGCCGCTCCGGATGGTCGCCGACCGGCTGGCCGAACGCCGGCTCACGGTCAACGAGGACTGCATCGAGTACGAACTGGACCTGGGCCGGCATCGCGAGGTGATCGCCGAGCTGGGCGGTCTCGTGGCGGGGCATCCGCTGCGGGAACGGCTGCGCGGGCAGCTCATGCTGGCGTTCTACCGGTCCGGGCGGCAGGCCGAGGCGCTCGACGCCTATCGCGCGGCCCGCAGTGCGCTGATCAACGAGCTCGGTCTGGAGCCCAGCGAGTGGCTTCAGCGCCTGGAGCGGTCGATCCTCACCTCCGACGTCTCCCTGAGCGTGCCCGAGGCGATCATCGTCACGCCGGTGCCGCTCCCGGTACCGGTGCGGCCGCGGGTGACGGCCGAACCGCCCGTGCCGGATCCCGAACCGGCGGCCGAACCGGCGTCGCCGCTGCGCACCGATCCAGCGTCGCCGTGCATGCTGCCCACCGACATCGCCGACTTCACCGGGCGCAGCAAGCAGATCGACGCCATCCAGATGCAGCTGGCGATGGCCTCGGACGATCCTGACCAGCTGGCCGTGCCGATCGTCGTCATGACCGGTAAGCCGGGTATCGGCAAGACGGCGCTCGGCGTGCACCTCTCCCACCGCCTGGCCCCGCGCTATCCCGACGGGCAGCTCTTCGCCGACCTGCACGGCCGGGCCTCCAGCCGGGTGAGTCCGATGCAGATCCTGGAGCGGTTCCTGCGCACGCTCGGGGTGCCGGGCACCTCCATCCCGGAAGGGCTCGAGGAGCGCGCGGAGATGTACCGCGGGTTGCTGTCGAATCGCCGGATCCTGGTCGTGCTCGACAACGTCGGCTCGGAGACGCAGGTGTTGCCGTTGCTGCCCGGGAACCCGGCGACGGCCGTACTCGTCACGACCCGGAGCCGGCTCGGTGCGCTGGCGGGCGCCGTCCACGTCGACATCGACGTGCTCGACCCGTTGCAGTGCGTCGAGTTGCTGTCCCGGATCGCCGGTGCCGAGCGGTTCGAGGCGGAGGCGGAGGCGACCCGCACGCTGATCGAGCTCTGCGGCCGGTTGCCGCTCGCCCTCCGGATCGCCGGGGCCCGGCTGTCGGCCCGCCCGCACTGGACGGTCGACCAGCTCGTCGAACGGCTGGAGAACGAGTCCCGCCGGCTCGATGAGCTCAACCACGGCGCCATGGGCATCCGGGTCAGCATCTCGATCACCTACGACAACATCAGTGACCCGGCCCGGCGGCTGTTCCGGCTGCTCGCCGTCCTCGACTGCCCGGTCTTCCCGGTGTGGGTGTGCGCGGCTCTGCTCGACGAGTCGCTCACCGATGCCCACGACCTGCTGGATCAACTCGTCGAGGCCCAGCTCGTGGAGATGGCCGGCGCCGGGCAGGGCCCGCACCGGCAGTATCGGTTCCACGACCTGATCAGGGTGTTCGCCCGGGAGCGGCTGGCGGCGGAGGAGCCGCTCGGTGAACGCAACGCCGCGCTTCAGCGCGTCTTCGGCGGCCTGCTGTTCCTGGCTGAGGAGGCACATCGCAAGCTCTACGGCCAGAGCAACCGGCAGCTGCACAGCACGGCCACCCGCTGGGTCATCCCGGCGCGGGCCACCGACCGGCTGCTCGCCGAACCGCTCGGCTGGTTCGAGCGGGAACGGCAGCTGATCAGCGCGAGCGTGCGCCAGGCCGCCAAGGTGGGCGCCGTCGAGTTCTGCTGGGATCTGGCCGTCACCGCCGTCACCCTGTTCGACTCCAGGGTCTATCTCAACGACTGGCGGGAGACCCACGAGGTGGCGCTGGCCGCGGTCCGGCAGGCCGGTGACCGGCTGGGGCAAGCCGTCGTCCTCTATTCGCTCGGCTCGTTGAACATCGTGGAGAACCGGTTCACCGACGCCCGTCGCCGGCTGGAGGCCGCAGCCGAACTGTTCGAGATCGTCGCCGAGGACCACGGACAGGCCCTGGCCAGTCGCAACATCGCCTACCTGGAGCGGATGGACGGCAACCTGGCCGAGGCCGCGCGCCGGTACGAGAAGACCCTCGCGCTGCTGCGCCGCATCGGTGACCTCGCCGCGTCGGCGTACGTGCTGCACAGCATGGCGCAGGTCGAACTGGAGCTGGGCGACGCGGTGAGCGCCAAGGAGATGCTCGTCGAGGCCCTGGAACTGAGCCGGCAGGTCGGCAGCCGGCGGATCGAGGCGCAGGCGCTGCACCGGCTCGGTGACGCGCATCTGCAGGCCGATGAGCCGGATCGGGCGGTGCAGGTCTTCGACGAGGCGTTGACCGTGGTCCACGACCTGGGCGATCCGATCGGCGAGGCGTACGCGAAGCTGGGGCTCGGCATGGCGTACACCCGGGGTGGTGACTGGGCGAAGGCCCAGGCGGCGCTCTCCAGTGCGCAGGAGATCGCCAATGCCAACGGGGACCTGCTGGTCGACGCGCGGGCCGAGTTCAGCAAGGGGGAGCTGGCACTGGCGGGCGGGAAGCCCGAGAAGGCGATCGCCCACCTGCAGAGTGCGCTGGACAAGTTCCGGGGGATCAACGCCCCGGTTCTCGAGGAACGTGTGCTGACCATGCTCAGTGGCGCGTACGGGGCGATGTCGCGCAGCGTCAGCCGCCTGTAGCGCGGCCCCGGGCCCGGGAAACGAAACGGCCTCCTGATCGATCCACCGGATCGATGAGGAGGCTTTCGTGTGAGCACGGAGCCCGCGGGCGCCGCGGATCAGCCCCAGGGGAAGTTGTTGAGCGTGCCGCCCGACTCGCTGGGCGCGGTCGACGGGGTGGAGGCCGCCGGCGGGTTCCCGGTGGACTCGTCGTCGGCTTGCGCCACGGCCGCACCGCCGACGGCGATGGCGACACCGGCGGCGGCGGCGAGGACGAAACGAGTGGTCCAGCGGGCAAGAATACGCATGGGGATATCTGCCTCTCAGCGTCGGATTGTGTGACGGGGTGCTAGCCGCGTCGACACCGATGACGTTATGGCTGCCGCCTATCGAGCCGTTATCAACCCCCTTTGGTAACGGCTTTCCGTTCGTTATCGTCCGGCGATAACGGAATGAATGCCCGGCGATAACGCAATGGCGGACCATGTCGAAAATAGGAGCGTCACCCGAACCGGACAGCAAGGCTGAGTATGAGAATCTCCGCGCAGGCCGTCGACGTCGTCTATGGACGGCCCGCGGCAGGAGTGCATGTCCGTATAGACCGAAAAGCACCGGGTGTCACCGGGGATTCTGGCGAGTGGGCGACCATCGCCCGAGCCGAGACGGACAACGCCGGCGTGGTCGACCTCGAGGACTGGTCGGCCGACCGGCTCGACGCGGGGCCGTACCGGATCGTCTTCGACAGCGACTCCTATTTCGCCACGCTCGGTCTGAGTGCGGCCTACAAGGAGGTCTCGGCCGTCGTGCGACTGACCGAGGGCTCCGGCGGCTGTCGCATCGAAGTGCGTCTGGCGCCGTATTCCTACTCGATGTTTTTCGGCCTGCGGGGCTGACGTCCCGATCTGGAGATCTGGGGGAAACGATGGCGAAACAATTCCGGCAGGTGGTGGAGCGCTATCGGCGTGCGCCGGCGCCGGTGAATCCGCAACGCACCTGGCCCTCGCGGACCGTCACCGCGGCCCCTCGGTGGCTCTCCACCGACCTGCGCGACGGCAACCAGTCCCTGGTCAACCCGATGAGCCCGGAACGCAAGCTGACGATGTTCCGGCTGCTGACCGACATGGGCTACCGGGAGATCGAGGTCGGGTTCCCGGTCGCCAGCCAGGACGACCACGACTTCCTGCGCCTGCTGATCGAGCGGGACCTCATCCCCGACGACGTCCGGATCTCGGTGCTGGTGCAGGCGCGCGACGAGTTGATCCGGCGGACGGTGGAGAGCCTCGCGGGCGCGCCGCGGGCCACCATCCACCTCTACAACGCCACCTCGCCGCTGTTCCGCCGGGTGGTCTTCGGCATGGACCGCGCCGAGTGCAAGGAACTCGCCGTGCAGGGCACCCGCCTGATGCTCAAGTACGCCGACCGTACCCTGGCCGGTTGTGACCTCGGGTTCCAGTATTCGCCCGAGCTGTTCAACGACACCGAGCTCGACTTCTCCCTGGAGGTGTGCGAGGCGGTGATGGACGTGTGGCAGCCGGAGGACGGCCGCCCCATCATCCTCAACTTCCCGACCACGGTGGAACGTACGATGCCGAACGTCTTCGCCGACCAGATCGAGTGGCTCGACCGCCGGTTGAGCCGTCGCCGGCACGTCTGTCTCTCGGTCCACCCGCACAACGACCGGGGTACCGGCGTGGCCACCGCCGAGATGGCTCTGCTGGCCGGGGCCGAGCGGATCGAGGGATGCCTGCTCGGGAACGGGGAACGGGCCGGCAACGTCGACCTGGTGACACTCGGGCTCAACATGGTCAGTCAGGGCGTCGACCCGGGCATCGACTTCTCCGACCTCAACGAGGTCCGGCGGGTCGTCGAGCTGTGCACCGAGATCGCCGTCCATCCGCGCCACCCGTACGCCGGAGACCTCGTCTACACCGCCTTCTCGGGTTCGCACCAGGACGCCATCAAGAAGGGTTTCGACGAGCAGAAGCGCACCGGGGACCCGCGCTGGGAGATCCCCTATCTGCCGATCGACCCGCGCGACGTCGGCCGTACCTATGAGTCGATCGTGCGTATCAACAGCCAGTCCGGCAAGGGCGGGGTCGCGTACGTCATCAGTTCGCGCCTCGGCCTCAACATGCCGCGCGACCTGCAGGTGCAGTTCGCCGCACTGGTTCAGGAACACGCCGACGGCGAGGGTGGCCAGATCACCGGGGATCGGGTCGTCGAGCTGTTCACCCGCGAGTACGTCTCCCGGCCCCTGCTGTCGGTGCCGCTGCGTGAGGCCGTGCCCGTCGTCCTGCACATCGACGGTGCCGCCTTCGAGGTCGGCGGCGCCCGTACCGAGTCGCTCGATCGGGTGACGCAGAGTCTGGCGGCCTGGCGGGTCGACCTGCGGGCCGTGCACCGCACCGGTACCGGCCTGGCCGCGCACGGCGGGACCGCGGTCTATGCCGAGCTGCACTCCACCGGCCAGGTCCTGTGGGGTGTCGGGATGGACGGGGACGTCGAGACGGCCGTCCTGGCGGCGGTGCGTTCAGCGGCGTACCGGATCAGCCGGTCGTCCGACCGTCCGCGTGACGTGGTGACCCTGGCGCGGGCCGGCTGACCCCTTCCGCCGGCGATAGGCAACGGATAAGGGAACGACAAGGCCGCCCCGTAGCGTCGTGACCAGAAGGTGGACGCCGCTAGGGGTGCCGCTCACGGGGGCATCCGTGGAAAGGGGGGAAGATCATGGGACTGGTTGAACGAGACGACGCGATGACGACGCTGGACGGCCTGCTGGCCGCCGCCGTTGCCGGTAAAGGCCGGGTCGCGATGGTCACGGGTTCCGTGGCCACGGGCAAGACCGAGCTGCTCAACAAATTCGCGGAGCGGGTCGTCGACCTGAACGGCCTGGCCATCACCGCGGTCGGATCACGATCGGAGTACGACCTGCCGCTCGGCGTGTTCGGCCAGCTGCTCATGGACGCACCGCTGGTCCCGGAGGAGAGCCGGCGTGCCATGGACCTGCTGCACGAGGGAGCACAGAGCATCCCGCCGGGCGCCGACGGCACCCTCCGGATGGACCCGCAGATCGTGCACGGACTCTGCACCGTCCTCCTCGACCTGTCGCAGCGTTATCCGCTCGTCATCGTCATCGACGACATCGACCGGGCCGATCCGGCCTCCATCCTGTGCCTGTCGTACCTGGCCCGGCGGGTCCGGTTCGCTCCGATGCTCGTGGTCTTCAGCCACTCCACGCATGCGTGGCCGGCAGAGTCCACCTTCGAGCTGGAAGGGCTGAGCCGGCCGCCGCTCGGTGCGCAGCTGACGGTCGCCGCGCTGTCACCGGAGGGCGTGGGCACGATGGCCGCCGCCGCACTGCCGGCCGAGCAGGCGCAGCAGGTCGCCACCCGCTGGCACGAGCTGACCGGCGGCAATCCGCTGCTGGTCACCGGATTGATCGACGACCACCGGCAGACCGTCGCGGAGGGCGGTACGCCGGATCAGGAGCCGGTCGACGGCGGTCACTTCGCCCGCGCGGTGGTGTCGTGCCTGCACCGGGCCGACCCCCGGCTGCGGAGGGTGGCCCGCGCCGCGGCCATCCTGCCCGGGCAGTCCTTCCTCGATCAGCTGACCGGCCTGGAAACGGCGCAGGTCAGTCAGGCGCTCCGGGCCCTGGCCGCCGCCGGGGTCCTGCGTAACGGCGAGTTCCGGCACCCGGTGGCCCGCGCGGCGGTGCTCGCCGAGATCGGCGAGGAGGAACGCCGCGACTTGCACGGGCAGGCGGCGATGCTCGCGCACCACGGCGGTGCTTCCAGCCGGGTGGTCGGGGACCAGTTGCTCGGCGCCGGCCGTGCCGACGAACCGTGGGGCGTCTCGGTCCTCGAGGACGCGGCCCGGCAGGCGCTGCGTGACGGCCGGGTCGACGCGGCGATGCGATACCTGCGGCTCGCCTGGCAGGCCTGCGCCGACGAACCGCGCCGCGCGAAGATCATGACGACGATGCTCCGGGCCGCCTGGCGGATCAATCCGGGCAGCTCGACGAGCTATCTGCCCGAGCTGACCGCCGCCCTGCACCGCGGGCACCTGCGCAGTGGTGACGCCCTGGCGCTGACCAAGGCGTTGCTGTGGAACGGGCAGTTCGCCGACGCACGGGCGGCGTTCGAGCACCTCAGCGCCGCGGCTGACGACCTCGACCAGGAGAGCCGCAGCGAGCTGGCCGTCGCCCGGCCGCTGCTGCGCGTCACGTACCCCCAGTTCCTCGAGATGCTGCGCCAGCCGCCGCCGCATCTGCCGGCGGTCGCCACGGTCGCCTCCGGCCATCGGCTGGAGGCGGCGTCCGCGCTGGCCACCGCACTCACCAGCGGTCCCTCCGAGAAGATCGCCGTCGCGGTGGGGCGGATCCTGCACAACTCCCGGCTGGACGAGATGAGTCTGGACACCGTGGAGAGCGCTCTGCTCGCCCTCACCTACGGCGGCTGGTGCGACCAGGCGGCGTCCTGGTGTGCCCTGTTCGTCGAGGAGGCCGTCACCCGGCGCGCGCCGAGCAGGCTGGCCCGCCTGTCGGCGATCGCCGCCGAGATCGCGTTGCGGCTCGGTGACCTTCCGGCCGCCGTACGCCATTCCCGGTTCGCCCTCGACCTGATGCCGCCGGCCAGCTGGGGTGTCGCCGTCGGTGCCGCGGTCTCCCCGCTGATGATCGCCGCGACCGCGATGGGCCGGTACGACCTGGTTCGCGAGCAGCTCGACCAGCCGGTGCCGGAGGAGATGTTCAGCACCCGGTACGGCCTGCACTACCTGCAGGCTCGTGGTCGTTACAGCATGGCGATCGGTCAGATACCGCTGGCCCTGCGTGACTTCGAGCTCTGCGGCGAGCTGTCCGCCCGATGGCAGCTCGACGTGCCCGGCCTGATCCCGTGGCGGGTGGACGCCGCCGAGGCGCTGCTGCGGATGGGCCGTGCCGAGGAGGCGCACCGCCTGGTCGAGGACCAGCTCGGCCGATGCGGCAAGACCAACGCCCGGGTCAGCGGGATGGCGATGCGGCTGTTCGCGGCGACCAGCCAGTTGCGCCATCGCCCGATGTTCCTGCGGCAGGCGGTCGATCTGCAGACGGGCGACGAGTACGAGCAGGCCCGTGCGCTGGTCGACCTCACCGAGGCGTACCAGGCACTGGGGGAGCCGCGACGGGCCGGGATGATCGCGCGACGGGCCCGGGTGCTGGCAGAGAAGGTCCAGGCCGAGCCGTTGATGCAGGCGCTGATCCCGGAGCTCGGTGGTGAGGAGTCCGAGATGCCGGTCCAGTCGCTGAACCCGGCCGCGGGTGCCGCGACCCTCAGCGAGGCCGAGCGGCGCGTCGCCGTGCTGGCCGCGGACGGCTACACCAACCGGGAGATCTCGAAGAAGCTGTTCATCACGGTCAGCACCGTGGAACAGCATCTGACCCGGATCTACCGCAAGCTGAACGTGACCCGGCGTACCGATCTTCCGACGCACCACCTGTGGGATCACGCCGTCAGCAGCTGACCCCGCACCCGAAAGACGCCCGGCCGATCCGGCCGGGCGTTCCTCGTGTGCGGTTCTCGTCAGGCCGGCCGGGTCTTGATCAGGGGGCGCGACGATGCGGCGGGCGTGGCGGGCCGGGCCGGTGCCGGGACGGCGATGGAGGTGACGACGAGACCCCTGTCGACGAGCCAGTGGCCGGTGAACCCGGTCAGGCTCTTGCCGTTCAGGCGGGGTCCGGTCACCTTGAGCGCGGCCGTGAAGGTGCCCTTGCCGGGATTGAAGGTCACGCTGGCGTCGTCGAAGTCCAGCCACCGTTCGGTGAGCGGGTACCACGCCTTGTAGACGGACTCCTTGGCGCTGAACAGCATCCGATCCCAGTGCACACCGGGATGTTCCCGGCGCAGGGCAGCGATGCGGTCGCGTTCGGCAGGCAGGGAGACCGCTTCGAAGACACCGTCCGGCATGGCGTCATGGGGTTCGGCGTCGATACCGACCGTGCTGACGACCGCGGCCGGTGCGACGACGGCGGCCCGGTAACCGGCGCAGTGCGTGATACTGCCGACCAGCCCGGCCGGCCACTGGGGCTCGCCGCGCGGTCCGGGCAGGATCGGCGCCGGGCGGTGCCCGAGCCGCTGCATCGCCTGGCGGGCGCACCAGCGCCCGGTGGTGAACTCTGCGCGTCGTTTGCCGACCGCCTCGCTGACGAGTAGTTCCTCCTCGGGGAACAGCGTCGCCCTGGGCGGGTCTTCGAACGCCTCGGCCGCGGCGACGGCGGCCGGCAGGATGCTCTCGATCATGACGGCTCCCCGGCCGGCGAGAAGGCACCACGCCGGTGAGCAGCCGCGTCGGCGGGCTCCGGCGACGCGGGACGAACCTTCTCGACAATGGACATGAGACGAGAGTATGGAGGCCCCCGGAAGTGCGGAACCGACCCGGCTCCTTTGCCGGGTCGGTCGCGTCGTGGCTAAGGGCGGTTAGGGGCGCGTGCCCCGGCGCCGGTGCCGGGACATCGCGCGGGTGTCATTCCGCGATCTTG
This sequence comes from Actinoplanes sp. NPDC023801, assembly GCF_040639655.1. Classification (NCBI taxonomy): domain Bacteria; kingdom Bacillati; phylum Actinomycetota; class Actinomycetes; order Micromonosporales; family Micromonosporaceae; genus Actinoplanes; species Actinoplanes sp. NPDC023801. The sequence continues at coordinate 5,955 of NZ_JBFAAI010000042.1, read as the reverse complement.
GTACGGGTCGACCACGAGAACAGATTCGAGGTCTCGTCGTCGTGGACGGCGCGGACGAAGTGCTCGTAGCCCGCGAGATAGGGCACTTTGACCTTGCCGTACGCCGCCTCCTCGACGGGGACCACGATCCGGCGCGGGATGCTCTGCGGTCCGCCCACGAGCTGGACCTCGGTGGTGCCCGGGGCCAGCACGGGCCCCTCGGCGAGCGGAATGATCTGCTCAGTCACGGCTCTCTGCCTTTCTGCCTGGGACATCGATCCGGATCTCAGACTCGCGCCGGTACGGGCTCAGGCACATACCCCTACTACTCCAGTGCGTCGATGTGGCAGAGACCACAGCCGGACGAGCCGGGCGCGATCCGGGCCGCCGTCGAGCACCGCGAACACCCCTGTACCGCGGGCCGGGCGAGACAGGGGTGTCGGCGGCCCGACGGCCGCCCGCAGACTCCGAAGTGAGTGCGTGATCGCCGCCACCATGCAGGAGCGTGTGATGTTCGTAGATGCCCGACCGGTCACCGCGTCCGACGCCGTGACCCGCCCGTCCGTCCTCCGCGCGGCCTCGCCCGGCGACGTCGTGCTCGGCTCCGGCAACGTGACCAGCGGTCCCGTTCCCGACCTGCTGATCCGGCGTCCCGACGGCACCCTGCTCATCCTCGAACCGGACGGCCGGGGCGGCGCACGCGGTTACCGATGTGCCGACGGTTTCGACGACGTCATGCTGATCGGCGTCGCTGACATCACCGGCGACGGTTACGCCGGCCTGGTCGGGTTGACCGACTCGGGCGAGGTGGTGGTCTTCCCGCACACCGGGGTCTTCTGGCCGCAGGATCCGTCGGCCGCGTTCGGTGGGCCCGTGGTTCTCGCCGAGTGCATCCGTGGCAGCGGTATCTGATGCCCACGCCGACCTCCGACCTCACCGGCGAGTGGCGCCGGCTCGCGCTGGCGGTGCTGCGCAAATCCGGGCGCGCCGGTGCCGGCGACGATCCCGCCGTGGTGGACCGGCTGCTCGCCACCGTCACCGAGGACGACATCGTGATCCCGCCGCTGTTCACACCGGACACGGTGGTGGAGCCGGCCGGCGAGCCCGGCGCCGCACCGTTCACCCGGGGCGGCCGCCCGCCCGGTGACCGGACCGGCTGGGACATCCGCCAGCGCCACGACCTGGGCGACCCGGCGAGCCCGGCCGCGGCCGCCCGCGACGTGGACGGCGGAGTGACGTCCCTCTGGCTTCCCGGCACCGACCCGCAACGTCTGGCCGAGTTGCTCGAGAACACCGGCCCGGCCCGTACCGGCGTCGTCCTGCAGGGCGGCGCGGCCGGCCCCGCCCTCGCGGCGGTCTGGCTCGACACCGCAGCCCGCCGGGGCGTCGCGGACACAGCTCTGCACGGCAACCTCGGCGCCGACCCGCTCGGTGACCGCGCCCGGGGTACGGCCGCCCCGCCGTGGGCAGCCGTGGCGGACCTGGCCCGGCGATGTGCCGGCAGCCTGCCGGGTGTCCGGGCCGTGGTGGCCGACGCGATGCCGTACCACTGGGCCGGCGCCACCGACGCGCAGGAGCTGGGCTACTCGCTGGCCACCGCGGTCGCCTACCTCCGGGCGCTCACCGATGCCGGGATGCCGGCCGCCGAGGCGGCGAGCCAGATCGAGTTCCGGTACGCGGCCACCACCGACGAGTTCCTCACCATCGCCAAGCTGCGCAGCGCCCGCCGGTTGTGGACCCGGGTGCAGGAGGCGTGCGGGATCACCCCGTCCGCGCAGCGTCAGCACGCCGTCACCTCCGGGCGTACCACCACCACCCGGCACCCGTGGGCGAACCTGCCCCGGGCCACGCTTGCCTGCTTCGGCGCGGTCGTCGGAGGAGCGGACGCCATCACCGTACGGCCGTTCGACACGGGCTCCGAAACCGGCGCGCGGGCCGCCCGCCTGGCCCGCAACACCCACCTGCTGCTGCGCGAGGAGGCTCATCTGGCCCGGGTCGCCGACCCGGCCGGCGGCGCGTGGTCCGTCGAGTGGCTCACCACCGCGCTGGCCCACCGGGCCTGGGAATGGTTCACCGGTGTGGAGGCGGCAGGTGGCATGTCCGAGGCGCTGACCAGCGGCCGGCTCGAACGCGACCTCGCCACCAGCTGGGACCGCCGCGCCGAGGACGTGCGCCGGGGCCGCCGCCCGGTGGTGGGGGTCAGCCGGTACGCCGCCGTCGGCGACGAGGCGTCCGGGACGGACCCGGAACTGTCCGGCCGGGCCGGGCTGCCGTGCCGTCGTGACGGGCAGCAGTTCGAGGAACTGCGGGACCGGACCGACGCGTTCACCCGGATTACCGGCCGTCGCCCGGCCGTGCTGCTCGTCGCGCTCGGCGGCGCCGCCTCCGCCTCCCGGGCGATGTTCGCGACCGACCTGTTCGCCGCGGCCGGCGTCACGGTCGAGCGCGTCGACGACCCGGACCGGGCCGGCGCCCGGCTGCGCGAGACCGGCCTCACCGTCGCGTGTCTGGCCGGTGACCCGGACTCCTACGAACTGCACGCGGAGAAGACCGCCGCCCTGCTCGCCGAAGCCGGGGCCCGGGCCGTCCACGCGGTCGGCGGGTGCCCGCCGTGCGCCGGGGTGTCCGCCTTCACCGACGGCGACGACGCTGTCGAGGTGCTGCGCTCATTGCTGACCGACCTGGAGATCGCATGACCATCCCGGACTTCACCCGGGTGCCGCTGGGCGCGCCGCTCGTCGCCGAGGCCGGCATCGAGGCCGGTGACCCGTGGCGTACGCCCGAGGAGATCGACGTCCGCGACAGCTATCGTCCGGCCGACGTGGCGGAGCTGGACCTGGCCACCCTGCCGGGCATGCCGCCGTTCCTCCGCGGCCCCTATCCGACGATGTACGTGACCCAGCCGTGGACGGTCCGGCAGTACGCGGGCTTCTCCACCGTCGAGGAGTCGAACGCGTTCTACCGCCGTAACCTCGCCGCCGGGCAGACCGGCCTGTCGGTGGCGTTCGACCTGGCCACCCACCGCGGCTACGACTCCGACCATCCGCGGGCCACCGGGGACGTCGGCATGGCGGGTGTCGCGGTGGACTCCGCCGACGACATGAGCCGGCTGTTCGACGGCATCCCGCTGGACCGCATCAGCGTCTCGATGACCATGAACGGGGCGGTGCTGCCGGTACTGGCCATGTACGTCGTGGCGGCCGAACGGCAGGGCGTCCCGGCGCGGCGGCTCACCGGCACGATCCAGAACGACATCCTCAAGGAGTTCATGGTCCGCAACACGTACATCCATCCGCCGGAACCCTCGATGCGGATCGTGTCGGACGTGTTCGGCTACACCGCCGAACACATGCCCCGCTTCAACTCCATCTCGATCTCCGGCTACCACCTGCAGGAGGCCGGCGCACCCGCGGACCTGGAGCTCGCCTACACCTTGGCGGACGCCGCCGAGTACCTGCGAGCCGGACAGGCGGCGGGCCTGGCGATCGACGCGTTCGCACCCCGGCTGTCGTTCTTCTGGGGCATCGGCATGAACTACTTCATGGAGGTCGCGAAGCTGCGGGCCGCCCGGCTGCTGTGGGACCGCCTCACCCGCTCGTTCGGCGCCGCCTCGGTCAAGTCGCGGAGCCTGCGGGCACACTGCCAGACCTCCGGCTGGTCACTGACCGCCCAGGACATGTTCAACAACGTGACGCGTACGTGTGTCGAGGCGCTCGCGGCGGTGCACGGCCACACGCAGTCGCTGCACACCAACGCCTTCGACGAGGCACTGGCGCTGCCCAGCGAGTTCTCCGCCCGCATCGCCCGGGACACCCAGCTGCTGCTGCGGCACGAGTCGGCGGCCACCCGCGTCGTCGACCCGTGGGGTGGCAGCTCCTACGTGGAGCGGCTCACCCACGACCTCGCCGAACGTGCCTGGGCGCACATCGAGGAGATCGAGGCGGGCGGCGGGATGGCCGCGGCGATCGCGGCCGGGACGCCCAAGCTGCGCATCGAGGAGGCCGCGGCGCGTACCCAGGCACTCATCGACTCGGGCCGGCAGCCGGTGATCGGGCTCAACCGGTACCGGCCGGAACAGCAGGAGCCCGTCGACGTGCTCCGGATCGACAACTCCGCGGTCCGGCGGCGTCAGGTGGACGAGCTGGCCCGGGTACGGGCCGAGCGGGACGAGGCCGCCTGCGGCAGCGCGCTGGCCGCGCTCACCGCGGCTGCCGGGCAGCCCGCGAACACGGTGAATCTCCTCGAGTACGCGGTCGAGGCGGCCCGCCGGCAGGCGACTCTCGGTGAGATCACGACGGCTCTGGAGGCGGTGTTCGGACGCCACCGGGCAAGCGTGCGAACCGTGTCCGGCGTCTATCGGGCGGCTGCCGGGGACGGTGTGCCGAGCGAGAGTGTCCGGGCCGCGACGCGATCGTTCGCCGCCGAGGAGGGCCGGGCCCCGCGGATCCTGGTCGCCAAGATGGGCCAGGACGGCCACGACCGGGGACAGAAGGTCGTCGCGACGGCCTTCGCCGACCTCGGCTTCGACGTGGACGTCGGCGGACTGTTCCGGACCCCGGTGGAGGTGGCCCGCCACGCCGTCGACAGTGACGCGCATGTGGTCGGGGTCAGCTCCCTGGCCGGCGGACATCTCACCCTGGTGCCGGCGCTGCGCGCGGAACTCGAGCGGGCGGGCGCCGGTGACGTGATGATCGTGGTCGGCGGCGTGATAGCGGCGGACGACCACGCCGCACTCCACGACGCCGGGGTGGACCTGATCTTCGGACCCGGCACCGTGGTCGCCGAGGCGGCCGGCGAGGTGGTACGCCGGCTGGCCGCGCGCCTGGGACATCCGGAGCCCCGATGAGGCCACCGCCGGATGTCGAGTCCTACGCCCGGGGCGTGCGCCGCGGGGACCGGGCCGCTGTGGCGCGGGCGATCACCCTGGTGGAGTCGGGGCGTGCGGCCGACCGGGAACCCGCTCGCCGGCTGATCGAGTCGCTGGCCGGCGACAGCGTACGAGCCTGCCGGATCGGCGTGACCGGCGTCCCCGGTGCCGGCAAGTCCACCCTGATCGAGACACTCGGTGCGCACCTGATCGACAACGGCCACCGGGTGGGAGTGCTGGCCGTCGACCCGTCGTCGGTACGAACCGGCGGAAGCATTCTCGCCGACCGGGTGCGGATGCACCGCCTCGGCGACGACCCGGCGGCGTACGTGCGGCCGTCGCCGTCCCGGGGCGCTCTGGGCGGCGTGACCGCCACGACCGACGACGTGATCACCGTGCTCGAGGCGGCCGGTTTCGATGTGGTGCTGGTCGAGACGGTCGGCGTCGGCCAGTCCGAGACCGAGGTGGCCGAACTGGTGGATGTCGTGCTCCTGCTCACGCTGGCCGGTGCCGGCGACGCGATGCAGGGCATCAAGATGGGCGTCCTGGAGATCGCCGACGTCGTGGTGGTCAACAAGGCGGACGGCGCCAACGAGGCCGCCGCCCGCGCGGCCGCCGCCGAACTGACCGGTGCGCTGCGCCTGTTTCCCGGCGGCAGCCGGGCCCGGGTGCTGACCTGCAGTGCCAGGACCGGCGACGGGATCGCGGAACTCTGGGACCGGCTGCACGAGCGTGCGCTGGTGCACTCGTCAGCCGCCGACCGGCATGCGATGACACGTGCGTGGCGGCTCGCCCGCGGCCTGCTGCTCGACGAGTTCACCCAGGACCCGGCCGTCCGGGCGGCCGCCGAGGCGCTCGCCGCCGAGCTGAGCGGCGGGACGACGTCGGCCGGCGTGGCGGCCCGCCGGCTACGGGCCGCCTACCGCCCCTGTCCCGGGGCCAGCGGTGAAAGCCGGCCGGGTTTTGATGTCGAGAACGGCCACACGGCTCCGTCCCCGGTGTGAAGAGCGACCAGAATGGGTCGTACCAGCACCGAGGAGAACCTGTCATGGCGAAGTATCTGCTGCTCAAGCACTACCGGGGCAACCCGGCCGCGGTCAACGACGTGC
>NZ_JBFAAI010000041.1:0-86136 GCF_040639655.1 Actinoplanes sp. NPDC023801 | reverse complement strand
TTGCCTGCACGACTGCGAGCACCGCGTCGCACACTGCCCGCAGCGCGGACTGATCCGCCAGGACGACGAGCAAGTCAAGCCAGAGGAATGCGCCGAATCCAGGGCGGAAGACCCTGACATCGACATTGCTGACCGGGCCGCGAGGATGAGAGTCGCCGTAGCTCCAGAGGGTTTGAAGCTGATAGAGGTCCGGGACCAGGCTGTCGGCCCACACTCGGCCACTGATGGGTCCCCCGCTGCCGTCTTCGGCGCGGGTAAAACCGGTCATCTTGCGGTCGACCGGGGCCGCACCCGGGGGCTGGACCAGGAGCAGCAACGCAGCCTCGGCAGCGTCGTGCCAGCTGGCCACCGCAGGCAGATCGGCCACATCCAGATAAAGCACGGCCCGAACTGAACAGGAGCCGATCTCCATCGGACCTCCCGAGAATTGCGAAGCGTTGCCCCGGGATGGGGACCTGGAACACGGTACGGCCCGCGTGGATCGCGCCAGTTGAGGACCTGGCCACAGCCCGCGTGGTGTCTCCTACGGGTCGGGATTGTCGGCGGTGATGGTGCCGACACCAGCTCGCCTGCACCGCGTTCGGATGCGGGCCCGCGTCCACCAACCGGTAGCCGTACGGCGGACGACCACCCAGATGACGACCCTGTTCCCGCACCTGCGCACTCATCGCCGCCCGCACCCGAGGCCGCGTCCGCAACACCTCCCGGCCACCCTTACTGAAGGGAGGAGGCTACGCCGCGCGGACATTCCGGTAGGGAGGCCGCGCGGCGTTTTGCATCAGTCCAGGAAAGATGCAGCGGCTGCACTGATAGCTGCTTGTCCGCTGTTGGACGGGTGTAGTCCATCAGATGCGTACAAGCCCCCACCAACACCTGCCGGTGAGCCGGTCGACGTCAAGTCGAGTAGCGCAACAGATGAATCTGCGGCCGCTACATCGCGGATGGCATCGACGAAGTCGCTCCATGTGTAGCCATTAATGGAGCCGTAGGCTGAGAAGTCCCAAGGGATCACGACCGCGATAGACGGTTGGTGGGTGGAGTGCGTACTCGCCTTGGAACGGATGCTGTCGATCATTTCTTGCAAGTTTGCAGTGACGCCGGCAGGGGTCTCCGAGCCGCTCAGGTAGTCGTTCGCGCCAAGTGCAACGGTTACCAGGTCTGCTTTTGCGGTCGCTGTGATCTCGGCCTGGTCCCACATGCTGGAGGTGAAGTCGTCGGTGGTGGCACCGGTGTGCGCGGCGTCGTACAGGCGGATGCCTTTGGTCTCATCGCCGTTGTACACCATCAAGCCTTCAAGATAACTTGTGCCTGATACGCCGGTGATAGTGACCGTATGCGTGCCGGGTGTTGTGAAGGTGACGTGGACGTGGCTGGACGGATCGTAGCTGCCCGAAGTGCTGACATTCACCGGCGCGCCGGAATCAACTTTGTAGCTGAAGGTGCCGCCAGCGCCCCGAGAGTACAAGATGTCAACTGATGTACCGGTGACCGTGAACGTTTCGTAGCCGCCGGCGCTCATGTTGACAATGCGGTTACCAAGGGAGCCACCCCAGTCTTCCCAGGTGTGGCTGCCGCCCGATGAGGTGAATGGCATCCAGGTTGAATCAGGGGCGTAGGTTGCGTAAAAAGATGGCAGATAGCCCGCGCCGCCCGTTACGCCAGTCGTCGGGTAGGTATTGCGCAGACTGCCAAGTGCTTTGTCGATCCAGCGATCGGGCCTGCTTGATGCGCCCTGACCCTCTGTGAAGGAATCCCCCCAGGCAACCCAGGTCGCTGGTTGCGAGTTGCGGTTTGCGACAGCGCTCCTCCAGCGTCCAAGGGCGTTGTCGCCATAGCTGCTGCCCGGAGGTACGGTGGTGCCACCGCCGACAGTAAAGGTTTTCGAAGCACCCGCTTGGTACCAGACGTTATTGACGCTGAGGCACACAAAATAGGTGTACGTTCCGGCGTCGAAAGTTTTCCCGGAGCCATTCAACGTCGTGCCGGTTGTGCTAATAGTATGGTTGGTGCGCTTATCGAAGTCCCAAATTCTGTCAGAAGCATCGCGCACACAGATACCGGCGTATTCGGCCGTTGCCTGTGGCGACGCCTGCACATTGGCGGTAGCCGTGACGTTAGTGCCGCTCACTGTTGCCGACATCGATGTCAGGGTAAATGTCGGATTGGCATGAGCTGCCTTGCTATGCGTGAATGGCGCGGCGGCTGCCGCCACCATCACAATAGTGAGAAATCCTTGGTATGCGTTTCTACGCACCACGTACTGCCTCCTGGCCATGGAACTTGAAATGAACTCGATGTGCTGGTTCTTGAAGAGCCCGACCCCGCCGCCACGACACCGCCTGGGTGTGTGGGACACGACGCACGTACGCCTCCGGGTCATCGAGCCGAGTCCACCGGTTCGCGGTACGGGCCAGCGATACCTGCACGAGATCCTCCGTATCGCGCCGGTCACCGGTCAGCAGGTACGCGGTACGCGCGAACGTCGACGTCCGTGGGCGAACAAACTCCTCGTAGCCCACCCGCCGGATGGAAACCTCGACCAGTCCGTTCCGCGACCCGCAGCTGGCCGAGGCGACAACAGAGGGCCTGTCGTGGTGCTCCATGGCTGCCCGGACGGCCGCCTCGCGGAAGCGCCACCGTGCTGGATTCCGAGTGGCTGAGGCATATGTCGAGGCAGCAGCTGACGGTCGACGACGACTCTGTCCAGATGCGACAGCACGTCCACCAGGCTTCCATGATCGCACCGTCGGCACGTTAACACAGTGGACGATCACAGCGACCGATCTCGATGAACAATCGGTCAGTCCAACTGTCAGGCGTCCTTGACACCGATCGCGACGCCTCATCCGGCGACCGGAACCGGCACCGCCTGTCGCGGGCCGGGAACCGGCGCATCAACCGGGTCCTGCACATCATGGCCGCCGCTACTACCGGCGCAAACTCGCCGAAGGTAAAACCACCATGCGTGTGTTGGAACGAAGGCCGGGGGCGGCGTCCCCGTACGCCAGGTCCGCCGCGCCCACGTCAGCGCTCTCATCGCACCGCCGATGTCAAAGCGTTCCCCGGCGCATCACACGCCGGCGCAGATTGCGTCCCGTGGCGACGGCCACCGCCGTGAGCACCAGCAGGACCACCGCACCCACCGCGAGCAGCACGGTGACCCGCGGCCAGCCGGGCAGTGGAAGATCCGGCGGGTACGGGCCGGCGAGCGGCAGCGCCCAGCCGGTGACCAGCCACGCGATCGCCCCGACCAGCAGTCCGATCACTACGGCGACAGCAACCAGTGCCGGGTACGTCCAGAGCATCGCCTGTCCGGCCGGGCCAGGACGCAGCCCCTGGTTCCGTAGCACGGAGAGGTCCTCGACCCGGCGGCGCCGGTCCACCGCTGCCGCCAGCACCAGTGCGCCCGCTCCCAGCAGTACGGCCAGAGCGCCGGTCAGCACGTGGAACCAGAGCGCCAGCGCCGGCCCCTGCTGTTCGAGGCGGCGGCGTACCTGATCGGAGTGGACGTCGGCGATGACGGTGAGCCCCTGTGCCGAGACCCGGTCCAGGATGTCCGGCGGCGCCGCCGCGTTGAGCCAGATCTGTGGCGCGTTGCCGAGGCCGGCGTTCATGGTCATCCGGTCCGCGTACTCGAGGTCGACCACGACGGCCCGGCGGCCCAACTGGGGCACGACCGGCAGGGTCCCGGCGTTGGTGACCAGCATGGGCTTGGCGTCCAGACCGCTGATGACGTCGTCGGCGAGGCGGCCACCGGCCACGACGACCGGGATCGGGTCCGGGGTACTGGCCGGCTTGATCCAGACGAGCGGGGAGACGCTTACCGATTCGTCGAAGTCGAGCCGCAGGCCGTTCGGCGCTTGCGCCAGCCGCACCTCCGGGCTTGCCCGCCAGCTGTCCGGGTCGGCCAGCCGGGTCGGCGGCAACACTTCCCGGTCCGGGCCGGTGGCGCGCACGCCATGGAGCACCACCTCGGCGGTGATGCGGGACGAGCCGGTCCGGGCGAGCCCGATGCCGTCGATCCGGCAACCTTCCTGGCAGACCGCGATCCTCTGCTGGTACGTGACCGGCCGGTTCTGCAGCTCGCCGAGCTCGATCACCGCGTCACCGATCCCGTTCAGCGACGAGACCGACACCTGGAGCCGCAGGCCTTTCGTGCCCGGTACCAGGCCGGACGCCGACACGTCGACGGCGATGTCCGGGCCGGGGAACTCCGGTGGAGCCGGCAACTCCGGGCGCACCCGGCTGGCGACCTCGGCCGGGCCGGGTCCGTCGCCCGGCCACGCCGCGACGGCCGCCAGCCGGGTGGAGTCCACGGCCAGGCCTGGCGCGGCGGCGGCGGAGCTGCCCGGGGGCAGCCGGATGACCGCCATGGCGAAGTCACCGTCGGGGTCGATCCGGCGCACCGCGGCCAGCAGCTGCTGGGGTTGTGCCGTCTGCACGGTGAGGACCCGGTCCGCACCGATGCCGAGGGTTGCCTCGACGGCGCGGCCGGAGGCGGCGGTGTCCACCGCGCAGGTCGCGTATCCGGCCACGGCCACGGTGGCCACCAGCAGTGCGAAGAGCCGGCCGGCGCCGGGCCGGCGGGCGAGCTGCAGACCGGCCAGGGCGACACCGAGACGGCCGCGGTGCAGGGCGCGGATCGCGTACCGGCTGATCAAGGGAAGCAGGGCGCGGGCGGCGAGCAGGCCGAGGGCGAGCATCAGGACGGCGGGTGCGAACAGGCCCACCCCGGTCAGCGAACCCTTGGAGAGTACGAGCTGGACCGAGGCGACGACGGCGAGGAGTACGGCGAGCGCGTCCGCCGCGATCGCCCACCGGCTGTTGGCGGTGGAGGGGTGCCGGCGCAGCAGTCCGGCTACCGAGCCGACGAACTGGCGGCGCTGAGCCGCCATCACCGACAGCAGCGCTGCCCCCGCAGCCAGTGGCGCGTGGCGCAGTGAGCTCCAGCCGGAGGGGATGCCGCCGTCCGGGAAGACGATCGCCGCGATCGCGTTGACCAGCAGCTGCCCGATCAGGCAGCCGCACAGGGCGCCGGCCAGGACCGCGACGAGGCTCTCGCCGGCCGCCAGCCACCACCGCGTCCACCATCGCGAGCCACGCAGCGCGACGACCGCCAACTCGTTCTGCCGGCCCTCGAGGCCGTAGCCGACGGTGAGGAAGATGGTGAAGCAGGCGAGCAGGATCAGTGGCACGGCCAGCACCGGCACGAGCAGCCGGGTCGACGACTGTCCGATGTCGATGCGGTCCAGCAGTGCCGTCATCCCGGTGTCGATCTGCACCGCCATGCCGACGTCGGCGGTGGTCTGATTCAGCTTCCGCAGGTCGGCCCGGAGCTGGTCGAGACGGTCGGGGTGCAACGCGGCCGGGCCGGCCCGGCCGTCCATCGCCAGCGTGATCCGGCCGTGGTCCATCGTCTGCTGCGTCACCGCGGCGGTGAAGATAGGTTCGCCCGGGCCGGTCTCCGGTGTCGCGGTGAAGTAGCCGCGGGCGCCCCAGAAGCCGGCACTCGGCTCGGTCGGCCGGTAGGTGCCGGCGATCAGAAGGCGTCGCGGCTTCCCGTCCGGTGTCCAGACCTTCCGCCGTGGATCCGGATCGGGCACGGCCGACCGCAGCTCGACCGCGTCGCCTGCCTTGAGGTTCAGCCGCTGTGCCGTGTGCTCCCCGAGCAGTACATCGCCCTCCGCGGCCAGGCAGCGGCCGGTCAGGATCTGCAGGTGGGCGCAGACGTCCTGGCGGTAGACGAAGCGCCCGGGGTTCGCCGCATCCGAGTCGATGCCGATGACCCAGTACTCCGCCGAGTAGACGTAGGTGAAGCCGGGCAGGGCGACCAGCGCCGCGGCCACGTCGCCGAACTGCAACCCACCCTGCTCCGCCTGGTCCGGGTTCTGGCCCGGGTCCCGGGTGTCGTCCTCGGTGGCGACGCGCTCGTTCTGCACCGCGCTCGCCACCAGGCCGAGCTCGTCGGGCGCGGCGGTGGCGATCTGCCCGAGGGCGACCGCACGGTCGACCGCGATCAGATAGGCCGGTGCGGCGACCGCGGAGGTGACCGCCAGCAGGCCGAGCAGTGCCAGGGTGACGGCCTGCCCGCGGCGGTGCCAGAGCATGACGAAGACCAGCGAGATCATCGACCGTCCTCTTTCGGATCGGCACCGCGACCGGCCGCGGTGCCGGCCGGCACGCCGCCGGCATGCCGGTCAGGCGACGGCGCCGCGGGCGGTGCCGAGCCGGGCGCTCGAAGGCTGCGAAGGAGCGGCAGCACCGACAGCCACCCGGTCACGCCGAGCACGACGAGGGCGATCAGCGCGGACAGCGCGAGCACAGCGCCGCTGAGGGTGGCCGGCGGCGGCAGCACCGCCCAGCCGTCGGTGAACGGTGGCACGACGATCCGGGTGAGCGGCCCGACCAGCAAGGCGGAGAACACACCGACCGACAGACCGGCCAGTACGAGGGCGGCCGTCCCGGCATGACCGGTGGTGACCGCCACGGGGGCAGATAGTCCCTGCAGGCGCAGCGCCTCGAGTTGCCCGCGCAGCATGGGCCGGTCGACGGCGACAGCGACGGCTGTCGTGGCCGCGGCGAGCAGTAGCGCCGCCACGCCGGCCAGCAACGCGAACTGTGCGACGGCCGCCGGTCCCTGGTGGCCGAGGACGACGGATCGTTCCTTGGCGCTGTCGTCCGTGATCACGGTGAGCCCGGCCGCGGTCAGGTCGGCCACCAGGCTCGAGCGGGCGCCGGCGGAGAGCCAGACCTGGTACTCCCCGGGCGGCTCGCTCTCACCCGCGACACGGCGGGTGGCGTCCAGGTCGACGAGGATCCCGGTCGTTCCCAGCCCGGGCAGGGCCTGGGCGGTGCCGGCGACCCGCGCCGGGACCCGGCCGAACGAGTTCAGCAGCGGGTCGGTGAGCCGCCACTCGGCCGGAGCCTCGCCGGCCAGCACCACCGGCAGAGGCATCGAGGTGTCGGACGCCCAGACCTCGGTGCCACTCAACGGCACTCCCAGCTCGTTGCGGTCGGCGGACAGCCGCAGGCCGTCGCCGGTCGTGGCGATGTCGATGGCGACGCCCCCGACGGCGGGCCGCCACCAGCCGATATTGCCGAACCGGGCGGGGTCCAGGATCTCCGCGGCCGGGCCGTCCTGCCGCAGGCTCTGCAGCGTCACCACGGTATCCGGCGGGAGTGGGCTCCACCTGCTTCGCCAGCCCGGCGCGGTCAGCCCCCAGCGGACCAGGCGACAGCCGGGCGCGGCGGCGCATCCGGGCGCCGGAGCCGAGACCGTGCCCTCCCCCGCGCCCAGAACACCGAAGTCGACCTGCACCGGCAGGCCGGTGCCCTCGTGCTGGAGCAGCAGCTCGACAGTGACCGGGGCGGTGCCCTCGTACCGCGTCCGAAGGGTCAGCCGGTCGCCGGTGACCACCGGCAGCGGTTTCACGCTGCCGGCCGCCGTCGCGTCCGGGAGCAGGCCGCCCGGCCCGAACTCGGGGCGCCACTCGGCGACCGCGGCGAGCCGCGTGGTGTCCACGGCCAGCACCGGCGGGATGGTCGTGGTGTCGGCGACCACCGCCATCGCCTCCCGGCCGCCCGGATCGGCCCGCCGGACCGCCGCGAGCAGCGCCGTACGGTTCGGCGCCTCCACCTTGAGCACCCGGGCGGCGCCCAGCTCCGCGGCGCTGCGATCGGCGCGAACGGTACGGTCGGCAGCCAGCCCGCCGGCTGCCGTGGCGAAGCTGGCGACCGCCACCACGATCAGGGCGAACACCCGGTCGGCGCCGCGCTGGCGGGAGACCTGGACGGCGGTGAGGCCGAGCCCGAGCCGCCCGGCACGCAACGCCACGTTGCCGGCCCGGTCGGCGACGCGTACCAGCAGCCGCGCCGCCAGCAGTGCCACGGCCAGCGCGGCGAGCGCGGGCGCGGCGGCCTTGAGGCCGTCCTCCGACCCGCCGGACCGCGCCTGGTAGACCGCGGCGGCAGCAACGGCGGCGAGCACCTGGTCGACCATGGTGGAGCGCCAGTCGGCGCGTCGCATCGCCGAGCGCTGCAGCAGCACCGCGACCGGCTGCCGCAGCACCAGCGCCTCACCGATGATCAGCACGAGCAGGCTGCCGAGCAGTACGGCGGCGACGGCGGCTCCCACGAGCAACAGCGCAGCGTCCCGGTCGCTCGGCGGCACCGCCCCGGCGAGGCCACCGGCGAGCAGAAGCCCGGCGGGCGCACCGACCAGCACACCGAGCACCAGCGGCACCAGGTGTTGTCCCCCGGCCAGCCGCAGGATGACGCCCCGGCTCACGCCGTGCAGTTTGAGCAGCGCCACGTCGGTACGCCGGTCCCGGCCGGTGCAGCGCCCGGCGATCCCGATCGCGAACCAGGTGAGGATCAGCGTCTGCAGGCCCGCGGTCAGAACGCCGCGGCGCACCGTGTCCCGGTCCCTGGCGATGCGCTCCAGCACCGTGTCGATGCCGGTGATCATCCGCAGCCTGTCCAGGCTCAGCCGGGCCTCGGCATCGGCCAGCGCGACACCGAGGCGCTGCGCGCCGTCGCCGCGGATCAGGTCTGGCGGGACCCGGACGTCGTACGTGAGCGTCGGCTCCGGGAACCGGTCGGAACCGAACGTCTCGACCGGTGTGAAGGCCGGGTCCAGTCCGGGGGTCTCGGCCCGGAACAGCGGATTGCTCCAATACGGGTCCGCGGGATCGCGCATCGAGTAACGGGCGACGACCGTGAACTGGAACGGTGTGCTCAACGGGTCCAGCAGGGTCAGTTTGTCGCCGGTTGCCAGCCCCAGGTTCTGGGCGGTGGCGTTGCTGACCGCGATCTGAAGCGGGGCGGACGGACAGGGCCCGTCGAGGCGGACGTGCTGACAGAGGTCGTCCCGGTAGGCGACCGCCATGGTCGCGTCTGCGTCGGCCCGGGTGACGGTCAGCGGCAGCCGGATCCCGCGCACCGGCTGGTCCAGTGAGCTGGACAACTCACCGGAGGCGACGTCGGCGAACCGGCCGAGCACGCCGGCCGCGTCGTTCCGGGTACTGGTCTCGGTCTGGATCGAGATGTTGCGCTGGGCCGCCGAGGCGGCGCTCAGCTGAGCCTCGGCAGCGCGGGTCGCGGATGCGTACGCATACCAAGGACCGGCGGCAGCGACGGTGGCGGCCAGTGCGGTCAGCACAAAGATCGCCAGTACCTGCGCGGTTCGCGCCCGCACCGCGTCGAAAACGAGCGCGAACAAACTACACCCTCCCCCGATCCACGGGCAGGCTACGCGATGGCCACAGCACGTGGGGGGCACTGTGGATCTGCGGCTAGCGCATCGCTTCCATCAGCGCCGTACGTACGGGTTCGTGGGCAAGAGGAGGCAGCTCCTCGGGCCGGAACCAGCGGATCTCGTCGTGTTCTTCGGGGGCGGCGTTTACTGGTGTCCCCGCCCACTGCTTGACAATCCAGGCGCTGAAGTGCACGGATTCCCCTCCGCGGCCCGCCTGCAACCGGCACAGATGGATCGCCGAGCCGGGATCTATCTGTACGCCCAGTTCCTCGTCCAGCTCCCTGGCGAGCCCAGCCAGTTCTGTCTCGCCCGTCTCCAGGTGCCCGCCGCCAAGGCCCCACACGTCCGGGTAGACAGGACGGTTCGGACTTCGGTGCACGAGCAGAATCTGACCTTCGCGGATCAACGCCCCCATGACGATCTGAATCATGGGCGGGATAGTGGCATGACCCTCCGACAAGAACCAGCGGGGCGGCCCGCATCGCCACCTGTTCCGAAGAGGAGGTCGCGGAGCAGGTTCGAGTCCTCCAGTGCGTCAGCCGGGACGCTCCAGTAGGCCTCGACGGTGATGGTGCGGCCGCGGGCGGTGTACCGGAACGGAACCGAGCCGTTGTCGTGCCAGTTGTCGCGGTGTGCGGAATCGACCTTGGCGTAAGCGGTGTCCATGACGATGCCGATCTGCTTCCCCTCGTGCCGTAGTGACCAGCCACCGAAGAAGGGGACGAGGTCGACGTCCGGACGGGGGCCGAGGAGGTCGAGGATGTGCTCGGCCAGGGCACGGGAGCCGGTCATGCGACGGCTGCCGTGGTGTACCGGGCGACGAGTGTGCGGTATGCCTCGCGCAGCTCATCGAGGCGGTCGGCACCGAGGGCGAGGGGGACGCCGTAGAAGCCGGCGAGCAGGCCGGTCACCGCCGCCTCCGGGTCCGGCGACGATGGCAGATGCTGGCGGAACAGATCGGCCTGCGGTGTCACGGTGACGTCGAGGGCACGCAGGTCGTCGAAGACGAGCAGCCGTTCGGCGGCGCTGATGTTCAACACGGCACAGATACCGCCACCGCGTGCGACCTCGGCGGTGATCTCGAACCACATGCGGGGCCCCGCGACGATGGACCGGGCCGTCTCGTCGAAGAACCGCTGGATGAAGTCGACGCCGTCCGACGCACCGTCGGCGGCCAGGACGGTGCCGATGCGCCACATGCAGATGTGGTAAGCGAGCAGGTCGGTCTTGGAACCGAAGTGCGCGAAGAACGTCGGCTCGGACACCTCGGCTGCCGCCGCGAGTTCCCGCACCGGGATGTCAGCGAACGCCGTGTGTTCGACGCGTTCGCGCAGGGCCTGCCACAGCCCCACCCGGAGGCGGGCCCGCTTGCGTTCGCGCAGCGGCAGCGCCGCGAACTGGTCGGCGGGAGTGGTCACGGCAGCGTCAGAACGTCGACGACAGCGGCGGCGACACCGGCTGACGAAGCCGGGTTCTGGCCGGTGAGCAGGCGGCCGTCCCGGCGCACCGTCGGCGTGAACGGCTCACCGACCTCTACCACGGCGCCGAGACTCTTGAGCCGTTGCTCCAGCGAGAAGGGCAGTACGGCGGTCGCGCCGGCCAGCACCTCCTCGGCGTCGCTGAACCCCGTCACGGTCCGCCCCGCCACGAGCGGTTCCCCGGTCGCAGTGGTCGCACCGAGCAGCCCGGCCACGCCATGGCAGACGGCCGCCACGACACCGGTGCGGCCGATCGTGCTGACGATCCCGGCGAGGGACTCGTCGTCGGGGAAGTCCCACATGGTGCCGTGTCCGCCGACCAGGAACACCGCGTCGTAGCCGGCCGGGTCGACGGACGTCAGCGGCACGGTGCCGGCCAGCACAGTGTCGAGGATGGGGTCGATGGCGGTGTCGTTCGTGCTGGCCGGGTCCACCGTCGGCCGCCCGCCGCGCACCGAGGTCAGATCGACGGCCAGCCCGGCATCCCGGAAAGCGCGCAGGGGGACCACGAGCTCTTCCAGCCAGAAACCGGTAGGCCGGCCGGTAGCACCGAACGTGTCGTGCGAAGTGAGCACCATGAGAACCGATCGCGTCATGATCACAGTATGCACAAAACCTTTAGCGGACACAAGATTTTGTGCATACGTCCCCAGCAATCAGCGCCCGACCACGAACAGCCCTCGGCCCGCCTCGAATCGGCGAGCGAACCTGCGGGCGTAGCGTGTGTCCAGTTCACCGCGTGGAACCAGCAGCAGCCCCGAACGTCCGGACGAGCCATGACCCGGCGGGTCAGGTGCCGGACCGTACTCGATCGGAACGACATGCACACCGGATCCTCGACGGGATCAGGCCGCGGAAGCCGAGCGACTCTGTCCAACCGGAACAGCCAGCCCGGTTCCGGCGGGGATGGTGGTGCGCGCAGGGAGGAGACCGACGGAATGCCGCGTGGCCGGGGCAGGCATCCGAGCCGGTCGGCCGGCGCCAGGTAACGGCTACGGCGCGGGCAGTGAATCGGCAGGCGACGGTCTAGAGTGGACTCGTGCTGGGAGTCGTCGCGGCCGCGCTTGGCGGTCCTGAGGTGTTGCAGGTGACCGAACTGCCCGAGCCCCAGGCGGGGCCTGGGCAGGTGGTCGTCCGGATCCGTGCGGTCTGTGTGCACCCGGCTGACCTTGCCGCCACGACCGGAGAGATTCCTCGCGGGCCGGTTCCGCCGCCGTTCTCGCCCGGCTGGGACATCGCCGGTGAGGTGGCCTCGGTCGGCCCCGGTACGGCGGATTTCGGGGTGGGTGATCGTGTCGTCGGGATGATCCCGTGGTACTTGACGCGGGGTACACCAGGTGGCTATGCCGAGTTTGTGGCCGCCGACGCGGACTGGCTGGTGCGCCTGCCGGACGAGCTCGACTTCGTGTCCGCTTCCACGGTGCCGCTCAACGCCCAGACCGCACACCAGGGGCTGTCACTGGTTTCCTTGGCCATGCTGCCGGCCGGCAGCAGCATTCTGGTCACCGGTGCCAGCGGCGGTGTCGGCGGCTTCGCCGTCCAGCTTGCCCTTCGGGGTGGCTACCGTGTCGTGGCCCAGGCAAGCGACGGCGATGAGCAATGGGTGCGCGATCTCGGCGCTCACGAGGTGGTCTCCCGGTCCGTCGATCTGGCCACGGTCGGACCGGTGGGCGCGGTGTTCGACGCGGTCCCCGTCGGCGAGGCGGCGGCCGCTGTCGTCCAGGACCGGGGAATCGTGGTGACGACCCGGCCCACACCGGCCATCGTTCCGGCACGTGGTGTGCGCCAGGAGCTGCAACTCATCCGGCACGACCGCGGGCTGCTGGCCGACTTGGTGGGGCAGGTGGCGGCTGGACAGCTACGTACACGCGTGGCGGTCACGATGCCGCTGACCGAAGCGGCCGACGCACACCGGCGGGTATTGGCCGGTGGGCTGCGCGGAAAGCTCGTGCTGACGGTGGGCTGACAGGCTGACGCCGGCCTGACAACGACGGTGGGCTGACAAGCTGATGCCGGCCTGACAGCCGACGGTGCGGGCTGACTGACGGTGCGGCTGACTGACGGTGCGGCTGACTGACGGTGTGGCTGACTGACGGTGTGGCTGACAGGGAGTGCGGCGGTGACCGAGCCTGCCGCGATGGCGACCGTCAGCTCGCGCAGTCACATGGAGGCGGAGGACTTCCGGTCCAGGTACGGATCGGCTTCGGCTCGGACCGTGAGACAGTCCGTGGCTATCGTGTCGACCATCGTGCCGGCTCCGTCCTGGCATCGGTAGCGAACCAGCGCCGCCCATTCGCAGGCACCCTCGACCACCCCCGCACGACGCGCGCCACTGCGGCGCACCCATACCGGGTCGCCCGGCCGGTACACCACCGCGGATCCGGAGGCTGCCGGACCCGGAGGGGGCACAGGGACGGCAGCCGGCTCGTACGTCTCGGTGTGGTCGCCGGTCTCGGTGGCCACGACCCAGGTGATACCGGTCTTGTCGGTGGTTTTCGCGTGCCGCTTGGCGCTGAACATGGCCTGGTCCGCGCGGCGCAGCAGATCGGTAAGGTCGCGGGAGGGCCCAGCCGGCACGATGCCGATCGAGGCGGTGACGGACAGGGTGTGGCCCAGCACGTTCATCGGGGGCGCGATCGCAGCGCTCAGCGAGCCGGCCACCTCGTGCCACCACGCCCCCGGGGCATCAGCGCGCGGGGCGCGGGGCAGCGCGGCGAACTCGTCACCGCCGAACCGGGCCACCAGATGGTCGCCGAGGCAGGCGACGATGCGCTTGGCGACCACGCGGAGGACCTCGTCACCGGCATCGTGCCCGTAGGTGTCGTTGATCGGCTTGAAACCGTTGAGGTCGAGGATCAGGACGGCCGACGAGCAGTTGTCGCGGCGCAGCAACTCCGGGGCGAGCGTGTGAAAGAGGCGGCGATTGGCGAGTCCGGTGAGGTCGTCGTGGCCGGCCATCCATCGAAGCGAGGCTCGCTCCTGCTCCAGCTGCTGAACGTGGGCCGCGAGTTGATCGATGCGAGCCTGGAGGCGGGCGGTTTCGGGCTCGGTCCCCGGCTGGGCGTCATCTGACAGAGCACCGCCGGTGCCGGCGGCGGCAGGGTCGAGGATCCGCATCAGCCGTCCTCTCAAAACTCTGGCGGACCAGCGGGAGCTGTCGAGCCGACGGCGAGGGATCGCCAAGCACCACAGTGGAATCATGGCAGCCGGTTCAGACGTGTGCAAGATTTCACGCGGACAACTGTCACGGTGACGAGATGCATCCGAAGCAGGTTTCAGCTACTTTGAGTTCGTGCAATTTCGTGGTGAAAGAGCCGCCCGCGTACGTGAAATCCGGATTTTGCACTTCGGGCAGGCATTAAGGGCCGTATACGGCCACTCGATCGGTGGCAGGCCGATTACCCACAGTGAGCAACTCCAGAAGGAGGGGCACTGATGAGTAGTGAAACTGGCTGGATCATTTCCAGCAGGTCGACAGGCAACGGGGGCAGTTGCGTCGAGGCTCGCCGTCAGAACGGCCTCATCGAGGTCCGCAACAGCAAGGCACGCGAGGCCGGCACGGTGGTGTTCACGACCGAGGAGTGGGCCTCGTTCCTGTTCGGCGCCAAGCGCGGCGAGTTCGACCAGCTCCTGACCGACTGATCACGCCGGCCCGATCACCGCGGGCAGCCTCCCCGGTCACCTCGAGCAGTTCTCAGTCCGTCACAGGAACTCACCGACCGGCACGGAATCCTTGCTGATGAGATCGAAGATCCGCCGGTATTCGTCTACCTCGACCTGTTCCTCCAGGTAAAGGGCACCGACGTGGGACTCGAGGTAGACCACGTCGGGGTCGTCCGGGTCGTCGAACTCCAGGATCCGGAACGCACCGGCCATCGCCGCGTGCGCCCCGACCGAGAACGGCAGCACCCGCACGTCGACCGTATCCTCCCGGGACAGTCGTCGCAGATGCTCGATCTGCCCCTTCATCACCTGGTCGCCGCCGACCGGCCGGGTCAACGTTCCCTCGCCGAGCACCGTCACGAGACGGATGGGTGGGTTGCGAGCGAAGAGCGTCTTCTGCCGCTGCATGCGGAGGTTGATGTGGCGCTCGGCGACCTCCGAGTCGGCCGGCTGCTCGGCGCCGAACACCGCTCGCGCGTACTCCGGGGTCTGCAGCTCGCCGGGCACGATCTCGCCGTCGTACCCGAACATCCGGGATGCGGACGCCTCCAGCCCGACGTACAGCTTGAACCACTCGGGGATCACCGGGCTGGCGTCCCACCACTCCTGCTGTGACGTGCCCAGCGCGAGGTCGGCGAGCGCGTCAGTGATGCTCTGGTCCGCACCGTAGAGCCAGCAGAGCGCGCGTACGTTGGCCCCGGTCACCGGCACCTTGCCCGTCTCGATGCGGTGCAGTGTCGGCTCCGAGATCCCCAGCCGCGCTTCCACCACATCCCGCCGGCTCATCCCGCAGGCCGTGCGCAGGCGCGTCAATCGCCGCCCCAACGCCCGCCGCACGACGCGTTGGCCTGTGACCGGCACGCCTTACCTCCGCCTTGCCAACCCCATGTGGACGGTGACGCAGGTTACCGTACCCGCAACGCCGCGTTGTCAACAGGCAACCCGTCGTTGCGGACCCAACGTGTTATGGGGACGAGCCGGTGTTCGCGGTGAGGCGCGCCCCGGCGTAGCGGCGCGCGGCGATCTCTCTGGAGATGTGCTCGCGGGATCCTGTTGATCAGCGGATGTCGTGTCCGGGATGCTCGGCATCGTAGGCGTCGCGGGCCCCGGCGATGGTTTCCCGGTGTGCCAGCGACCAGTCGGCCAGCGCCTTGACCAGGTGGGTGAGGCTCGCGCCGACCTCGGTGAGGCGGTAGTCGACCTGCGCCGGCACGGTCGGATACACGGTGCGCCGCACCAGCCCGTCCCGCTCCAGCCTGCGCACCGTGAGCGTCAGCATCCGCTGGGAGATCCCCTGCACGGCACGCTCGATCTCCCGGAAGCGGCGCGGTCCCCCGGCGAGCTCCACGATCACGAGTACGGACCACTTGTCGCCCACACGATCGAGCACGTCCCGGATCCCGCAGTCCTGATGCTCCGGCTGCCCGCACGGTTCGAGCGCGGCGGGGACGGTTACCCCGGTGTGCGTCACTGACACGGAACTGCCTCCTTGCGAGCCGGTGGTGGCCGGATCAGGATCTCTTACCGCGGCAACCGAAGAGAACCACTGCAGGAGGTATCCCACCGTGATCCTGGTGACCGGCGCGAACGGACAGCTCGCCTCCCTCATCCTGGTCCAGCTCGACGCCCGGGGTGTGCCGGCGGCCGGAGGCAGCCGTACCCCCACGGGCGACCAGCGCCATCTCGACTTCGACGACCCGGGTGGCCTCGACCTCACCGGAGTCACGACCCTGGTCCTGGTCTCCGCCGGCTACGCGGAGGACGACCGGGTGGTGGCCCGTCACCGGGCGGTCCTGGACGCGGCGGTACGCGACGGCGTGCGCCACATCATCTACACCAGCGTGACCAGCGCCGGCGACCACCTGGCGTTCGCGCTGGCCCATCGCGCCACCGAGCGCATGATCCGGCACAGCGGCCTGGCCTGGACCCTGCTGCGCAACGGACTGTACGCCGAGCTTTTCGGCGCCCTGCTGACGTGGACGCCCGACGGGCTGGAGTCGCCCTTCGGCGACGGCACGCTGGCCGCGGCGTCCCGGGCCGACCTGGCCGCCGCCGCGGCAGCGGTGGCGAGCACGCCCTCCACCCACGCGGGCCGGACCTATGACCTGGTGGGCGAGCCGATCAGCGCCACCGGCGTGGCCGCGCACCTCGGCGTCGGCCACCGCACGATCAGCCTGGGCGAGTACCGCACCCGGCTGCTGAACGACGGCGGCCTGCTGCCGTTCCAGCCACCGATGCTCGCCTCGATCGCCACCGGCATCCGGCACGGCTTTCTCGGCGGCACCGGCCCTGACCTGAAGCAGCTGCTGCGACGCCCGCCGTCGAACGCCGTGACCATCGCGGCCCGGACGATCGACGCCCTGCGCCCGGCAAGGACCGGGCCGGCGTGACGTGGCTCAGCGTCCCCGCTGCACCACCCGGAAGACCCGCAGGTTCGGGTCGGCCGCGATCTGCGCCTCGGTGTACTTGACGGTGTCCCAGCCCTTCCGCGAGTAGAGCGAGGTCTGGTCGGCGTACCAGGGTGAGTTCGGGTTCGCCGACTGCGAATAGGTGAGGATCTGCCGGCCCGACGGGCCGTTGCGGCCGAGCTCGACGGCCATCACGAACGACGATCCATGTACGACCTGCGGGTACCCCACGCCCGGCACGAGCGGGTTGGTGATCACGTTGAAGACGCCGGCCTCACCACGGCCGCCGTGGATGGGGATGCGTCGTTCGCCACGGCTGTCGGTGTGGATGTCACCGAACTTCGCGTCGAGCGGGATGCCGGCGAGTCGTTGCACGGCGTCGGCGAGCGCCACCCGTACCCGCGGATCTGTGGTGTTGAGACGGCGCGGGGTACGCACCGGGTCGGTGGCATCGAAGGTGTCGGCGAACCTGATTCCGCCCGCCAGGGCGAATTCCGTGAACAGGTGCGCGCCCCGGCTGTCCAGGTCGACACGCAGGTCGAAGCGGGACAGCGCCTCGCAGGCCGCGGTGAGATCGACGGTCGCGCCGTTCGAGGCGGTCGCGGCCGGCTGCTGACGGCAGAGCGCCACCAGGTCGTCGCGGACGAGTTCGGCGCCGTACACCCGGTTGCCGAACATGACCTGCCAGAGCCGGGCGGTGGTGAAGCCCTTGCCGGGCAGGCCGTCCGTGCCGGCGAGGCGCTGCTGGATCTGGTCGAGCCCCAGCCGGGTACGCAGACTGCGCTGGGTGCGCTCGTTGCCGAGGATCCGCGGGAAGCCCTCCAGCGGCGCGGCCGGGCTGGCCAGCCAGTGACTGTCGTTGGAGTTGGTGACGTAGTCGTCGCGGAACCGCACCGGCAGGTTGGCCGGGCCGAGAATGCCCGGGACCGCGGCGTCGGGGTCGGCACCGAGCCCGCAGTCCGACCGGGAGCCGTCCAGGACCGCCTGGCCGCTGGAGGCGTAGAGCGGCTGGAAAGGCGCCGGGATACAGGCAGCCGCGAGCGCATCGGTCACCCGCGGAACGACCGAATGATCACCGTAGAGCGCCTCGCCGCGCGCGTCGGCCGCGATCACGTTGACCCAGGGAAGGAACTGGTACCGGTCGAGGACCGCCTTGAGCGCCCGGACATCCTTGGCCTGGCCCATCCGCAACCACCCGTCGAAGGCGCGGTTGTTGCCCGCGTTGACGTCGGTGATGGCGTACGCGGTGGCCGGCGTCCAGTCGAAGGTGCCCGGCACCACGGCCACCGGGCCGTAGCGGGTGTCGTGGAAGGTGCGGCTGACCGCGCCGCCGCCGGTCTGCACGGTGACCGTGCGGGTGCGCATCCTCTCGGGCCGGCCGTCGACGTAGTAGGAGGTGGGGTCTCCCGGCACGAGACTCAGGCGGTGCCACACGAACCGGCGCGCGGTGGAGACGGTGTGGCTCCAGGCGACGGTACGGTTGTGCCCGATCTCGACGATGGGGTCACCGATCAGCGCCGCGCCTTCGACGTCGTAGCGGCCGGGCACCTTGAGGTGCATCCGGTAGAAGCGTTCGGCGCCCTGCCACGGGAAGTGCGGGTTGGCCAGCACCATCCCGTTGCCGTTCGCGGTGGCCTGCGCACCGAGGCCGTAGGCGTTGCTGCCGATACCCGCGCTCGCCCCGTCGAGGGCGGCGACGACCGCGGCGGCGTCCGGAGTCTCCGGGGCTTCCGCGGGCCCTGCGGCTGCCGGTGGCGTTGCGGCGACGATGCCGTCGAGCAGCGCCCGGGAGCCGGCCCGGACCATGCTGTCCCACGACGTACGCCAGAAATCCATCTCGGAGATCGGGCGCACCCAGGCCTTGCCGCGGCACGCCGGGTCGGTCAGGCGGTGCACGCCGGTGCGGCGCAGGAAGTGGTTGTAGCCGGCGACGAAGCCGCGGATCTGGTCACGGACGTCGTCGGACGGTGACCGCACACCGTCGCGGGGACCCTCGAGCAGCCGCTCGGCGACGCGGTCGTCGAGCGCCTTGCGGTAGAAAAGGTCGCTGCGCACGTTGGCGTCGTCCGGCCCGGCCGCACCGAACCACCGCGACCGTTCACCGTTGGCCGTCACCACACTCTCGGCAATGACGCAGATGTTGTCCTCGGCCTGCACGTACCCGACGCCGAACCCGAGGCTGCCGAAGTCATCGGCGGTGATGTGCGGGACGCCGTAGGAGGCCCGGCGAATCAGGGCCGCATAGCCGCCGCCACGCTCCGTGGCGGAAGCCGGTGACGGTACCACTGCGCTCGCCACGACCACTCCGAAGGCGGCCGCCGCTGCTTTGAGGCACACGGACAAGGACGTCACGGCAGCATCTCCCCCTTGATGCGATGCCCGGCGGCTTCATCGCGACGGTGGGAGGGCACCGGCTGATGCCGCGGCCCTGCCCGCTCGTCGCCGCCGAGCTTTCCGGCTGTTCCCCGGCGACTGCTCTACCGTCCACATACTCTCATCGCCGGCGGGACTGGTGAAGCAACCAAGCTCATCAATTCCACCGCGCCGGAAGCACTTAAATCCCACGGTGGATCGACGGAACCGGCACCGAAGTCAGCTGGGAGCCGCGCGCCCGCCGCATGTCTCATCCGCACGGTATGAGACGGCCGGACCGGCGCAGCGGTCACTCTGACTACATGCCTGACTATCCCCTGATCGCTGACCATGGCCTCATCGGCGATCTTCAGACCGCGGCTCTGGTCGCCACCGACGGCTCCATCGACTGGTTCTGCGCACCGAGGTTCGACTCGCCGAGCATTTTCGGTGCCCTGGATGACCTTCACCGTCGACATCGCTCCGAGGTTCGACTACGGACGTGATCCGCACAAGATTCATGTGTCCGACGACGGCGTGGTGTTCCAGGGCACCCACACGTCGATGACGGCCCACCTGGTGCGGGAACCCGGCGACGAGCGGCGGGCCCGCACCCTGGTGGACGCTGATGGCGACCTGCACGCCGAACTCCGGCTGGAGTCGGGCGAGATGCGCGGCATCGTCCTGGAGACAGGCGTGGCCGGGCCGGTGCGAACTGTCCGGGCAGCCGAGGCCTCGCAACTGTTCGACGAGACGGTGGCGTTCTGGAAGCCCTGGCTCCGGCAGTCGACCTACACCGGACGCTGGCGCGAGATGGTGAACCGGTCGGCGATCACCCTCAAGCTCATGACGTACGCACCCAGCGGCGGCCTGGTGGCGGCACCGACCGCCGGACTGCCTGAGCAGATCGGCGGCGAACGCAACTGGGACTATCGCTACACCTGGATCCGCGACGCCTCCTTCTCGGTGTACTCCCTGCTCGGCCTCGGGTTCACCGACGAGGCGGCTGCGCTCGGGCGCTGGCTGCGCGACCGGATCGACGAAGGCTCCGGCAGCCGGAGCGCCGGCGGCCCGCTGCGCGTCATGTACCGCGTCGACGGCTCCAGCGATCTGACCGAGGAGAACCTCGGCCATTGGGAGGGCTACCGCGGCTCCTCGCCGGTCCGCATCGGCAACGCCGCCTCGGACCAGCTGCTGCTCGACATCTATGGCGAGGCGCTCGACAGCATCTATGCCGCCGACCGGCACGGCGTCACCGCCGGCCACCACGGCTGGGTACGGATCTGTGAGCTGCTCGACTGGGTGACCGACAACTGGAACCAGCCGGAGGAAGGTATCTGGGAGACTCGCGGCGGCCGGCAGGAGTTCACCTACGGGCGACTGATGTGCTGGGTGGCGCTGGACCGCGGCATTCGCCTCGCCGACGCCCACGGGCGCCCGGCGGCCCTGGACCGATGGCGCCGCGAACGCGACGCCATCTACCACCAGATCATGGACCGCGGCTGGAGCCCGGCCCGCGGCGCGTTCCGGCAGCATTACAACACCGACGTGCTCGACTCCTCCCTGCTGCGGATGTCCACGGTCGGCTTCATCACGCCGGACGACCCCATGTGGACCTCGACGCTCCGCGTGATGGACGCCGAACTCGTCACCGACAGCCTCATGTACCGCTACAACCCTTCGGCGTCGCCCGACGGCCTGCGCGGCAGTGAGGGGACGTTCCCCCGGTGCACATTCGCCTACGTCAGCGCGCTGACCCGGGCCGGCATGCTCGACAAGGCCCGGGTCACCTTCGAGAAGATGCTGACCTACGCCAACCATGTCGGCCTCTACTCGGAAGAGATCGCCCTGACCGGCGAGCAGATCGGCAACTTCCCGCAGGCGTTCACCCACCTCTCGCTCATCGACGCCGCGATCGCCCTCGACAGCGCACTCGACGCCGTACGCGGCCCCGGCCGGTGACCGGCGGCCGCCGCCGACGGAGGCGGCCTTCACCCGCCACGGATGAGTTCGGCTCACCACACGTCACCGTGCCGGGCTGGCATGACCTGAATGTCGAGGTCCGCGGGCGTCGCGTCTTCGTCCGGAGGGGTCCGGACGTTGCCGGCACGGTCCCTCTCGTACACGTACACGGATTCGCGGTGTCCGGCCGCTACCTGATGCCGACCGCGGAAGCACTCGCCCACCGGGCGGCCAAGCCTGGTCCCCGACCTGCCCGGCTACGGCCGCAGCGAGGAATGGGGCCACGTCCTCGGCATCTCCTCGCTGGCCTGGGCACTGCTGGACACCCTCGACGAGCTCGGCCTGCAACGCGTGACGCTGGTGGGCAACTCGATGGGCGCACTGGTATGCCTGGAAGTCGCCCACAGCGCCCCCGAACGGGTCGCCGGCGTCGTGCTCACGTCGCCGGCCGGAGGCATCCACAACCAGCCGCTGACCCGGGCCCTCGCGCAGCTGGCACGTGACGTCCGGCGGGAAAGCCGCGAGATGATACGAGTCGTACTCCCGGACTACCTCCGCTTCGGGCCGGTGAACGCCCTGCATCTGTTCAGTGAGCTCACGCGATTCCCCTCGCTCGAACGCATCCTGCGCACGCCCGTACCCACCCTCGTCGTGCTCGGATCCCGCGATCCGCTCATGCCGCCGCTGCGGCGCGTGAAGGAGACCGGCCGCCTGGCACCGCCGCACGTGTCGATCGCGATGATCGACGGTGCGGCCCACGCGATGAACTTCAGCCATCCCGGCGAGCTCTCCCATGTCATCGGGAGCTGGCTCGCCGGCGGCGCCGTCACCGACGATCCGGATCAGCCCGGCATCGCACATGTCCTGCAGCTTGACGACCCGGATTGAACGCCACGGTGCGGCCCGGCCGGCGTCGTCACGGACGGGCGGCCGCGTCCTTCGGCCGCCGTGCAGATGTCGAGCAGACACCGCAGTTCCCTGGTCCGGGCGGTGCCGAGCGTGCCGCCCACCCCCATTGCCCGCCGCACATGCTGGACCGCGCTGCGGAACATCCCGAGAGCGGCGATCGGCGGTGTGCAGGGCACGCTCCGTCAGTTGATCTACGCCGCCCGGCAGGGGCACACCGCACTCGTGCTCTTCGACCACCATCTGGCGGTCGTGGAGGCCGAGCCCGACCTGCCCGCCCCCATCGAGCCGCACCCGGTTGCGCCGCTGGTGCACGGCATCGAGTTCCGCGACGTGTGGTTCCGCTACGGCGACGATCACCCGTGGGTACTGCGGGGGTGTCGCTGACCGTTGCGGCGCACCGGGCGACGGCGCTCGTCGGTCTCAACGGCGCCGGCAAGAGCCCCCTCGTCAAACTGCTGTGCCGGCTGTACGACCCGACCCGCGGAGCGACCCTCTGGGACGGGGTGGATCTGCGGATGATGCCGGTGGACGAGTTGCGCCGCCGGATCGGCGTGGTGCTCCAGGACTTCATGGAGTACGAGCTCAGCGCGCACGACAACATCGCCGTGGGCGACCTCGACGCGGTCGGCCCCGATGCGGTGCGGCAGGCGGGCTGCCACGACCGGATCACCGCCCTACCGCACGGCTACGACAGTCTGCTGACCCGGATGTTCGCGCACACCGTCGACGACAGTCCTCAGGCCGTGCTCTCCGGCGGCCGGTGGCAGCGCCTGGCGCTCGCCCGGGCGCTGATGCGCCGCGACCCAGACCTGCTGATCCTGGACGAGCCGAATTCGGGGCTCGACGCGCAGGCGGAGGCGGACATGCACGAGGCCCTGCGGTGGCGGCACTACCCGGCGATCCGGTGCCGGGCGGAGGCGGACGTGCACGAGGCCCTGCGGTGGCGGCACTACCCGGCGATCCGGTGCCGGCCGGGTCGGTTCTCGACGGCGTACGCAGTGTGCACGCCACCGTTCCCGTGGGCAGCGTCGTGCCGCTGGGCGATGCCGACGCGGCAAGCCGCGACTTCAAGCAGCTGGGTTTCTTCCCCCTGCACGCCGTGCTCGGGCTCGCCGCGCGTCGTGACACTCCCGGCGAGGTGACGATCGCCGTCGTCGAGTCTGAGGGGCAGGCCCCTCAGGACCGGCGACCTTGCCCTTGCAGCGGCGCCGTTCGGGGCGAGAAGAACAGTTGCCGCTCAGCCTGCGACTCGGCAATCCACGCCGCCTCGGATACCGCCGGCCGGTGTACGTTTTCCACGTCCCGCCCGACCCGGCGCAGTATTGAGGCAAGGCGCGAGCCGCGTCCACGATGACGGACGCGTCGCATCAAAACTCTTATCCTCCCCGGGATACGAATCGGCGTTGCGCCGCATTCGCGGCTCGGAAGGTAGCCGACTTCGATCTTCATTCTGCGCGCCACCGCAATCACTGACGCACCGATCGAGGCCGATTGATCAAACTATGAGAACCGGCCATGACCGGCAAGCTCGGTGAACAAAGCGCGGAGTGCGGCCTCATCATTGAGAAGTGGACGGCCCGCCGTCCGACGATCGCCGGGATCAAAGGGGACGAATGGTGTGTAAGCCTCGGGTTTGACCGAGTGTGCTCTTTCCCCGGTTCCGTGGAATCGGCATGCTGGCATACGCGATCGTGAGCGGCGCGCTGATCGCGATCGCCCCGGTAGAAGAAGGCCGTGAACCGGGCTCACGCAAAAATCCGCGCCCCGGACGACCGAACGATCGCCACGGTCAGCACCTGCAAAGTCCTGCTCAAGCGGCGCCGCTGCCCACACCGCGCCCCGCGTGCATGCAGGTCGTTCCCGTCCTGCACATGTAGAGAGCGGCCGCTACGCAGGACAGAAAGGCCCATAGCGGATGAACATCACGGGGCTGAGATGACGTAATGGTGATTGCGCCGACCAAACGTGACTTGACCCGCCTAATTGTCCGGCATATCGAGGGCGTCGCCGATTACGGCTGGGCATCCCGCTTTCGTACATCGTAGCAAAACCGCGGAACGGAAATCCGTGTGCGCGCGGATCCGTAATGGTCGGACCGGAGCGGAAATTATTAAGATAAAATGCATACGGCCTGCCGAGCTCGCCGATATTGGCGGCGGCGGTTGATACACCAAGGATCCGCCCTTCGCCGCGCGATTTCGGTAGGCCGGTTGCCCTGCGTGACCGGCACCTGCGGCGTACTGTCGAAATGCATCCTTCGCCTGGGCATTCACCCGGCGATCCAACAATAGAAGCGAGAACACGATGCACGCTTATTCGCGGATTTCTCTTGCCATCGTCGGTGCCGCAGGGCTGGCCATCTCGGGCCTTTCCGCCGCTTCGCCCGCCACGGCTGCACCCAACGACAAAGTGCCGATCTGCCACCAGACGGGGTCAGCGACGAACCCTTACGTGCTGATCGATGTGAGCCAGTCCGCCGTCGATGCTCACCTCCGTAAACACGGCGGCCCGGGAGGCGACTTCATAGCCGACCCGGTAACCGGATGTACGGTCCCGCCCGTCATCACGGATCCGGATCCGAATCCGGGCCCGTTCGTCCTGTGCGTGGTCGGTGCAGGGGTCACTCAGACCTCCACGACGGTGACCGGAACCACGGGCGATGACGTCATCGACTGCACGAACGCCAGCCCCGGGAAGACGATTACGGGCAACGGCGGCAACGACACGATCACCGGTACTGCGTTCGGCGACGTCATCACCACCGGCGCCGGCAACGACACCGTAACCGGCGGTGCCGGCGCTGACTTCATCAACGCCGGCGACGGCAACAACACTGTCACCGGCGGAGACGGCAATGACACCATCACCACCGGTTCGGGCAATGACACGCTCACCGGTGGCCCGGGCACGGACGTGCTCTTCCCCGGCACCGGCAGCGATACCGTCACTCAATGATCAGCCCCTTGACAGGGACGCCCGGCGAGTTCGACCGCGCCGCCTAGCAGGCAGCACCAACTCGCACACCCGGGACTATCCGCAAGATAGTCGCAGATGAGAACGATGGCTCCGGCTTCCTTGCACAAGGGCCGGAGCCATCGCCTTCCGGTGGCCACCCCGGTCGGCGCTCGAGCGGCCGACGGAGCCGATGTCGTGGAGCTTCGCGCATCGGACCGGCGCCGTTCCGGCCGGGCGGAAACACCCGGGGGCGAAGCGCGGGCTGCGGCGGACGTGCGTCACGACACTCCCGCCCGCCGACCCCGTGGCCTGCCGCCCCCGTTGACCATCGCGTTCGGGCCTTCGGCGGGCGGAGGATCGGCCGACACAACGCCACCGCGCAACAACTCGCGGCAGGCGACATCGACGAGGTAGCGATCACCGTCGTCGAGTCGCACCCGGAGATCAGGGCAGGCTGACCTTGACACCTGCGGCTAATGACATTAGCTTTTAAGGCAACGAGGTTAGCCAACCCCTGGAGAGCATGATGACCGAGTACCTGAACATCGCCGGTAACAAGATCACTTACGACGTGACCGGCGAAGGACCCCTGGTGGTGCTCGCGCACGGCATGGGCGACAGCCGCCACTCCTACCGCTTCGTCGCCCCCGCCCTGGTGGCCGCCGGGTACCGGGTCGCCAACATGGACATCCGGGGCTGCGGGGACTCCAGTACCGGATGGGACGGTTATCGCCGTACCGACATCGCCGGCGACATGGTCGCTCTCGTTCGTCACCTCGGGGGCCCGGCCGTGATCATGGGGCAGTCGATCAGTGGCGGCGCCGCGACGATCGCCGCCGCCACGGCGCCGGAGCTGATCAGCGGGGTCATCGAGTTGGCACCGTTCACCCGTGAACAGGCCATCTCGCTGGGCGACCTGATCCGGGTGAAACGCTACCGTGCGGGATTCACCCAGCTCGGTATGACCATGGTTTCGGGAAGCCTGTCGAGCTGGAAGAAGTACCTCGACCTGGCGTACCCGGCCAAGCCCGCCGACTGGGCCGGCGAGCTCGCACGGATCGAGACCACCATGAGTGAGCCCGGCCGCATGAAGATTTTGCAGGCCATGTGCAAGACGAGCCCGGGCGACGCGGGCGCGCAGCTACCGAACGTCAAGTGCCCGGTCCTGATCATTCAAGGCAGCCTCGACCCCGACTGGGCCGACCCCCGCGCCGAAGGCGAGAAGATCATCGCCGACCTGCCCGCCGGGCTGGGGCAGCTGGCCGTGATCGAAGGCGCCGGCCACTACCCGCACGCGCAGACCCCGGACCAGGTGGTCGCCCTGTCATTGCCCTTCCTCACCCGGACGCTGGCCAATGCCTAGGGCCGGACTCGACCAGGCCGCGGTCACCGCCGCCGGCGCCGCCCTGGCCGACGAGGTCGGCCTCAACGGGCTCAGCATGGGCCTGCTCGCCGAACGGCTCGGCGTCCGGACGCCCTCGCTATACAAGCACGTCGCCGGCCAGGCCGATCTGATCCACCGGATCGCCGTCCTGTCCCTGAACGAGTTCGCCGATGCCATCCGCGACGCCATCCAGGGGCGAGCCGGCCGGGATGCCCTCGTCGCCGGCGCACACGCGATGCGCAGGTGGGTCCTGGAACATCCCGGACGGTACGCCGCCGGCAACGCCGCCGCCGTGACCGGCTCCGACGACCCGCTCCTCCCGGCCATCCAGCGGGTACTCGCCTCCTGGACGGCCATGCTGCACGGATACCACCTGGATCCCGGCAAGGAGATCCACGCCCTGCGGATGCTGCGCAGCATCCTGCACGGATTCGCCACCCTGGAGGCCGCCGGCAGCTTCCAGATCGCCGCCGACATCGGCGAGAGCTTCACCTGGATGCTCGATTTCATCGACCACGGCCTCAACGCGAACCAGTCCGACTCCCTCACCACCAGGTGAACGGGCTGTTGCGCACCTTGCTGAGAGCTGCCGCGGCGAATCGGTTCCTCAGGCTGCGACCGGCTCGGCGGCGACGCTGAGACTGAGCGCGCCGATGCGCTTGGAGCGTTTGGCGTCGTACATCGCCAGGTCGGCGCGGACGATCAATTCGTCGGTGGTGTCACCGGGCACGGCGTGCGCCACCCCGGCACTGACCCCGATGCGCACATTCCCGGCACCGACCGGGATCGACTGTGTGACCAGGTCACGGATGCGTGCGGTGATCGTGTCCACGGCATCACCCGGGCAGATGAAGACGAACTCGTCGCCACCGAGGCGGTACACCGTGTATCCGCCGGGAACGCCGTCGCGCAGCCGCTCCGCGACGGCGACCAGCAACGCGTCACCGGCGGCGTGCCCGAGCCGGTCGTTGACGGCTTTGAAGCCGTCCAGATCGCAGAAGATCACGGTGGTCCCGGCCGGACTCCCGGCGAGCGCGGTGGTCAGGTCGGCCATGCAGGCCACCCGGTTCGGCAGGCCGGTCAGAGCGTCCGTGGTGACGAGACGCTGCAGTCGCTGCTCGGCGAGGCGCCGCTGTGCCGCGAGGCGGGAGATGCGCAACATCACCAGCGGGACGATCCCGGCGGAGCCGAATGCCACCAGGATGCCGGCACTCGGCTGCCCAGCCATCATGCGGATACCGCCGACGATCGGGATCAGTGCGACCATCGTGCCGAGGAAGGTGAGCCGCAGCGGGGTCAGGTCGTCGGCCGGCGCCGGGCCCGGCTGCGTGCTCGTGATCGCCGAGGGGTGCAGGGCGGCGCAGGCGACGCACGCGTAGCCCATCATGAACAGCGCGTTGGTCCAGTCGGGGCGCACCCCGGTCGCCGGGTCGGTGAAGAAGATCGCCGCGAGGTTGCCGCTCATGGCGCCGGCCATGGCCCAGGCCAGCAGCCGGACGGCGGGCAGGCGGGGTCCGGACGCCATCGACACCCGGGCCAGCGCCCCCATCGTCCCGCACATCACGAACACGCTGAAGAACAGGGCGACCTGCCGGCCGAGGGATGTCCCCGTGGCGGTCAGGTGAGGCAGCACGGCCGCGTCCCACAGCAGGCCGCCGAATGCCAGAGCAGCGACCGCGGAGTCGATGACGCCACCGACGTCGCGGCGCCCGCGGCGCACGACCACGGTAAGGGCGCCGGCGAGTGAGCACACGTTCGCCACGGTGAAGAACAGGTCGGCGAGGCCGCCGTCACCGGTGGCGTGATGGCGCACCTCGACGTCCCAGAGCCACACCATGTTGCCGACGTTGAAGAAGCCCAGCATCGCCAGCAGCAGCCACCACGGCGACCGGGTCCCGGCGGGGCTGCGCCGGGCGCCGGACCACACCGCGGGCACCGCGGACAGCGTGAGCAGCATGAACGGCAGGCCTCGCCACTCGGTGGGACACACCAGAAAGAGCACGACGAGGCCGGCGGACCAGGCGGCGAACCAACGCAACAGCACGTCGGCTCACATCGGCGCGAGGCAGCGCGGCCTGAGAGGGCCGGGCAAGCGTCACGCCGTGACGCCCCCCACCAGCCCCCGCACCCTCACCGGGCGCCCTCGGCTCAAGGGTTCGCCGTACCCGTCGCGGCGCGAGGACGGCAGCAGGTGGTCGTCAATCGGCCGGCGCATGGCCGGTGCGGGTGTCGACCGGAGTGCCGAGCTCGATTGTTCGCGAGACGGTGCAGAGCCGGTCGTGTGACATTCGCGCCGCGCGTGGCAGCATCTCCCGGGCAGCGTCGCCGGCGGCGCCCTCCGGGAACGTCGCCCGCAGCTCCACGGCCAGGTTGATCAACCGGTTCCCGCCGGTCTCGTCCCGGACCTTGTCGGCGGTGACGTGGACGGTGAAGCTGTCCGGCTCGGCACGCTTGCTGGTGATGAAGTCGACGTCCGCGCCCGTGCAGCCACCGAGAGCGGCGAGCAGAAGCTCCACCGGGGTGAAGTCGGCGCCGTCGCCGACGCCGATGGTCATCGTGCCGCCGCGGGCGTTGTGAACCTCGTACTGGCCGAGGCTCGTCCGGTGCAGGGTCACGACACGCAGGGTCTCGTCTGCCATACCGGTGAACCTATCCCACCATGATCTCCGCACTTTCCGGCCCTCCCGGCCACCCGAGGGGTGCGGGGCGGTGGCGGCATGAGCAAGGCCGTGCGCCTCCATCCGTACGATGGTGGCGCATCGATCGTCACCACGGCGACGGGTGCCCTTGACCGGGAGGCCGGGAATTGCCCGAGACACACGCCACCGAGGCCACCGGTGCCGTCCCGCCGGGTACCGCCTCCGTGCTCGATCCGGAGGTCTGCGCGCGCTGGCGGCTGACCGCCGGCCCGGTGCTGGCGGACCGGCCGAGCGGCACCTGGGACGCGACGCGAGACGGCGTCCCGGTGATCGTGAAGTACTTCGACGATGCGACCTTCCCCGACTGGCGCTATCCCTTGCGTGTCGCGTCCGCACTGCGGGGCCTGGGCTGGCCTACCCCGGAACCGGTCGAGGAGCCGCTGACCGGCCCGTACGGTACGTGGATGCTGTTCCGGCGGCTGCCCGGCCGATCCCTGCGGCCGGCGGAGAAGGATCAGCCGGCCGAACGACGGGCCCGGGGGCGACTGCTTGCGGAGTTCCACGCGGCCGCAGCAGCCACCGGCATAGACGATCAGCGCGGCGGCTTCCACACCCCTGCGGAGGTCGTCACCGATCCTGAGCTGGAACCCTGGCTCCGACGTCATGAGGCGGCGCACCCGGAGCAGGCCAGGGTGCTGCTGCGCTGTCAGGAGTCCGCCGCGTCGTGGTTCATCGACCACCCGGCCCCGGACGCTCCGCGCATCGTCATCCACGGTGATTTCGCGCCCTGGAACCTGCTGTTCATGGTTTCCCCCGGACATCGACACGGATTTTAGTCGATCCGCACTCGGGGTGTCCGCCCCTGAACTGCCTGTCGATCGCCAAGGCCCACGGGCGTCCTGGGCCCTGGCGACGAGCGGCTACCGGGTCACCCCGTCAGAGGTCGAACTCGCCGTCCTTGGCCCCGCCAACGAACGCTCCCACTCGGTCAAGGTGAAGACTTGCGCGGGCAGCGTCCGGTCCTTCGTGTCGCGGACTTCAACGGTGTCGTCGACGCGCCGGACCTCGACGCACGCGCCTTTGTCTCCGCTGCGTGTGCTCTTGCGCCAGGTCATGGCGAAGCGCGACAGCATGGAGGCGTAGGCGCCTTCCTTGCAGGGGATCACCTGAATGGTGACGTTCCGGAGCTTGGCGAGGTCAAGCATGGCGGTGAGCTGCTCGTGCATCACCTCGGGTCTACCGATCTGCCGGTGCAGAACCGCCTCGTCCATGACGGCGACGAGCTGTAGCTTGTCCTCGGTCACCGGCTTCTGGCGTTCCATTCGGTCGACACCTCGGCTTCTTCTCGCAGCCGGCGGAGCTGCGCGCCGAGCTGAAGTCGGACCACGACCTGGTGCAACTCGCGATCTACATGTGGAACCAGCTTGAGGAAGCGGTTCGCGAGCTCCCACCGACGCCGGCTGCGGAAATGTTCGAGCGCTTCGTCAAGTGGACACGCTGAGCGGCCACGTCAGTGAGTTTGTAAGCGACTTTCGAGCGCCGGGTGTCAGTCGGTTGCAGCGCCGCGAGGCTGCCGACGACAAGATCCTCGCCAAGACCATCGCCCGTTACGGCCGCACCGGTTGCATGATCATCTGCGACTTGAGCATGGCGATCCGTCAGCCGTCTCCCGCGAGAACCCCCGCACTGAGCAGCATTGCAACCAATTTACAACCACGGATTGTCACCCTGTCTGCGACCTTCCATCGAAGGCGGTACGCAAGGAGACAGGAGAACTGATGGTCAACAAGCCCGCGGCTGGCTGGCCGCTTCTGCACAGCACCTAGAGCAGCGTCGCGCTGTCGCGACCCGCGATGAGTTATGCGACCACGTAGTCGCCTCGTCGTGGGAGATGCCAGTACCACACCGGGCACACGTGGCAGTTCCAACAGCCGATCGACAGAGACAGGAAGAGGTAAGCGAAGCGTGAAGAACAGACGGACTCTCAAGAAGGTCATCGCGGTGCTGATGGTGGGCGCGGCAACCACGGCGGTACAGGTGGCCACGAACTCACCCGCGTCGGCACACGACGCTTCCGGAGTGGTGTGGACCTCCGGACCGGGCCCGCTGCCATGGAACGTTGCCGCGCGGGGGCGCGTCACCAACAACTACACGCGGGTGTGGGCCGAGGACGCGAAGGCGGACAATCTCCCGGCGCACGTCTTCTACCGGTACTGGAATTCGGGCAGCCTGGTGACGTCCGTTGTCACCGACACGAGTTCCTCCGGCGGGGCCGTCTCCACGGGCGCGCCCGGGACAGTGCACTCGTTCCAGGTATGTGTCGGGAACTCCAACATGACCTGCTCGGGGTGGTACAGCGCGTAGCAACGCGGGGACGGAAAACCTGGACGGGTCGAGCGCAGTGCGGCGACCCGTCCAGGAGCGGCGAAGGGCGGGGCGCCCAGCCACAACACGACCGCCCTCCTTCTCGCCGACATGATTAACGTCAGTGTCGGAGCAGCGGTAGTCAGCGTACTCGAGAAGGATCGGGCTCCCGCTGACCTGCACGGGCTGTCCTCATCGTGCCCAACGCCGGCTACGAGGCCCCGCGTATCGCCTGGCTGCTGCGGGATTTGCCGGTGGAGATCCTCGGCGGGATGCGCTCCGACCGGGTGCTGCGTCGAGCGACTCCGCCCCGCGTCTACCAGCCCGGAGCCGGCTTGCCTCGCCACAGCTACCAGCCGTTGGACTGCCCGACCGGCGGATGCCGGATGGCATTGATTGGCAGAAGCTCCGAGCTGTGACAATTAGCCCAATGGGGATCGTCTACCTTTGGCTCGCTCTTTCGGATTAGAAAGGGGCGGGTTGAAATTAAAAAGGTACAGCCCAGCCGCACCTCCGACTGTTACACGGTGATTTGTAGGATCCCAGGTACAACAAAGAGCGGCTCGTTCAAGTCGCATCACTGAGACGCAGGCAAGGCCACCTCGATCCCAGATCCGCACTGTCCCGTCATCGCCGCCGCAGGTAGCGATCCAGTC
Source organism: Actinoplanes sp. NPDC023801 (assembly GCF_040639655.1). Classification (NCBI taxonomy): domain Bacteria; kingdom Bacillati; phylum Actinomycetota; class Actinomycetes; order Micromonosporales; family Micromonosporaceae; genus Actinoplanes; species Actinoplanes sp. NPDC023801. Next base: position 54,110 of record NZ_JBFAAI010000041.1, on the reverse strand, counting down.
GCCGTCGGGGGCGATCGCCACCGCGGAAATCCGTCCTTGGTGGGCGGTCAGTTCACCGCGTGGGTTGCCGGTGGCTGCGTCCCAGATCCGTATTGTCTTGTCGTCGCTGCCGGTGGCGATCCAGGTTCCGTCGGGGGCGATCGCCGCAGCGACCACCGAGTCTGTGTGACCGGTTAGTTCGCCGCGTGGGTTGCCGGTAGCTGCGTCCCAGATTCGCACCGTTCCGTCGCCGCCGCCGGTAGCGATCCAGCTCCCGTCAGGGACGATCGCCACCGCATGCACCGAGCTGGTGTGGTTGGCCAGTTCACTGCGTGGGGTGCCGGTAGCTGCGTCCCAGATCCGCACCATCCCGTCGCCGCCGCCGGTGGCAGCCCAGCTCCCGTCCGGGGCAATCGCCACCGCGACCACCGAACTGTGGCTGGTCAGTTCACCGCATGGGTTGCCGGTGACTGCGTCCCAGATCCGTACCGTCACGTCATCGCCGCTGCTGGTGGCGATCCAGGTTCCGTCGGGGGCGATCGCCACTGCGGACACCCGGCCCTTGTGGGCGGTCAGTTCATCCCGGGGGTTGCCGGTGGCCGCGTCCCAGATCCGTACTGTCCCGTCGTCGCCGCTGCCGGTGGCAATCCAGTCGCCGTCGGGAGCGATCGCCACCGTGCGTACCGTGCTGGTGTGGCCGGTAAGTTCACCGCGGGGGTTGCCGGTGACTGCGTCCCAGATCCGCACCGTCCCGTCACTGCTGCCGGTGGCGATCCAGGCTCCGTCGGGGGCGATCGCCACCGCGGATACCCCTTTGTGGGCGGTCAGTTCGCCGCGGGGGTTGCCGGTGGTTGCGTCCCAGATTCGCACCGTTCCGTCGCCTCCTCCGGTGGCGATCCAGCTCCCGTCAGGGGCGATCGCCACCGCGACAACCGAACTGGTGTGGCCGGTCAATTCACCGCGGGGGTTGCCGGTGACCGGGTCCCAGATCCGTACCGTCCGTTCGTACCCGCTGCTGGTGGCGATCCAGGTTCCGTCGGGGGCGACCGCCACCGCGACTACCCACCCCTTGTGGGCGGCCAGTTTGGCGCGTGGTGTGCCAGTATCTGAATCCCAGACTCGCACCGTCCCGTCATCGCCGCCGGTAACGATCCAAGCTCCATCCGGGGCGACCGCCACAGCGAACACCGTGCCCCTGTGACCGGCCAGTTCACCACGGGGGTTGCCGGTGACCGGATCCCAGATGCGCACCGTCCCGTCACCGCCGCCGGTAGCGATCCAGGCTCCATCCGGAGCGATCGCCACGCTTTGCAGCGAGTACTTGTCGGCGTGGATCACCCGTCGAGTGGCGGGATCGGGCAAATCTGGCAACGCCCACGTGGTTTGCAACCGAGGGTGCTGGCAGGCGAGGCGGCGGGCTTGTGGTCCCCAATCGGGATCATGATCGACTCGACTGAAGAGCACGTCGGTCAGTGAGTACGGTGGATCGGTCGGTGTCAGCAGATGGGCGCTCTGTCCGAGTACCCGGGTGAGCCGGGCGGTGCGAGGGGTGACTATGTGGGCGAGGTCGGCGAACGGCCCTGCCGGTCCGGCCTCGTGTAACCGTGACCGCACCCACCGCAGGTCCGTGGCAAGCAGCTCCGCATCGACGTGACGGCTGACGGCGAGATGCTCGACCAAATGTTGGCGCATGTAACGAGCGGTTTCAGGCAGCTCCCACCAGGCTGTCACCTGATCTCCGTTGGAGACCCCCGGCGCATGCGGCAGGTCGACGGCGACCGCATCTAACAGCGCCTGGTGCACGTCGGGGACCTGGTCAGCGAGTTGTTGGTGCAGGTAGTCGCGCACCACGTCGTGCAGGCCGATCGTGCCGCCGGTGTCGGTCGCCGTCAGCGTCAGCAGGGCCAGATCAGCCAGCCGCGTGCACAGCACGCTGGACTGTACTTCGTCCAGTTGACCGGTAGCCCGCCACAAGACGGCGACCAGCCTGACCGGGATGACCTCGTCCTCGATGAAGATCGCTAGCTCGGCCAGCCGAGCGCGCTCCTCCTCGGTGAGTAGGCCTGCGCTGGCCTCAATCGTGGCCGCCACCGCCTGGCTACGCTGTTCCGGGTCGTCAACGTCCAGCTGCCGCACATCCACCCCGGGTAGATGTCCGGTCGCCTGCAACGGTCCGTCATGTCGCAGCCGCCGCAGCAACTCCCGTGCCCCCACGGTCAGATCGGTATGAGACTGTGCCAAGGTTGCCAGGTTGCGGTTGGTCAGCCGCAGCAGGAGCGGCCACCGACCGGTCTCCTCCAGCAATGCTTGCACCACCGTCTCCGGCAGCCTGGGGAGATCGGCGGTCAACACTCGCCGGGCTTGCGCTGACGACATCCGATCCACCTGCACCGGGACCACCTGCCCCACGGCCAAAGACGGGATGCGTGTGGTCACCAAACGGACACACGGGCCCGCTACCGGGAACACCTCCAGCTGGTCGTCGAACCACACATCGTCGAGCACGAGCAGCCGCCGCGGTCCCTCGGCGAGCACCGCCGCCAGGTGCTCTGCCGCCTGCCGCACATCCGTGAACTGCTGGGCCCGACCCGGATCAATCCGTTTGAGAAGGTCGTTGACCTTCTCCACCAGTGCACCGCGACGCGCGTCGCGACCTAATGTCACCCAGTAAACCCGACCACTGAACCGGCGCAACACCCGCGGATCCGCCCGGACCAAACGCGCCACCGTGGTCTTGCCGAACCCTCCAGCGCCGCACACTGCCGTAGTGACTCTTACCGTTCCAGACTTTCGCCGGCCCAGCACCGCACTTACGATCTGCCGCACCTCGGCAGGCCGATCCACCACCCACGACTCCGGCCGCTGATACGCGGGCACCAGCTCGGCCAGGCTGTCCTCATAGCGTCGCTGCGCCCACCACGCCAACACCCCCGCGGCCGCCACCGCCGCCACCGACCCGGCCAACCACCACAGATAATTGCGGTTCATGGACGGCAACCAACCCGGCCACCACGAAACCGGACTACCCGTCGCCGCGTTCGCCGCGATCGACGCGAACGCCGCAGCCCCTGCGGCAACCAAAGCAGCCGCGACCATCACCAGCAACCGAACCCGTCGCACCGACCACCCCATCAATCGGAAACCTTGATCCAACCGCAACCAAACGATCAGTCGCCAACCGATCGGGGAGATCCATCACTTCGGATTCCAACGAGCCCTGGAAATCGTTCGCCAGCTCCTCCGGTTCACGCATCGCCGCCCCCAAATGGCCGTCGTCGACCTACTCCGCCCGGCCAGCACCGCCGAACACCAACACTTTGAGCATCCTCAGCGTCATCCGGCTAATGGCTCGATACCGTTGTTCGGATTGCCTACATGGCGCTTACGAACGGCCGCGCATTACCTAATCCGAAATTACCTCAAATCCTCGCGCCTTCATCGGTCACGGCGCTTGAACGCGGGACGCGGCCCTTCTAACCACGACGCGGCCACCGAATTGATGAGCAACTATGACTCCCAATGGAAAGTTGCTATACACAATACCGAAACGCTCTACAGCATTCCGCTCCCGACTTGAGCCACACTCTCATCGGCATGACAGGACACCGGTCCGTCGCCAGGCCACCGGTCGCGACGGCGGTGGGCGACCCTAGCGCGGACAGCGGCAGATCCGGATGTTCGGTTCAAGCAATTCGACGTTCTGTTGGTGAGCCATTTGCGCTTCGGTGATCTCGGGCTATGACCTCACCGGGCTCGGTCGCCTCCGCACCGTAGAGGCTGTGCAGTTCAAGAGCCGCGCGCTACTGTCCCGACCATGGGACAGGTCACCGACGCTTGGTCGGCCATCGAGAGGTGGATGGCGAGACACGCACCGCGGAGCGCGGAGCTGCTGGCCGGCCCCGCCGACCCGGCCGAGATCGCCGCCGCCGAGGCCCGGCTCCGGGTGGCGTTCCCGCCCGAGCTGGTCGAGTCCCTGCGCCGCCACGACGGGCTGAGCCGGTGGGGGTGGGACAACGTGCTCCCCGGGCAGCCCCCGCTCCAGGTCGCTCAGATCGTCGCGCATCACGAAATGTGCATGGAGATTGCCGGCTACTCTGACGGGCGGAAGCCGGTCGAGGAGGGCGGCGACGAGCCGTGGTGGCACCCGCTCTGGATCCCGTTCGCCGAGATCGACGGCGACGCGCAGATCATTGACCTGCGACCAGGCCCCGGCCACGGGCGGCTGGGCTGGGCCTACCACGACGACCGCGGCACCTTCCGCGACGCGTGGCCGAGCCTCGGCGCCTACCTGGCCGCGACGGCCGATGCGCTCCTGCGCGGCGGCGGCACCAGCAGGTACGCCGACGGTGGACGGTACTGCTTCCCGTACCTGACGCCGGAGGACACGCTGTGGTGGGCTCCTCCGGGCACGTCCGACCTGGACGGCGAGCCACTGCGCCCGGCACCGGTCGGCCTCACCTGAACGTGAAGTGACGGTGCGCAAGCGCCAGCGCGCGCGTCGCGGCAGATAGCTCGATTCCGCACCGCAGCGAGGGTGTATGCGTGCCGGTCAGCGCGCTGCGCGCGGGCTACGACGGGGACCCAGCGCGCGTTCTCTGCGGCAGATCAGTGCACTCTTACTCCTCTCGCGGCCTCGATGCGGGGACAGACACGAACGGATTGCGTTGCTAGCGTTGCGCCTTCAACGGGGGGAGCTGAATGACATCGAAGGGGTTCCGTATCGGCGGAGATCTGGAGGTGCGGCGACTCGGCTTCGGGGCCATGCACCTGTCCACCGAGGCGGGTCCTGCCCGCGAGTCGTCTTTGGCGGTGGCCCGGCGAGTCGTCGAGCTGGGCGTCACGCTGATCGACACCGCCTACCTGTATGGCGGGGGAGCCAACGAGGAGCTTCTCGCCGAGGCTCTGTACCCCTATCCGGACGGGCTGGTCATCACCACCAAGGTCGGTGTCGCGCGATCGGGCCCGCACGGCGAATGGAAACTGGACGGGCGGCCGGATGTCCTCCGCACGCAGGTCGAGCAGGCGCTACGCCGACTGCGCGTCGAGCGGATCGAGCTGCTCCAGTTGCACCGGATCGACCCGGAAACACCGCTCGCGGATCAGCTGGGCACGCTGCGGGACATGAGGACTGAGGGCAAGATCGGCCGAGTTGGACTGTCCGAGGTCACCGTTGCCGAACTCGACCAGGCGCGGCAGATCGTCGATGTGGCGAGCGTGCAGAACCGGTACAACGTGCTCGACCGCGAGCATGAGCCTGTGCTCCTCGCCTGCGAGCATGCCGGGATCGCCTTTCTGCCGTGGCGGCCTGTCGCGGCCGGCACATCAGGGGAACTGGCGGGGATCGCCGCCGTGGCGTCCGAGGTGGGCGCCACTCCCACCCAGGTCCTCCTCGCCTGGCTCCTCAGCCGCTCGCCGGTCATGCTGCCGATCCCCGGCACCGCCCGGGTGGAGCACGTGGAGGAGAACCTCGCTGCCGGGGAACTCCACCTCACCTCCGCTCAATACGCCGCCCTGGATCGGCTGCACCAGCCCACATAGTTCCCTGCCACGCCTGCACTGCCACGCACTTACTTCGGCAGGTGAGCGCGTTCGTAGGGCCCCGCCGCCGAGCCGACGGCTGTGACCCAGTGTCATCCGGCGCCCGGGTAGGTGACGCTTCGGCATGCCGAAGCCCGCGGAGCCGTGTCCGTGACTATCGATGTGATCGTGGACACCAAAGGCCTGCTCATGACGGTGAAGGTGACTGCGGCAGACGTCACCGACCGCGACGCCGCCCGGGAACTGCTGCCCGAGCTGCGCGAGCGGAACCCGGAGCTGACCCTGATGTGGGGCGACAATGCCTACACCGGTCTGGCCGACTGGGCCCGCAACGACCTCGACCTCACGTTCAAGGTGGTGAAGAAGCCACCGAATCAGGTCGGGTTCAAGGTGCTGCCCCACCGGTGGATCGTGGAACGGTCACTCTCCTGGCTGATGCGCGCCCGCCGCAACGCCCGCGACTACGAACGCTTGCCCGAGCACTCCGAAGTGCACATCACCTGGGCGAACATCACCCTGATGACCCGCCGAATCACCCGCGCGGACGCTCGACGAGCCGCAGTACCTAAGCCCATCGCTGCCTGATCCAGCTCGCCATCATGCAGGCCCGCATTTCTGTTCGGACTGACTCTAGAGTGACGCCGTGAAAAACCATCCGGTCCGTGACGCCTACTCGTACAAGTCAGAGCAGTACATCGCCTTGTTCGATGGTGACTGGCAGGCCCACGCGGACGACACGGCCCTCGTCCGAGGTCACCTTGTCGGCCTGGACGGAACGGTACTTGATCTCGGTTGCGGCCCCGGGCATTGGAGCGCCTACCTGTATTCGCTCGGCGCCGACGTGACCGGCGTCGACTTGGTCCCCGAGTTCATCGACTACGCCCGGACCAACTTTCCCGGGCCAAAGTTCCAGCTCGGAGAGATGACCGACCTGGACCTTCCCGCCCATTCGGTGGCCGGCATCCTCTCCTGGTATTCAACCATTCACATCCCGCCATCGGAGCTGGACGGTGTACTAACCCAGTTCCGCCGGCTGCTGACCCCTTCCGGGAAGCTAGTAATCGGCTTCTTTGACAGCGACGACGAGGTGGCCGCGTTCGATCACAAGGTCCACACGGCATACCGCTGGCCTGTAGACGAGTTCTCCGCTCGCCTGAGAGAAGCCGGTTTCACCGAACTTCAACGTCTTAGGCAGCAGTTTCCGGAAGGCCCAGACCGCAAGTATGCGGCCATTGCCGCAGCCGCCGCTGCGTCATAGTGGCCGACTGACCAGCCCTGCGGCCAACGCGCATGCTCGGTGACGACCGCTGCGCGCGGACGGTGCGGTCACCTCCGCAATTCGGCGTTCGGATCGGCGTTACCGTGACGGTGCTACGAACGGCAGAGATGAAGCTCGGCAGGCCAATACTCGCACTAGCTGCGGAAACAGGTTGCGAGACAGCTACTCACTCACGCCGGCGGCTGGCGGCTGGCGCTGATCCCGCACGCCGACGGCCAGGACGGCTGCTACCGGCTGTGCCGCGACCGCGTCTGGGCAGGTGACTGCCCCGCCCCCAGCTCACCGGCCTGCTGGGCGGCCACGGCCTGGTCTTCGACGACTTCACCGCAGCCCAAATCGACTGCTGCGTCATGGTGGACCCGAGCACACAGGTGGCGTGCCTGCGTCCCGCCGAACCCGTCGACGGCCAGAACCACCTGCCGCTGTGCGGCATGTGCCGGCAGAGCCTCACCAGGATGCACGGCTTCCCCCGCCCACAGGCCTGCAGACATCCACGCCGGCCCTACCCCTCCTGGGCATGCTGTGGGGCGACGCCGGCACCGGCCACCACCAGCGGAACTGTCGCACCACTTACGTCACCCCGTCGCCAAGATCCTCGGCTGGGCCGAGATCCTGCACGACGACGACACCATGCCCGCCACCTGCACGTCATCTACCGAGCCGCCCAAGACCTGCAACGACTACTCGACACCGCCGCCTCGCCGCCGTGACCTCCGGCCGACGGTCCTGCCACACCACCGGCGCAGCCTGGCCACATTGCTCCTGATTGGCACCGCTCAGGATCCGCAGTTCGCAGCCGAAGTAGCAAGCATGCCGGAGCAGACATTCTTGCTGGCGAATATCGTGATCACCTTCGCCTACGCGTCGATCACGGTGGCGATCCTCGTGCCGGTCTCCCGGGCCGGGCAGCTGCGCACCAACAAACTGGCCGTGGCCACCTCGATGATCTTCTTCAGCTGCGCGGTCGGGCACGCCCTGCACGCGATCATGGCCTACCAGACGATCATCCGCGGCCCGGCGGCACATCACATGGCCGGCAACGCGGTCGGCTGGTCGTGGACCTCAGCGCTGTGGGACGCCACCACAGCCGCGATCGGCGTCTACTACTGGACCCTGCGCCGCGGCTACGGGGTCCTGCTCGGCCCCGGTGGCATCTACGTCGACCCATGGGGTCAGCACCGCCTGGACGAGGCGGCCGCCCGCGAACGCGCCGTCCGCGATCTCGCCGAAGCCCAGCGGGCCACCTTGGCCACCGTGGTGGAGCACAGCGACGACGCGATCGTCGGTCTCACCCCCGAGGGGCTGATCACTGCCTGGAACCACGGCGCCGAGAAGATCTTCGGCTACACCGCCGCAGAAATGCTCGGCCGGCCCGCCACCATGCTCGCCGACCAGCACGGAGCCGAGCACCAGAACACCGTGCTGGCCAGCATCCGCAGCGGTGACGGCCGCCGGTCGTACGAGGCGCGGCGGCTGCGCAAGGACGGCACCCCGGTCGATCTCGCCTTGACCATCACCCCGATCACGGACGAGGCCGGCGCGGTGATCGGGGTGTCGGCGATCGCCCGCGACATCACCGCGGCCAAGGAGGCCGCCGAATACCAGCGTGCCGTTGGGGAACGCAGCAACAAGGCCCAGCGGATGGAGAGCCTGGGCAAACTCGCCGGCGGGGTGGCGCACGGTTTCAACAACATCCTGGCGATCATCGGGAACTACACCGACTTCGCGATCGAGGAGACCGGCGACAAACCACAGGTGCAGGCCGACCTGAAGCAGGCCCGCACCGCAGTCGACCGGGCCAGCAACCTGACCCGCCAGTTGCTCATTTTCACCCGCGGGGACGCCATCCAGCCGCAGGACATCGACCTGAACGCCTCGATCGCCGAAGTCCACGCCATGCTGCAACGCACCATCGGTGAGCACATCACCCTGCTGGCCCTGCCCGCCGGGCAGCCGCTGGTCGTGCACGCCGACCCCGGGCAAATCCAGCAGATCCTGCTCAACCTGGCCATCAACGCCCGCGACGCCATGCCCGAAGGCGGCACGATAGTGCTGGAAGCCAACACCGCCGTCCTCGACGGCGACGAGGTGAACATGCAGCCCCCGCTGCCCGCCGGCACCTACGCCCGGCTGCTGGTCAGCGACACCGGCCACGGCATGTCCGCCGACACCGCCGCCCGGATCTTCGAGCCGTTCTACACCACCAAACCCCAGGGCAAGGGCACCGGACTCGGCCTGGCCACCGTCTACGGCATCGTCACCGAAGCCGGCGGCAGCATCAACGTCTACTCCGAGATCGACATCGGCACCACCTTCCGCATCTACCTACCCCTGGTCGCCGCCGCCGCCACCACGACCGACACGGTCACCACCCAGCAGGCGCCGCCACCCGGCGACGGAAGCACCGTGCTGATCGTGGAAGACGAACCCGCCCTCGCCCGCGTCGTAGCCCGCATCGTCGGCAACGGCGGATACCACGTCCTCGTCGCCGCCAGCGGCCCCGAAGCCCTGGCAGTGTACGACCAGCACGGCTGCGACCTGCTACTCACCGACGTGATCATGCCGGAGATGTCCGGGCCCCGGCTCGCCGAAATCCTGCACGAGCACGACCCGCAGCTGCCCGTGGTGTACATGTCCGGCTACAGCAACGGCCTGCTCGGCAAAACCCCCATCCTCGACGAGGACATCACCTTCCTCGAAAAGCCCTTCACCGCCTACGACCTGCTGCACAAAGTCGCCGCGGCCCGGCGCACAAACAGCGACACCAAACCGGTAGAAGCACCGGCGCGGGCCCCGGCGTCGGTGATCGACCGTGGGCTGTAACGACTACAGAGGTATCCACGGCGGCATCGATCGCCACAGTCTTGCAGTGTGAGGCGTCGGCCTGCTCGAATGCGCCCGCCGGCTCACCTGTCCTTGAACAACTATCAAACGCTACGCACGACCAGCCGACCTTCTCCGGGATCCCGGCGGCCCGGCAACGGTCCCGGTCATCCGTCTACGGCGCGGGCAGATACCACTGCCGGGCCAGTGAGTGCGCGCTTGAGCGCGTTGACGCGCAGTGCCCAGATTCGCTGGGAGAGCTCCGCGTCCGGGGCTAGCGACTCCGCGCCGTGGTAGGCGCCGGGGTGGACGTGCAGCTCGGTGGGGACACCGGCCTGTAGGAGCCGCTGGGCGAAGGCGATGTCCTCGTCGCGGAACAGGTCGACGGTACCGACGTCGATGAAGGCCGGCGGCAGAGCGGAGAGGTTATCTTCGCGTGCCGGAGCCGCGTATCGGTCGGCGGGCTGGCCGGCGAGGTAGCAGTTCCAGGCTTCTACGCTGGCGGCGCGGTCCCAGATGCCGATGTCGGTGATCTCGTGGCTGGAGGGTGTCTCGTGGCGGTCGTCGACCATCGGGTAGATCGGCATCATCAAGCGCAGCGGCGGCCCGCCCCGGTCGCGGGCGGCGAGCGCGGTCGCGATGGTCAGCCCTCCACCGGCGCTGGCGCCGTAGATGGCCAGCCGATCGCGGGCGATGCCGACTTCGGCAGCGTTGTCGTACGTCCAGACGAGCCCCGCGTAGCAGTCTTCCAACGCGGCGGGGTACGGGTGCTCGGGCGCCAGCCGGTACTCGACCGAGACGACGACGGCCTGGACTTGTTCGCAGAGCAGGGCGGCAGCGGCGTCTTCACCGGCGACGGTTCCGAGGATCATGCCGCCGCCGTGGATGTAGTAGATGCCGGGCAGGCTGGTGGTCGCGGTGGCGGGGCGGTAGACGCGTACCGAGAGATGCGAGCCTTGCACCGTCAGGTCCTGCTGGATTACGCGCGGGTTGCCGGTAGCGGGTTCGGCCGCTTTCAGGGCGTTGATGGTGGCGCGGCGTTCGATGATGTCCGCGATGGCGTTGAAGCCGCCGGGGAAGGCCGCGAGGCGCGCGTCGAGGGCTGGCAGCATGTCGGGGTCGATGAGGGGACGCTGACGCATGTCTGCTCCGGGGTGGGACAGGCCCGGCCGGTCCGGCATCGTTGCCGGCACGGCCGGGCCTGTGATCGGGTCGGTCAGGCGGCGCGCAGCCAGCCGAGACCGAAGCGGGTGAAGTAGATGCCGCCGGTGCCACCGACCTCGTACAGGTTGGCGGCGGTCCCGTCACCGAGCACCGCCATCGTCGAGTACCCGGCGGCGCCGGGCTTGATCAACGCGCGGGCCGGCCAGGTGGCGCCGTCGTCGGTGGAGAGCCGGACGGTGAGGTTGCTACGTGCCGACGAGCTCGCGTTGTTGCTGAACAGCATGGTCGCGGTGCGCGCCGGCGCGCCGGCTACCGGGCGCAAGTAGGAGAGCTGGTCGGCGTTGCAGAGGGGGTCGATCAGGGTGGTGTTCGCGGTCGCCGCGCCGAAGGTGTTGCCGCCGTCGGACGAGGTGGCGAAGTAGCGGTTCCGGTTGCTGTTGTGCCGCATGTCCTGCACGACGGCGCCGGTGCTGCGTTCGACAGCCTTGCTCTCGTTGACGTTGGTGCCGGCTGAGCCGCCGCTGCGCCAGGTAGCACCGTGGTCATCGCTGTAGATGTTGGCGGCGTGGGTAGTGCCGGCGGAGTCGCGGTAAACGATCGGTTGCACGAGCCGGCCGTTGCTGAGCTGGATGCCGTGGCCGGAGGAGGCGAACAGCTGCTGCCAGGCCGGGTTCTTCACCGACGGGTTGAGGTCGACCGGGACGCTCCAGGTGGCGCCGTTGTCGCTGCTCTTGATGTAGCGCACGTGCAGGCTGCCGGTGTCGGTCGGCGAGTTGGAACCGGTGCCGGCGGAGTAGAAGCCGACCCCGGGCCGCGGCGAGTAGTTGTAGATCAGGAAGACGGTTCCGGTGGTGCGGTCGACGAGGAAGCTGGCGTCGCCTTCGCCCTCGCTGGTGGTGGCGGGGCGGCGTACGACGTAGGGCTGCTGCCAGGTGACGCCGCCGTCGGTGCTGCGGGTCATCGCCATCTGGATGTTGTTGGTGCCGCCGCCGAGGTCGTACGCGCCGTCGACGCGGGCGTCGGCCACGGCCAGCACGGTGCCGTTGTTGGTGACGGCCATCGCGGGGATGCGTACCGATCGGGCCGTTGCGTCGGTGCCGTTAAGGCCCTTGATGACGGTGCTGGTGGTCATCAGCGTGGTGGTCGTCATCTGCGGGGTGCCGGCGGCGAGCCGGCAGCCGGTGGTGCCGGTGGCGGTGTCGTCGAAGCCGTCGGCGGTGGTGCGCAGCGTGTAGACGGTGCCGGTGGGCACGGTCCAGTAGTGCGTGTAGTTGCCACCGGCAGCCACGGTGGTAACCCACGGCGAGTTGACCCGGCCCGGCCAGGCGACGGTGAAGGCCCGGCTGACCGTGGTGCGGTTCTCCAGGACCAGCTGCAGCCTGCCCTGCGTGCAGTCGTAGCTGACCAGCGCGGACATACCGGTACCGCAGCCGAAGAGTCCACTGCGGGTGGTGCTGAATCCGCTGACCGTCGTGGTGGTGATGGAGTACGCGGTGCTGGGGTTTAACGTCCAGTAGAGGGTGCTGCTGGCGCCGGCGGCGACCGTGCGGGTCCAGGGTGAGCCGGTGCGCCCGGCCCAGGTGACGGTGAACGTCTCGGTGCTGGGGCCACTGTTGGTGAGCGTCAGGTTCAGCCGGCTGGTGGTGCAGTCGGCTGCGGTGGTGGCGCTGACCGCGGGGGCGGCCTGAGCGGGGCCGGCCGTGGCAAGGCCGACGACGGTGGCTGTGGTGGCGAGGAGCAAGGTGAGCAGGGTACTCCGAAGACGCATGCCACTCCTTCGTGGAACGCCGGTAGGGACGGGGGTGCGGCGAAAGGGTGTTCCGCCGAGCCGGCCGCTGCCGCGTAGGGGGTGACGGCACCGGCCGGGGATTGGGTCAGCCCCTGCGGGGCCGATCGGTGTGCGCGGCGAAGCTGCCGGCGATCCAGGCCGGGTCGGTGATCGCGGTGCCGACCACCACCGCGGTGGCCCCGGCGTCCAGGGCGGCCCGGACCTGCTCCGGCCGGTGGTACCGGCCTTCGGCGACGATCACCGTGGACGGCAGGGCCCGGCTCAGCGCGGCCACCAGGTCCAGGTCGGGTCCGGGGCCTTGAGGGCTGTCCGCGGTGTAGCCGGACAGGGTGGTCGCGATCATGTCGGCTCCGGCGGCGGCGGCGGCGATACCGTCGTCCACAGTGGCGACGTCGGCCATGACGAGGCCACCCGCCGCCTGCACCGCCTCGACGGTGTGCAGCAGTGGCGTGCCGTCCGGCCGGCGTCGCCGGGTGCCGTCGGTGGCCACCACGGCCGCGCCGGCGGCGAGTACCTGCAGCGCGTCGTCGGCGGTGGGGGTGATGAAGACGCCGGCGATGCCGCGTTTGGTGAGCCCGATGATCGGCACCTCGACGGCGGAGGCGACCTCCTGGATGTCGGGGACACCGCCCACTCCCCCGCACCTGATGGCGGTGGCGCCGCCGAGCACGGCGGCGCGGGCCATCCGGGCGATGGTGGGCGAGTCGCGCAGTGGGTGGCCGGTCCCGGCCTGGCAGGAGGCGATCAGGCCACCGCCTACGACCCGCACGAATTCGTCGAGGGTCACGACGGGACCTCCTGGCCGATCTGCCGGGCCAGGTGTGCCGCGCCCAGCAGGGGCGCGTCGGCGGCGGTCGCCGGTACCAGCACCGGCAGGGTCCGCAGCGGAGGCAGCGCCTCGGTGTGGAAGGCCGCGGCGACGGTTGCGGTGAACTCCGGGATGCCGTGCACGACTCCGCCGCCGAGGGTCACCGCGTCCGCGTCGATCGCGGCGACCAGCCCGGCCAGGGCCCGGCCGAGCATGTGCGCGGCGGCGTGGATGACCGTGCGGGCGTCCTGATTGCCGGCGCGCATCAGCGCGGTGACGTCGGTGAGTGGGCGCACTGGGCGGTTGGTGGCCCGGGCGTAGGCGGCGGCGATGGCCGGTCCAGCCGCAACCGCTTCCAGGTGGTCGTAGCGGCCGCAGCCGCACGCCAGGGCGCCCTGGCCGGGCACCAGCAGGTGGGCGACCTCCCCGGTCACCGCGTGCGGTCCGGTCACCGGGCGCCCGTGGCGGATCAGGGCGCCGCCGACACCGGTGCCGACGGAGACGTGCAGCACCTGCTGGCAGTCGCGCAGCGCCGGGTCGAGGACCGCGCCGACCGCGGCGGCGCGCACGTCGTTGGCGACCGCGACGGGCAGCTGCAGCATCCGCGACAGCTCGTCGCGGATCGGCGTGCCCGCCCAACCGGGCAGAGTCTGAGTGGCCGAGCGCACCACTCCGGTGCTGCTGTCGACCACGCCGGGCGCGCCGACGCCGACCGCCCGGACCCTCTCGCCGCCCTGGTCGGCACGTTGGCGGAGGTCGGCGACGAGTTCGGCAACCACGCACAGGATGGCCGGGGCGCCATGCGGGGTGTCCACCCGGATCCGGTCGCGGATCACGCCGGTGTCGTCGACCAGCGCCGCGGCGATCTTGGTGCCGCCGATGTCGACAGCGGCGACCATACTCACAGCAGGCCCGCCGTGATCAGGATCTGTCGTACGTACTCGGTCTCGGCGGCGTCCAGCCCGATCTGCGGCGGCGCGGTGACGGCGTGCTCGATGACCCCACGCAGCTGCAGGGCGGTCTTGAACGCGCCGAGCGCCGACGAACCACGGCCCATCCGCGACGCCGGGGCGGCCCGGACGATGCGCATCAGGCGCAGCAGTCGCTCCTGCTCGCGGCCGGCCCGCTCCCAGTCGCCGGCGCGAGCGTGGGCGTAAAGGGTGGCGTAGCCGTGCGGGTCGACGTTGCCGAGCCCTGGCACCACACCGTCGGCGCCCATCCGCAGCGCGCTGTCCACGGTCAGCTCGGAGCCGGTGAGGACGCTGAACCCGGTCAGCCCGGCGTCGTTGCGCGCCACGATCAGGTCCCGCAGGCCCGCGTCGTCGCCGGTGGAGTCCTTGAGCCCGGCGAGCACCCCGTCGGCGGCCAGGCGCAGCAGCATGTCATGGTCGAGGTGGCTGTGTACCGAGACCGGCAGGTCGTAGGCGTACAGCGGGGCCTCGCACTGCTCGGCGATGCGGCGCAGGTGCAGCTCGATCTCGGTGGGGTGGGTGCGGGTGTAGAACGGCGCGGTGGCCACGATGCCGGCGCAGCCGTCGCGGACTGCCCGGTGGGCGTGGTCGAGGACCCGCATGGTGGTCATGTCGATGACGCCGATCAGCACCGGAACCTGTCCGCCGACGTGCCCGAGCACCGTGTCGATCACGGTCTGTCGGTGGCGGTCGGGCAGGAAGGCGACCTCGCTGGAGGAGCCGAGGATGAACAGCCCGTTGACGCCGCCGGTGATCTGGAAGTCGACCAGGCGCAGCAGCGAGGCGACGTCAACCTCGAAGTCGGGGGTCAGCGGGGTGCACACCGGCGGCACCACCCCGGTCAGCGACGGGGCAGCGGCACCGGCCGGCGAGGTGAGCGGGACGGTGGTGATGGCGGTCATGAATTGAGCTCCTGTACAGGGTCCGCGACGGGGCGGGGCAGATCTGCGGGGTCGGTGACGGGGTGGAAGCAGCGATACCGGCGGTCGTTCTCGGTGGCGTACGGCGGCATCTCGGTGGCACAGAGCTCGGTGGCCCGCCAGCAGCGGGTGCGGAACGGGCACCCGGACGGCGGGTTCACCGCCGACGGGACCGGCCCGGTCAGCGGGATGGCCCGCATCGGGTGGAGCAGGCCGGGTGCGGCGGAGAACAGCGCCTGGGTGTACGGGTGCCGGCCGTCGCGGACCCGGGCGGCGGGCAGCTCCTCGACGACGCGGCCGAGGTACATGGTGACGATGCGGTTGGAGACCCGGCGCACGGTCTGCAGGTCGTGCGAGACGAACACCATCGCCAGGCCGAGGCGTTCGCGCAGGTCGAGCAGCAGGTTGAGGATCTGGGCGCGGACCGATACGTCGAGCGCCGAGGTGGGTTCGTCGGCGATCAGCAGCGGCGGTTCCAGGGCCAGGGCCCGGGCGATGGCGACGCGTTGCCGCTGGCCGCCGGACATCTGGCTGGGCAGCGCGTCGCGGGCCGAGCCGGGCAGCCCGACCAGTTCCATCAGCTCGCCGACGCGGGCGCGGCGTTCCACCGGTGTGCGCCATTTCTGTACGTCGAGCGGGTCGCCGATGATCTGCTCGACGCTGAGACGGCGGTTCAGGGATGTGGCCGGGTCCTGGAAGACCATCCCGACGAGCCGGCCGATGTGCCGGCGCCGCTCGGCGGTCTTCATCGCCCAGATGTCGCGTCCGCCGAGGCGGACCGTGCCTGCGGTCGGCTGCTGCAGGCCGACCAGGACCTTGACCAGTGTCGACTTGCCGCAGCCGGACTCGCCGACCACGCCGAGGGTCTCCCCCGGCGCGACGCTGACGTCGGCCTTGGTCAGGGCGTGCACCCGGGCACGGTTGAGTACCGACCCCCCGGGGGCGCGGAATTCGACGCTGACCTCGCTCAGGTCAGCCAGTGCATCAGTCATGGACGCCAACCTTCTCGACCTCTTCGACCTGTGCCGGGTGATGACAGGCGGCCAGGTGCCCGTTGACCTCGGCCAGCGGCGGCCGGTCGTCGATGCAGATCTGGGTGGCCCGCGGGCAGCGGTCGGCGAACCGGCAGCCGGCCGGGAAGTCGGCCGGTGACGGCACGGTGCCGCGAATCTGCACGAGCCGGGGCACCTGCGCCTCCAGCGACAGCACCGAGCCGAGCAGCCCGCGGGTGTAGTGATGGGTGGGTGCGGCCAGCACCCCGGCGGTGGCGCCCTGTTCGACGATGTGCCCGCCGTACATCACCGCGATCCGGTCGCAGACGTCGCTGACCAGGGCCAGGTCGTGCGAGACCAGGATCAGGGCGAAACCGAGTTCGGCGCGCAGCCGCAGCAGCAGTTCGATGACCTGGGCCTGGACGGTGACGTCGAGGGCTGTGGTGGGTTCGTCGGCGACCACGAGTTGCGGGTCGCGGGCCAGCGCCATCGCGATGACGACACGCTGGCGCTGCCCGCCGGACAACTCGTGCGGATACGACGACAGGGTCCGGCGCGCATCGAGGCCGACGAGGTTCATCAGCTCCTCGGCGGTACGGGTGCCGCCGCGCTTGATGATCTGCTTGAGCTGGGCCCGCACGGTCATCGACGGGTTGAGCGCCGACAGCGCGTCCTGATAGATCATCGCGATGCGCCGGCCCATCAGCTGACGGCGCTGCCCAGCACCGAGGGTCAGCAGGTCGGTGCCGTCGAAACAGATGGTGCCGCTGGTACGGGCGCCGCGCGGCTGCAGGCCCATCACGGTCAGCGCGGTCAGCGACTTGCCGCAACCGGACTCACCGATCAGACCGAGCACCTCGCCGGGCCGGACCTCGAAGCTGACCCCGTCGACGATGTCCACGCCGCGGTGGCTGCCGGGGAACCCGACGCGCAAGTCGCGGACCGACAGCACCGGCGCGCCGGTGACCGCTGGCCGGGCCTGCAACGCTAACCGTCTCGCCGCCTGGGCCAGGCCGGGCAGCGCGACCGGGGTCTCCCGCTCGACGTCGGTGAACTCGGTCGCGGCCGGGCCGGCTCCGGAGCGCCGGCGTGCGGCCGGGGCCGCCCAGGCGTCCGAGATGCCCTCGGCCAGAATGTTCAGGCACAGCACGGTGACCAGGATCAGCAGGCCGGGGAAGAAGGTGGCCCACCAGCCGCCGCTGGCCAGCAGCTGCTGACCGTACGCGATGACGCTGCCCCATGACGACGCGCCGGCCTCCGGCTGCAGGCCGCCGCCGATGAACGACAGCGACGCCTCGAAGACGATTGCGTTGGCGACCATGACGGTGGCGTAGACCAGGATCGGAGCGGCGCAGTTACGGGTTACGTGCCGCACCAGGATGTGCCGGCGCCCGGCGCCGATCACTCGCTCCGCCGCGACGTAGTCCTCCTGGTACTGCGCGGCCACGTTGGCGCGCACTAGCCGGGCGATCTGCGGGATCATCACGAACCCGATCGCGCCGACCAGCACCGTGATGCTGTCGTTGCCGTACGCCACAACCAGGATCGCGGCGAGCACGATGGTCGGGAACGCCATGATCACGTCGAGGACCCGCATGACGATCTCGTCGACGGCGCGCCGGCTGGTCGCCGCGATCGCACCGAGCACCGTGCCGATCAGCAGGGCCAGGCCGGCGGAGCCGAAGCCGACGATCAGCGAGCGCGGGGTGCCGGCGACCAGCCGGGAGTAGATGTCGCGGCCGAGCCGGTCGACGCCGAACCAGTGGTTGCCGTTCGGTCCGGTCGACGGCGCGGCGAGCGCGACCTGGGTGGGGTCGTGCCGGATCAGCCAGGGCGCGGCGATCGCGCTCGCGACGACCAGCAGCAGCAAGCCGAGGCATATCTTGGCGATGAGCGGCAGGCGCCGCAATCCGGTAAGCATCAGTGGGCTCCTCGCATGCGCGGGTTGGCCGCCAGGTACAGCAGGTCGACCACGAGGTTCACGACGACGAAGCCCAGCGCGATGGTGATGACCAGACCGCGGGCCAGGCCGATGTCGTTCTGCTGGACGGCGCTCATGATCTGGGTGCCCATGCCGGGTAGCGTGAAGATCGCCTCGATGATCACCGCGCCGCCGATCAGGTAGCCCACCTGCAGGCCGAGCACGGTCAGCGGGGTCAGCAAGGCGTTGCGCAGCACGTTGCGGCCGACCACGACCACCGGCGGCAGGCCGGCGCCGATGGCGGTACGCACGTAGTCGCGGTCCAACTCCTCCACCATCGAGGTTCGCACCACCCGGGCCAGGGCGCAGCCGGTCGGCACGGCGAGCGCGATCGCCGGCAGGATCAGGTGCTGCAGCCAACCGCCGATCGACTCCGACGGTGCGACGTAGTGGCCACTGGGCAGCGACCCGCCGCCGATCGTGGACAGCTGCTGGATCAGCAGGATCGCCAGCCAGAACGACGGGATCGAGATACCGGCCATCGACAGCAGCCGGGTGACCTGGTCAGGCCAGCGGTCGCGGAAGAGCGCGCCGGTGAGGCCCAGCGTCAGGGCCAGCAGCACGGCCAGGCCGACGCCGAGGGCGGTGAGCTGAAGAGTGACCGGCAGCGCGTCGCCGATGATGCCGCTGATGGGCGCGGCGAGCGAGAACGTCTGGCCCAGGTCGCCCTGCAGCAGCGCCCACAGGTAGTCGACGTAGCGGATCAGCAGCGGCCGGTCGAGGCCATTGGCCGCGTTGAACGCGGCGATCTGCTCCGGGGTGGCCTGTTCTCCGAGCACCGACAGCGCGGCATCGTTCGGCGACAGGGCCATCACCAGGAAGATGAACAGGATGATGCCGAGCATCAGCGGGATCAGCGCCGCGAGCCGGCGCAGGATGATGCCGAGGAAGGCGTCCACCTGATGCTCCTTTCCGTGTCAGGGCGCGGCCGCCCGAGGGCGGCCACACCGCTTACGCGTGGGGTCACGAAAGCTCAGCCGCGCGAGGAGCCGAGGAAGTAGAGGCCGGTGGTCGCCGCGCCGGCGAAGTCCTTGACCTTGGCCGGGTCGTAACCGGTGATCATCTTGGCGTGGAAGACCGGGTAGAGCGGCACCTCGTCGGCGATCAGGTCGAGGGCCTTCTTCCACAGCGTCGTCTGCTCGGCGCCGGAGGCCTTCGCGGCGTCCTCGATGAGCTTCGCGCACTCGGTCGCCGCCGGCGTGCCGGCCCAGCGGTGTCGGTTCTTGGTCCAGGTCTCGTTGGTGTAGAACCAGCGCAGCAGCAGATCCACATCCGGGCCGAAGACTGTCGGGTCGCCGCTGGCGGCGAGCACCCGGAAGCCCGCGCCGGGCACGATGGTGCCGTACACGGCTGACGACGGGTTGGTGTTGAGGGTGGCGGTCACCCCGATCGCCTTCCACGCGTCGATCAGCACCGGCGCGCTGTCCTTGACGAACGCGGCGTCCGTGGTGACAAGCTCGAACGACAGGTTGCTGACGCCCGCAGCGGCCAGCAGCGCCTGGGCCTTCGCCGGGTCGTAGCCGTAGACGGTGGACGCCTTCTGGTAGCTGACGTTGCCCTCGTCGAGGTAGCTGGTGGCCGGGGTCGCGTAACCCTGCAGCGCCGTGGTGATCAGCTTCTGGGTGTCGACGGCGTAGTGCAGCGCCTGGCGGACCCGCTTGTCGTCGAACGGCGCGGCGGCGCAATTGAACATCAGGAACATCTGATTGAACGCCTGCTTCTCGTCGACCTTGCGGCCGTTGCTGACCGACTTGACGTCGAGGTACGGCACCGCCTCGATGGCCTGGGATGCGCCACCCTGCAGGTCGTTGAGCCGCGCGGTGTTGTCCGGCGTGGTGCGCAGCGTGATCTTCTCGACCTTGGCCTTCCGCAAGCCGTTGTAGTTGGCGTTCACGGCCATCACGACGCCGGCCGTGGCATTGGCGCTGACCAGGGTGAACGGGCCGGAGCCGATCGGCGCGGTGTCGAAGGCCTTGCTCGCCGCAGCGTCACCGGTCTTCGCCTTGGGCACGATCTTGATGACCGCGATGCGCTGCGCGAAGAGGCTGAACCTGCTCTTGAGCTTGAACTCGACGGTGCGCGAGTCCTTGGCGGTCACCGTGTCGATGAAGGTGATGAAGCTGGCCATCAGCGAGGCGTTGGCCGGGTCCAGTGCCCGGGTGAACGACCATGCGACGTCGTCGGCGGTGACGGCGGTGCCGTCGGAGAACTTCGCGCCCTCGCGCAGGGTGGCCGTCCAGGTCAGGCCGCTGCTGGCGGTGGGCAGCGCCGCGGCCAGGGCCGGGTACGGCTTGCGGGTGATCGGGTCGAGGTCGACCAGCGCCTCGAAGACGTGCTGGTTCACCGTGGTGGCGACGGCACTCGAGGCGAGCATCGGGTCGAAGCCACTGGACAGCGTGAAGGCGAGGGTCGCCTCAATGGTCTTGGCACCGGAGGAGGAGGAGGAGGAGGAGTCGCCGTCGCCACAGGCGCCCAGACTCGCCGTGATCGCGCTTGCGGTGCCCAGAATGCCCGCATATTGCAGCAGGCTGCGACGTGATACGCCCTTGCTATCCATCGTGATCCCTAAAGTCATGTGATTCGGGGGACGTCCTACGTCCTACGTAGCTTGTATGCGGTACCTTAAGAGCGTGCCCCCCCATGGTCAAGAGCATCCGGAGACAAGCCGCCATGACTCAGCCGCAGCCACACCCCACCGGCCAGGATCAGCAACCCGACGGCCGGACGTACCCGGAACAGGGACAATTCGGCTCCGCGGGGGCAGCAGCGGCAAAGCTGATGCGATGAAGCGGCGCAGCTCACCGCCCGCCCTCCCCCGCCGGCCGAGCCGCACCGACGAGGTGCAGCAGCAGATCAAGCGGCTGATCCTGGAACGTGGCTTGAACGCGGGCGACCCGATGCCCACCGAGCTCGACCTGCTCGACGAGATCAACGTCAGCCGCAACTCGCTGCGCGAGGCGCTCAAGGCGCTTCAGGCGGTCGGCATCGTCGAGATCCGCCACGGCTTCGGCATGTTCGTCGGCACCATGTCTCTGGTCTCGCTCGTGGATGAGCTGACCTTCCATGGCCTGATGTCGCTGCACGCGGGCCGCAACGACCTGCGGCACCTCGTGCAGATTCGCGAGGTCCTGGAGCACGGCCTGATCCAGCAGGTCATCCGCCAGCGCGGCGAGAACAGCGAGGCCGACGCGCAGCTGGCCGAGGTGATGGACCAGATGGAGGCCGAAGCCAGAGCCGGCGGCGTCAGCCCGGACACCGACAAGCGGTTCCACGAGCTGCTCTACGAACCACTCGACAATCCCCTCGTCACTCAGTTGCTGTCAGCGTTCTGGGACGTCTACCACGCTCTGCACACCGAACTCGACGACGCTGACGAGACACCCATCGAGATAGCCGCCCGCCACCGCCGGGTCTACGACGCGGTATGCGCCGGCGACGTCGAGAAGTCGGTCGCGGCACTGACCGAGCACTTCAGCGGCATCCGCCGCCGGCTCACGCCGGGACAGGACTGAGCCCGGATCGGCGCCAGCACGGCTGATGACGCGCATCGCTGCTGGACCTCGGATCGCAGGCTGGTGGCCAATCGGCATCCCGTTGCGCGCGGGCACCTTCCCGCGACGTGACCGCTCCCGCGCTGACGTCCAGGAGCCGCAAGGCCCCCCAACCCGCATCAGGGCAACAGCGCCTGTCACCCGCGCGCCATCGCCGCGGTGCTGGCCGGGCGGCTCGTCGGACGCGCACGTGAGCATGCGACAGCCGCAGGCCATGCTGCCGCGCATCAACTGGGATGAGCTGATCTTGCAGGTCATGGCCGGGGTCTCCCGGCGACCGCGTTCACCGCGCTGTCCGGTGCGGCCACGCGCCTCGACGACCTGCACGTGACGATCGCGGCGACCTTGACCGTGAACGCGCCCAACGTCGGTTCCGGGCCTGCGATCCACGTCCTGACGGGCCCCTCCGCGCACAACACCGCATCGGTCAGCTCGAACAATGCGTCGGGCCGCGCTCTCAGGCATCTCGACCGGCGGTGCGGCGCGTGTGGTGGCACGTACCCACGTCCACCGGGCCAGGTCAACGGCTACGTGCGCGGCGAGGCGCCGCCAGTGCCCGCGCCGTAGGCGGTCGAGTCCCCCCACCGTTCTTGGCCGACGACACTGTTGACGGGGACGTCGCATCGACGTTCAGGACCTGCACCGCCGGTGCAGCCGCTGGTGTGCCGGCCCGCGCCGCTGCTGTGTTCAGGGTGACGTTGGCCCAGGTGGTGGTGTGGGCCGCCGCTCGCCGCGGTCTTGCCGGCCTGGTGGGTCGGGCTGCTCGGAGTTGCGGGTCGGCTCCGCGTCGGCGGTCTGAGTGCGCCGCACGAACGCGTCCACGCGTGCGCGGGTGCCGCACGGCCTCGTGGCGGGCGCCCGAGGTGCGCCGTCCGGGGCAGTGCCGTCGTGGTCGGACGTCGTGCGGTCGCCCATCACAGGCACGCCTCCTGGCCTGACAACGCATGATCAGTAGTCACCGTATCGGAGCCCAGGCGGGCAGGTCTGGCCACTCACCCGCTTCTTCCGCGGCCAGCCGCCGCGTGTGACGCTGCACTGATGCAGCATTCGTTGGTCCTGCCGTGCCCTACCTGCGGAGCCGCGCCTCAACCGGCTTGGGCGACTGCCGGGGCGCCGCCCTGGGCGGCGCGCACCGGTGTGAGCCGGTTGCAGTGGCTGCACCGCGGCGGGCTGGTCGACCGCCACCCCGCCTGCGGCCAGGAAGCGACCATTCGGGTATGCGGTCCGCTCCTGTTGCCGCCGAACGCCCTGCTGTGGGCTTTGTTCACTCCGGCCTTGGCACAGCTCAACGGAGTCGAGGACCACCCCGACCAATTGCCCGGCATCGCCCTTATCGGGAGTGAGCCCCTGGGCCCCGCTCGTCCGCAGGACGGGCACAGCGTCCTGCTGTCGGTGAGAGTGCACGCGGTGCACGGCGTCGACGCGGCGACGCGGCAGTTCCCGCCACGGCACGCCGGGTCTCTGGACTGGCTGCTACCCACCACCCCCGACCCGTACCGCACCGTGGTTACGGCGGAAGCCGGTCCGCTGCGTTACATCGAGTGGTCAGTACAGAGCGACTTCGGCGCCTGGGCAGTGTTACAGCGAACCAAGCGCCGGTCCGCAACCTTGGTACTGGCCGGTCAGTGGGGCAGCCACGACAGCGGCGTGGCGATCGGCCACCGCCCGCTGCGCCCCGACGAGTGGGCGGCGGCCGAGCGGTTGGGTGCGCTCGGGTGAAGCGCGGTGGCGCCCAAGGTCGCGAGCATCGAGAACAGTGCAATCATGCTGGCGCCGAAACTCGGCGACATCGCCGCCAGTCTGGGCAAACCCTGCGAGCCCTCCTGACGATCTCACCCGGCGCACTCGGACGGCGCTAGCCGACCGCACCAGACGACTCGCCCGCGACGGCAGATACACGCAGATCCGTTCATGCCGGCGCCTCGCCGTCGTCGCGGGCCCGGGCGGGGTCCGTTGCACGCTATTCGCGCGGCTTGGCGCCGGGTGGCGTCAGCGACCGCGTCGACGTCGCGGTGGCCGTAGGCGGTGCGCACGCCGGAGAGGGACATGCCGGCGGCCGCGGCGGGGTTGCCGAGTGTGTACGGGCGGGGCTGGACGAACTCCCGGCCGTACGCGAGCAACTCGCGGATCAGCTCCTCCGATGCCCGCGCGCCGGGGCGCTGCTGACCCGACGGCTCAACCTGGATCTGATCACGGAGATGTGGGATGACCTGCTACGGGTCGCCGCGTCCGTGCAGGGCGGGCACGCCACCGCGGCGCTTGTGGTCAGGAAGCTGTGCTCCTCGAAGCGGCGTAGAAGGCGCTGACCAGCACGATCAAGGAGTCCGGGGGCTGCGGCGCACCGTCTACGCCGCCCGCTACCTCGCTGATGAGACGTACCGGCGACGCATCGCCCGGCAGCCCGGCCGACACGACATCCCGACGCTCTACGGACAGTGACGAAAGGACGTCAGCACACGCGCTAAGGGCGTTCGCTTCAGCCCAGGCGCAGTAGCTGATGGATTCCGTGAATTGGGCTGTAGCCGAAGGCTTCCGCGGCGGCGTGGGAGTCGTAGACCCGGTCGAGGGTGCGAGGCAATGGCCAGTTCCTCTCACGGAACGCGGACGCGACCTCGGGAAGCCGCGCCGCGATCAGGCCGGCCGCGTCGTGGTGCAGTGCCGAGCAGTCCGCGCGGGTGAAGGGGTACGGTCCGGCGATGTTGAAGGTTCCGGTTATGGCGTGTTGCTCGGCGATGCGCACGGCCGCCGTCGCGACATCGTCCAACGCTACGGCTCGGTGCAGCAGGTGAGTTGCCAGCACGGGTAGTGGCTTCGGGAAGCAGCGGGCGATGCGTAAGGTGACCGCCGGCGTCGCGGCCGAGGAGACGAGCCGCTCGGCGGCCAGTTTCGTCTCGTCGTAGATGTCGCGCGGACGGGGCTCGAGTGCCTCGTCGACCCATACCGCCTGCTTGGCGGGGATCAGGGCATGTCCGTGAACGCTGGTGCTGCTGATGTAGGCGATCTGCCGGACACCTACCCGGTCGGCTTCTTCGAGCAGCGCCTCGGTGGCGTCGACGTTGACGGCCCGGAATTCTCGGGGATCGACTCGGCCGACGTGCGGCGCATGCAGGGCAGCAGCGTGGACCAGGAGGTCTGACTGCCGGAGCGCGGCACGGCGCACCACGGGGTCTCGAAGATCCCCGAGCAGACTGGTCCATCGCCCTGGCGCTCGGTCGACCCCACGGATGAACAAGCCATCCGCATGAAGGGCTGCCGCGATCGTCGCTCCTACGCGGCCTGAGGTCCCTGTGACCGTCGCGGAACGGATCGTTGATCGTTCCTCTCGCCCTTCATGCACAGATCATTCTGAGACTGGCGCGGCACACTCGTCGACCCCGCCTTGGCCCTTGAGCAGCCGGGCATGTTCCGCCCGTACCTGGACGGCCGCTTTAAGGGAGCAGGTTGTAGGGGGCACCACATCGCCGTTTCCCGTGATCCCGGAACGTGGGATGCGAGATCAGCGGCGGCGCCGGGTGGTGGTGGTGGTGGTGGTGCTCGTCGTTCTCGGCGGGGCTGCGGCCAGAACCAAAGCCCAACCCGTCGCCGCCGGACGGCGGTTCGGTAGGGCTTCTCGTCGGCGAGATGGGGGCGTTGGCAACGAACGTGCCACTAATTAGGGGCCAAAAGCGGTCACTGAGCGCGTCTGACGCGAGCCCTACCGGCTGAGCCCTCTCTCCACCGGAGAAAGAGGGCTCAGCGCAGTTCCGGCCCCCTCGGCGGCCGGCAGCAGTTCAGCGCTGGTCACGGCGGCGCACCGCGTGCGCGACAGCACCGGGACCTGCGGCGCCGCCCAACGTGGCCCTGCGCTCGGGTGTACGACAACGTCAGCGATCCGGCCGCACTGCGCGGGTTCCTACCGGCGGCGGGAACGACGAAGGTGCTGATCACCACCGCCGGCGACACCTGTGGCCGTTATCGCGTCGGACTGCCCGAGCCGTCGGTCGGCGGAGCCTGGGGGTGCCGGCCGGCCCGGAGGCCTGGTGCCACGAGGGTGTGGAAGATCCGGTCGGCCTCCTCCGGGGGCATCTGTGGCTGGCTGGTCAGCCACCATTGCATGAGGGCCAGGTAGGCGCCGACGGTGTACCGGGTCTGCGCGTCGATCGGTATGCGCTTCGCGTCGGCGCCAGGCATGTCGGTGAGCTCGTCACGCACGATGTCGGTGAGCACCCCTTCGACCTGGCGCAGCACGGGTGTGCGGCCGCCGCCGGCGAGCAGCGCCAGAAGCAGTCGTCGCTGCTGGTAGACGTGGCGCAGCAGGGGCAGGCTGAAGCGAAGCCGATCGCCGGCACCGGTTGCTGCGGTGGCCGGCTGCGTGACGATCGCGCGCAGGTCGGCCAAGCCGTCGCGGAGGAGATCGTCCTTGTCGGTGTAGTGGTTGTAAAACGTGGACCGGCCGACGTCGGCCCGGTCAATGATGTCCTGCACGGTCACCGCGTTGTAGCCGCGCTCGGCCATCAGGTCGAGCAGAGCGTGACGCAGGGCGGCGCGGGTGCGCCGGACCCGCCGGTCCGGTGTGGTGACCATCGCCACTCCTCGTTCCTGGACGGCCGGGCCGGCGGGTGTCTCGTTATGGACGCCGGCCGACCCTTTTGCTTCTTGTCTTCACCATGCCCACGCGGCGAAGCTTCTGGACACGTGTTCAGAAAGAAACGTACCGTCTGATAGGAGGACCACCAAGTGACTGCGGTGATTTCGGGTCGAGACCTGGTGAAGACCTATCCGCCGCGGGCGGGGGATGTGGCGGCGGTCGCCGGCATCGACCTGCTGACCGCCGGGAAGATCAAGGGCCTCCCCGCGCTGTACAACCTCAACCCGCACGGACACTGACCATGCCCGGACTCACCACACCCACCACACCACCCGCCCCGATCCAGGTCGGGCAGCGCCGGATCGTCCCCATCATCGAGGCGGTCGGACCCGCGCTGCCCGCCAGGGCCACCTACCCGCACCTGGCACCCGACCAGCTCACCGCGCTGCTGTCGGTCGCCGGCCCCACAAACACAGACCCGTCCGGCACCTACCTGCACATGGCCTCACAGGGCTTCGCGATCCTCGGCGCCGGCCGGGTAATCCTGGTCGACACCGGCCTCGGCGGCCCTAAACCGGCCCGCCCACACCCCCGCCGAGGACTGGACTCCCGCTGGATGTCCACACTGGAGCTCGCGGGTATCGGACCGGCCGACGTGGACACGGTCATCAACACCCACCTGCACCACGACCACATCGGCTGGAACACCACGCTGACCGGCACCTACCTGCGCCCCACCTTTCCGAACGCGCAGTACCTGGTCACCCGACCCGAACTCGAACACGCAACCGCAACCACGCCCCCGGTCCACGTCGCCGACAGCGTGCTGCCCGTCCAAGCCACGGGGCAACTGTGGCCGTGCGCACTCGACCACCACGTCGATGAGGAGGTCCGGCTCGTACCCGCACCCGGGCACACACCCGGGCACGTCCTGGTCGAAGTTGCCAGCCAGGGCCGACGGGCCCTGCTGGCCGGCGACCTGATCCACCACCCACTGCAACTGCGTCGTCCCGACATCAGCACCGCGCTGTGCATCGACCCCATCCAGGCCACCGCCACCCGCCGCGCGGTCCTCGACCGGTACGCCGACACCGACACCCTGCTCCTGCCGAGCCACCTGCCCATCGGCGGATACCTACGACGCGACGGCGACGGATACCGGCTTGCTCCGCCATAGTCCCAGGCCTCTTCGCCACCGGGAGTGGGCCGTGCTGCTGGCCGACCTGTTCTCCTTGGGCCTGGCGTCGTCTCAGGTACGGGCCAGCGGCCGAACGTGTGCACGGTGGCGCCCATATGCAGGGGCATCCCACATGGCGGCCCCGTCGGCGGGCAGCAGGTTGACGCAGCCGTGTGAGCCCAGCGTGCCGTCGTGCAGATAAAGCGCTACGCGCCGGCCTGGACCCGCACGCCCTGGCCACCGTGCTCATCGGCGCCTTCGACGGCCCCAAAACCATCACCAACGCCCTGGAAACGAGCAGCGACCCAGGTCAACGGGCGACGGTCTTCCACGAGCGAGCCCACACCCTGCTGGCCTTGATCGAGTTCGCCTTGTTCGCGCCCGGCCCGACCGAGACCGCACCACTCCCGTGACGCATCCGCGCCGACACCAGCGACACCCCTCACCCAGAAAGGGCACACCTTCATGCCATTCACCGACCAGACCGCCCTGATCACCGGAGCCAGCACCGGCATCGGTGCCGCGTTCGCCCGCGACCTCGCCGCCCGTGGCACCCACCTCATCCTCGTAGCCCGCAGCAAGAACAAACTCGACGCGCTCGCCGGCGAACTGCGTACCGCGCACGCCATCCGCGTCGACGTACTACCGGCCGACCTCACCCGCCCCGACGCCGTCGCGGACCTGAGCGACCAGATCACCCGCCTGGGCCACACCGTCGACATCCTGATCAACAACGCCGGTTTCGCCACCCACGGCGACCTCGCCGCCGCCGACCCGCACCGAGTCCACAACCAGGTGCAACTCAACGTCAGCGCCGTCGTCGACCTGACCACCGTTTTCCTGCCCGCCATGACCGCCCGCCGACGCGGCACGATCATCAACATCGCCAGCACCGCCGCGTTCCAACCCCTACCCCACATGGCCGTCTACGGCGCCACCAAAGCGTTCGTGCTGTCGTTCACCGAAGCCCTGTGGGCCGAAGCCAAACCCACCGGAGTACGAGTCCTCGCCCTCTGCCCCGGCGCCACCGAAACCCCGTTCTTCGACGTCGTCGGCGCCGAAGAGGCCAGCGTCGGCAAACGACGCACCCCCGAACAAGTCGTCGCCACCGCCCTGAAAGCCCTCGACCGCGGCGTCCCCAGCATCGTCGACGGACGCGCCAACACCCTCGTCACCCGCCTGCCCCGACTGCTCCCCCGCCGCGCCACCATCGCCATCGCCGAGCGCAGCGTGCGACCCCGCACCACATCACCGACACCCGTGACCACGCACCACTGAACCGCCCTCACCGCCAGGAAGGCGTGAGACTCGAAGGTCTACCGGCTCGCGGACCTGGCAGCCACGGGGGAACGCGGCACCACGACGGGCGCGTAATTCTGCGGTTCCACTTCCATGACTGTGGAACGGCCCGGCGGACGCCGACCGAGACCGACAGCAGAGCGTGGCCGTGCCGGACCCTTTTCCGACATTCTTTGATGCTGGTGGGGACTTTGGTGTTGGGGTGTACCCAACACCACATGGTGGAGCCCCTTTCACCGCCGAACGCGCCGCGCAACGCCCGCGCCGTCGCCTGCCACGCCGGCCGACCGGTCGCGCACCCACCCGCGACGATCGAGCATGCCCGGCTGCTCAAGGCGCAGGGCAACAGCCTCGCCACGATCGGCGCCAAGAGCGGCATCCCGAAGACCTCACTGCACCGCTACCTCGCCGACGTCGTGGGTGTTGATGTCAGCAGTCACGAGCCGACAACGACACCCTTCCCTACTTCGATACGGCTGCACGCCGCTGCCCGGGATTCAGGACTCATCCATCTAGCATCCGGGTATGTCGAAACGAGCAAGATCGATGCGGTCGGCCGTCGCGGGGGCGGCCGCCCTGACCACCCTGGTCGGCCTGGTGACCGTCGTGCCAGCGCCCGGCAGGGCCGTCGCCGAGGCGGTTTTCCCGTTCGTTCTGGAGTCGGCCGCGGCCCAGCCTGCGACTGGGACGCCGATGCCCGCGTCCGGGAAGCATGCGGCGCTGGTTCGCAATACCAGCGCCGCGACGACCACCGTCGAGGGTTCCGGCCGGGTGGTCCTCGGTGCGATCGCCAGCAACTGCGAGGGCTGGCCGACGCTGCGCGTCACCGTGGACGGCACGGTCCGCGGCGACGTCAGGATTGAGCACACCAGCCAGTACGGCGCGCATGTCGTCGGCACCCCGGTGGGGCCCGGCCGGCACACCGTACGGATCAGCTTGCTCAACGATTACATGACCAGCGCCACCTGTGACCGCAACGCGTTCCTGGCGTCGGCCGAGATGGAGTATCCGCTCTCCGCCGCGTTCGGCACGGCGGTGCTGTTCCCGCCGAGCCGGATCGCCGCTCTGAAGGAACGCGTGGCGGCCGAAACCGCGCCGACCTTCACAGCGTGGAATGCGTTGCGTGCCGTGGCCGACGCCAACCTCACCCGCGAACCGGCCGTCCCCTCGGCGTGGATGGTGCCGTGGGCGTACGGTCCCGACGCTGCCAAGGGCGCCGAGATGGTCGCCAAGCTACGGGACCAGGCAAATGCCGCGTACCGGCTGGCGCTGGCGTACCGGATGAGCGGCGACGAACGCTACGCCGTCGCCTCAGCCCGCCAGATCACCACCTGGATCCGGGGCGTGCAGAGTTACAGCACGGCGGAGGACTCGAGCCTGGCGTTCGCGGTGAACTTCCCGCTCATGATCGTCGCCGCGGATCTGCTGCGCCCCTCGACGGCGTTTCCCGCGGCGACGCAGCAGGAGTTCGGCGCCTACCTGCGCACCAGGGCATTCGCGATGAGCACCATCAGTCACGAGAACAACTGGGGCAACTGGGGGCTGCTGCTGGAGGTGGCAGCCGCCGCGTACCTGGGCGATCGGATGAAGTTCGACCAGGCGGCGACGCGCTGGAAGTACTTCGTCGCGAACCAGATCGCGGCGGACGGGCAGATGCCGCGGGAACTGAACCGCCCCGGCGATCCACAGGGCTATCGCGGTGTCTGGTACACCAGCTTCGCATTGCACCCGCAGACCCTGGCCGCGGAGATCATGCGCGTGAACGGGCTGGACCTGTTCTACTACCGGTCGCCGAACGGGCGGACCCTGCGCCTGGCCTACGAGCGGCTGGTCGGCTGGGTGCACGACCCGGCGACCTACCCGTATCCGGCGGAGACCGGCTACGCCTACCACGTCGGGCACTGGGAGCTGCTCAACCTGCGCTGGCCGAACGCGAAGGCCGACACAGTGCTCGGCTGGCGCCGCCCGGTCAAGGATGACTCCGGGTCGGTCGGCATGACGTTCACCCACGGCGGCCTGCTGTAACCGCCGCACGCCGCGCCGGCGCGGGGCCGCCGGGGGCGTGCGGCGGGCCGCTGCCGTGCGTGTATCGGGCGGCGTGTCCGGCGCTCGGAGCGGAGTCGGTGTTGAGGGCAGAGGACCCCTCGGGTCCCTTCAACTGCAGGTGGAGGGAGAGAGGCTTGGTATTAGGATCGACTGGAAGCCTCAAAACCCTCAGACTCACCACGTAACTGTGATCTTCAAGGAGGACTTCTTGAAGGCCCAACGGTACGTCCTGGGGGGAGAGATGAAAGCGGAGCAACGAGGCGACGACTGCCTGCTGACCCTGAGTGAAGCGGAGTTGATGGTCATCATCAGCGCGCTGGGCGAGGTGCGATCCCTTGTGCCCGACACCGATTTCGAAGACCGTGTCGGCGTGGACCCGGAGGGCTTCCACGAGTTGACAGAAGCGACGGTCGGCATTGCCAGGAAAATACCGGCTACCGTCACCGTGGATAAGCCGTCTGGGCCCTACACCTTCCCACTGAGAGTGGACCAAGAGGTGTTCCTGGTAGTCGGGCGCACTGCCGCGATTCGGGGCACCGGCGCTAACGGCGCGTTGCGGCATCTGCTGCACCTCACACTCTCTGATACGGCGAAGTAGGGCACGGCCGATACGACGCGCGACGACACCTGAAGGCACTCTTTGCGGCGAACCGCGTGGCTAACGCCGCACTTGTCACTCTGAGTAGCTCCGGAGAGTCGTTCCACTTGCCTAAAAGTTGACCGGCTGATACGTGTCTCGGTGCGTGCGCGAGTCGAGAAGAGGACGGTAGGGGGTGTCGGACATCGACATGCCGGCTATGTCCGGGATCGAGCTGTCCCGGGCTCTTCGCGCCGAGCCGGACACGCCCGGGCTTGCGGTGCTGTTCGTCAGCGGAAGCCTGTTGCCGGGCGATCCTGGCCCCTGCCGTACACGTCACGGCAATCATGTTCAAGCCGTTCTGTCCTGATGATTTGCTGGCCTGCGTCGACAAGCTGGTGCAGAGCGGCCACAGCGAAGGGCCGGAGCCGATGGTCTGCCTCTGGCCGGAGGAGTTCCGCCTCGTGCCGCCGCCGGACAGTGACCCCGCCGACGCGCCGGGCGATGCCGAAAAGCGGTTGTTGCGCCCCGGGTACAGCAGTCCGTCGGGATCGTTGTCCACCTCCTACCGGGCGCCGCGCCGACGGCCGGGAGGTAACGCCGGCGAGCTGGTCGTCGACCCACGCGAGGCCGCCACGGTCGAGGACGTCCTAGGCGCGGGTGACGGCGACGTAGGCGAGCATCGCCTCACCGCAGGGAACCGGGCGGGGGCCAGCCGGCGGCGACGTCGTCGACGCGATGAATCGAGCTGTGGGCCGCACCCTGCTGTCGGGTGCGGCCCACAGTTGATTCATCGCGATGGTGTGGTGCGCTGACATTCAGTGCCCGCCGCCACCGGCCCCGTGACCCTTGCCCTGGCCGTAGCCGGGACCCTGGCCCTGGCCGTAGTCCTGGCCGTAGTCCTGGCCGTAGTCCTGGCCGTGTCCCGGCCAGTGCGGGCGGTTGGGCCAGTCACCCGGCCATTGCCCCGGACGCCACCGGTCTTCCCAGTCGTTGTCCCAGTTGTCCTCGTCAACGACCAGGGCCCAGGCGCCACGGCGCAAGCCCCAACGCATCCGCTCGCAGGCGTAGCCGTCCCAGGCCCCGATCCGCTCGCCCATCCGACCGGCCCGCTCACACTTCCAGATGTTGCGGTAGTAGCCGACGACCTCCTCGTCCCAGGGATTGTTTTGCTGCGCTGAGCTACCCGTGGCCGCTTGCCCGGCCGACGGTGCGGCCTGAGCGGGTCCCATCGCGAACGTCGCGCCGGCGAGTAGGCCCAGGCCCAACACCGTCATTCTTGCTGCCTTGTTCATGTCACTCCTTTGGGACAAAACATCATGGCTCTCCCACCCGATCACGATCGGGCGTCCGTCTTCTGGGATTTCGGGGCTAACCGATACGTTCGGTTGAGCCCCTGCACGCAGCAAAGCCGTGCGGTGGGCGAGCATGAACTGCTCACACCCGGCGGCCGGCTCGTCCTCCACGTCTTCGCGGCCCTTGCCAAGTTCATCGGCGAACTCATCGTCGCCGGCACCCGCGAAGGCCTCGCCGCCGCCCGCGCCCGCGGCCGCGTCGGCGGACGACTCACCGTCAGCACCCCGGACATCGTCCGCGCCGCCGGCAGAGCACGCACCGACCTACCCGCCCCGCGATCAACGAAGCGCTAGATCACCCTCGTTTGCGGCTGGTGACGCATTCCTTACCGGCACCCCAAGACCGGCATCCCGAAGACTTCACTGCACCGCTACCTCGCCGACGCAGCGCCCCCGGCCATGGACGGCTGAGCCGTCAGGACGGGTCACCCATTACGTGTTCGCTCCTGCCAGTAGGCAAGGTTGTCGCGGGCAACCCGGGTGTCGGGGTGGTCGGGGCCGAGTACCCGCTGATAGTCCTCGAGCAGCTGCTCGAAGGCGGTGGCGGCGCCGGCCCGATCGCCCGCCCTCCCACGCCAACCGGCGAGGTTGCTGCGGGTGGTCAGGGTGTTGGGGTGGTCGGGGCCCAATACCCGCAGCTGGTCGTCCAGCAGCTGCTCGAAGGCGGTGGCGGCGCCGGCCGGGTCGCCGGCCGCCCCGCGCCAGCGGGCGAGGTTGCTGCGGGCAGTCAGGGTGTTGCGGTGGTCGGGACCGAGTACCCGCCGACAGTCTTCGAGCAGCTGCTCAAAGGCGGTGGCGGCGCCGGCCGGGTCGCCGACCTCCCCGCACCAGTAGGCGAGGTTGCTGCGGGCGGCCAGGGTGTTGCGGTGGTCGGGGCCCAGTACCCGCAAACAGTCGTCGAGCAGCTGCTCGGACGCGGTAATGGCGGCGGTGACCTGGCCGGTTTCTCCAAGACTGCGGGCTGCCCAGAACAGCAGGAAATGTGCGTCAGGGCTGAGAAGAGCGTCGCCGGTGGCGGCACGCAGGGCAGTGGTGTTGGCGAACAGGGCCTGGGTGTAAGCGGGGTCTCGGTCGATGGCGGGCCAGATCTGTAGGAGTGCGTCGGCAGTGGCGAGGGCTGTGGTGGTGAGCTGGCCGGAGTTGAGCTGGTCGCGGGTGGCGTGCTGGACCAGGGCGTGGATTCGCACGGTGTCGGTGGCGGGGTCGTGGGTGATCAGGTGGAGCCGGTGCAGGTTGCGTAGCCCGTCGGTGATGGCGTGAGCATCGGGCGCGTCGGTGTCTGTCGGGGTGAGCAGGCCGGTGATGGCGGGGGCGGCGAACAGAGCGGCCGGGATGCCGTTGGGGTCCAGCAGGGCGGCAATGTCGAGCAGCGGGCGGGCCAGGCCGCGGGGTGGGTGGTCGTCAGCGGACTGCACGGACAGGGCCCAGGTGACCGCGACGGTGGCGCTGTAGCCGTCGGGCAGTGCGTCCCGCGGCGGGAGCACCCGGGTGAGGCCGTGTTCGCGTAGCAGCTCCCGGTAGATGCCGCAGTCGATGCCACGGTCGCGGATGTACGCGGCGGCCTGGGCGACGGCCAGCGGGAGCAAGCCGAGGTCGTCGGCCAGTCCGGCGATGTCGGCGGGCGGGCTGCCGGCGCCGGTGGCTTTGGTGAGGTAGCCGGTGGCTTCGGCGGGGGTGAACAGGCCGACGGTGATCATGGTGCGGTTGTCGGTGTCCAGGATCGGGTCGCGGCGGCGGGTGGTCACGAGGGTGCGGCCGTACGGGTTGTCCGGCGGCCACAGGCCGTTGGCGTCGGCGGGGGTGTCGAGGTTGTCGAGCACGATCAGCCAGCGCTTCTCGGTGCGTTCCAGCCAGGACAGCAGCCGGTCGGCGGCTACCTGCGGGTCGGTGTCGGCGTCGCACAGGCCCACCGTGTGGGCGAGGTCGGCGTAGCCGGCGATCAGGGCCTGCCGGTCGGCCGCGGTGATCCAGGCCAGCACGTCCAGCTCGCCTTCGGCGTCCAGGTGCCGGGCGAACCGGGCGGCCAGCTGGGTCTTGCCGACCCCGCCGAGCCCGGACAGGACCTGGGTCAGCACCACACTGCGCCCGGCTCGCGCGGCCCGGATCAGGTCGTGGTGGGTAGCGCGGTCCTGGAACCAGTCCGCCGGCCGCGGGACCTGCCCCACCCGCACCACACCGTCGCTGCTGGCCCGGCTCGCGGGCCGGGCCTGCTCGGCGGCCTGCCGCCGGGTGTAGCGATGGTCAATGACGGCCACGATGAACGCTCCCAGGCCGAAGACGGCCCCGGCGATACCGGCGATCCAGCCGGCCTGCTCGGTACCGTCCCAACCGAACTTCGGCAGCCGCCATCCGGCCGGGTTCCACCCGAACACCACCGCCGCACCGGCCAGCAGCACCGCGATGGCCAGCAACACCCGCACCCACACCCACCGGCGGCGCCGTGGCCGCGGAAGGACCCGCCCTGTCATCGACCCATCATGGACGGCGACCACCATCGACGCCGTACGGCCACGCACAGCCGACGGTATGCGGAGCATCTGTCGTCGTCTTACCAGGGGGCCGGATCGCCCCACTCGTAGGAGCGGCGGCCGGGGTGCCCGGAGCGATCAGAGTTGGATCGACACGGCGTGGGTGCCGCGCGTCGGCCCGCCACTGGGGTATCGAGGGGACATGGATGCCCTGGTCAACGTCGTCGTGGAAGTGCCCCGCGGTAGCCGCAACAAGTATGAGGTGGATCCCGACGGCCGGGTGCGTTTCGATCGTCGGCTGCCGGGGGCGTTCGCGTTCCCCGCCGACTACGGCTACATCCGCGGAGCCTTGGGGTCCGACGGCGAACCGCTGGACGCGCTGGTGCTCATGGTGGAACCGACGTATCCGGGAGTCCATGTCCGAGCTCGGGTCGTAGGCGTGTTCTGGGTGATGACCGGCCACGGCCGTGAGGCCAAGATGGTTTGCGTCCCCGAGGGAGATCCGGCGTACGCCGATGTGCACGACCTCTCCCAGCTACCGGAGCATCAGCTCACCGAGATCGCCCACTTCTTCGACATCTACCGAGACTTGGATCCGGACAAGGAGGTCTCGTGCGACGGGCGCGACGGCTCGACGGTCGCCCTGCGCACCCTGACCCAGAGCCGCACCGGCACGCCATGACTCCCTCCACACACCCGGCCGTCAACTTCGACGTCGCACCTCAACCAACGTCCCTGGACAGCACACCCAGACAGCTCCGCTCCACAACCGGAGTCCTTCACCCGTCCAGAGCACCGGCCAAGCGGGGTCGTCATCAGCCAGGACCGGCCCGTGGCCGTCACCGAGCGGACCGGCACGCTGCGGCTGCACGGCAAGGGCGACAAGGTACGGGACCGTGCGGGTCCCGCCCAAGGCCCGCAAGGCGCTGCGGGCCTGGCTCGACGACCGCGGCCGCGACCCCGGACCGCTGTGACTCGGCCAGCCCGACCCGCCCACATCCGTGCCCTGCTCGGCCACGCCTCCATCGAGACCAGTGCCGGCTACTTGCGCGCCGGCGCCGTCGAACAGGCCGCCATCGTCGAGGTCGTCTTCGATGCCTGATCCGGATCACCGAGCCCGGCCCCGACTGGCATATCGGGACTACAGCGAGTGTCGGCCGTTCGGTCGGCCGGCACCCGCCGGGCCGGGAGCCGGCGGATTACCGGCCGTTGCGCGTGTCGGTGGCCACCACCCAGCGGGCCGGGATGTCACCGAACCCGTGCAAGGAGGGGCCCCAGCCGCTCACCACATTCCCCACCACTTCGAGATCAGTGGAGTGGGTCGCCGGCTCCGGGGAGTTGAGGTGCGGCACGGTCAGGATCCCGTCCGCGGTCAGCGTGATCCACCCCGAGTAGGCCTGATCGACTGGGAACGGCTGACCTCGGACCGGCGAGTTCCCGTCGTCGGGATAGTCGTACCGGTTGCTGACGAGCAGCCGCACCCAGGCTCGCAAGGTGCCGTTCGCGCCGGGAGTCCACGTCCCGCTCGCGAACGCCATGACGGGCACCTGTCCGCGGGGTTGGGCACCCTGCGTCGCGGTCAGGACGAACGACCTGCCGCCCCAGCCGCCGATGAGGGAACCGACGGCCAGGTCGGGTTCCGTCGCCGGAGCCGGCCGGGAGGCCACGCCCAGGAGCCAATAGGAAGCGACGCCGGTGTTGCCGATCGAGCCCCCTCGGCCGCCGAGCATCTGGCCGCCGATCGAGGCCAGACCGATCGTCTGGGTGAAGCCCCAGGTGGTGCTCCGTTCGATCACTTCACCGGAGCGGGTGATCGTGAACGTGGACCGATCCGCCTGGAAGATGTCGAACGGCTGGCCGGCCAGGTCGCTGCGGCGTCTGATCCGGTCGCTGAAAAGGACGTCCACCTCCCCGGTGGTGAGGTTGCCATCGGGTTGCGCGGTGAGCGTTCCGCTGGCGTACATGGCGACGCCGTTGGGCTGGGTGGCGCTGATGATCAGCCAGTCGGCGGCGTCCAGGCCGGCTGCCCACGTCTCGACGACCGCGGCGGCGGCGGGGTCCGCCCGGGCCGGAACGGCCGGCCCGGCGACCGACACCACCGCCGCAAGGAGCCCGGTAAGGGCGGTGATCATGTGTTTCATCCTGTGCTCCTCAATCACAAAAGATCCATTTCGGGATTATGCCGGGGAAGTGGTCCTGCGGTGAGCGTGTCGGAGCGGCTGGCAGATGCGGGGGCCTGAGTGTCAAGGCGCCGGGTATGGCGGTGAGACCGACGGGCGCCCCAAGACGCCCTTGGCTCGCCGCGAGCTGCTTCGAGGTTGTTGCGAGAGGTCAGCGGGTACGGCCACGGGACAGGCGCCGCACCGGCGGCTAACCGCTCGAGGCCGTCGTGACGCGGGTCGCAACAGACCAGGGACGAACCGCGGGCCCGGGTGCCGTGGCGCCATACCTCGACGGGTTCCGGTCTGCCCGTTTGACTGCGACTGGCTGAGCCTCTCGCTTACCGTCCAGGCGAATGCTCCTGGACGGGGAAGCTGCTGCTCACACCACCTGTTGAACCCATGCGCGCGGTGCCCGTGCGCGACCTGCTCGACACCCGCGCGAAGGGCACTCAGCAGTTCGAGTGCAAGCACGACGGCTGGCGGTGCCTAGCGTTCGTCCGCGGCAGCCGGATCTTTCTGCAGTCGCGGCACCTGAAGGACCTGACGCACCTGTACCCGGACGTGGTGGCGAACCTGGACGCTGCACTCCTGCCGGACGGCGTCCTAGACGGTGAGCTCATCATCTGGGACCCCGAGGCGGGCCGCACCTCGTTCCCGGCGCTGCAGGCCCGGGTGACCGCCGGCCGTGGCATCCACGCCGAAGCACACGCGCGCCCCGCCTCCTACGTTGTCTTCGACCTGCTCGAATTCGACGGCCACGAGCTGCTCGACCGGCCCCTGCTCGAGCGTCGGCTCCTGCTGGAGGAACTGCTCGCCGACAGTCCGCC
Organism: Actinoplanes sp. NPDC023801; assembly: GCF_040639655.1. Taxonomy (NCBI): domain Bacteria; kingdom Bacillati; phylum Actinomycetota; class Actinomycetes; order Micromonosporales; family Micromonosporaceae; genus Actinoplanes; species Actinoplanes sp. NPDC023801. The sequence continues at coordinate 15,837 of NZ_JBFAAI010000041.1, read as the reverse complement.
CGGTCTGACGCTGTGCCCGGCGACCCGGGACCCCGACGAGGCCCGCGAGTGGTTCGACACGTACCACGCGGCCGGTTGCGAAGGTCTGGTCATCAAGGACCTGACCAGCAGATACGGCGGGGGGCTGCCGGGCTGGTGGAAGTGGAAGCGAAAGACGGTCACGAAGGCTCTCATCGGCGGCGTGCTCGGGACCATCGCCAACCCGGTGGTGCTGCTGCTCGGCAGGTACACCGATCGCCAGGTTCTGCACTACGTCGGACGTACCGTCCCGCTGTCGGCCGCTCAGCGCGCCGAGGTCGCCGGTGCTCTCACACCGGCCATCGCTCACCCGTGGCGCAATCCGTTGCCCGCCGCCTGGACGGGCCGCTTCGGCGACCGGGAACCGCAGGGCTATCTACCCGTCGAGCCGGTACAGGTGGTCGACGTCTCGGTCGACGAAGCGTGGGAGTACGGCCGCTGGCGGCATCCGGTCCGCTTCGAGCGGCTCCGCAGCGATCTCACACCTGCCGACGTACCGACGTCGACCCGAGGTGTACATCCCAGCAACCACTGAACGCCCAGGCCTACGAAATGCCTGCGCGCCGTCCACTGGACTCGTGACGCCCCGAGACGTCAGGACGGTCGAGCCGGTTGAGCCGGAGGAGGGCGTCTCTCGATCGGAAGGAAACGTCACATCCGGTTCGTAACGCTTTCCGTCGTACCGGCGGTGGAGGCTTTACAGCTGTGGGCCGCAGGCTGGTGTTTCGCGGCGGCCCACAGGTCGGCCGGCGGTGGGGACGGCTGCAGGTTGGCCCACGGGTCTGCTGCCAGGCGTGGGGTGGTCTTGGTGCGCGGGGCGGCCGGCGGTGGGATCGTGGCCGGGAGGTCCGGGACGGCGGGCCAGGTGATCGTGGTGTTTCGTGGCCGTGCGGAGCGGCCGCGGCCGTCGGACTGCAGGGTCATGACCTGGCGCCGTAGCCGTCCCCGGCCGTGGCCGAGCCCGGCCCACTGCGAGCTGGTGCGTCGCAGGGTGACATCGGCGCCGGGCCACGTGTCGTCCGGTCCGAGGATCGGCAGCAGCACCGTTCCGCGCTGGCGGGCTCGGGCGGCGAGGCGCCCGGCGATCGTGCTGGTCACCGGGCCCGGCGCCTGGATGGCGACCAGGTCGACGCCGTCGATCAGCGCGGCGACGATGCTCGGCCAGTCCGGGCCCGGTTCGGGGACCAGGCCGAGGCGGTCCAGTGGGATGCCGGCCTCGTCCGCGGCGAGCGCGCCGAGCGCGGGCAGGCCCGCGACACATGCCCACGCGCCGTCACGCATGCCGGCGGCAAGGAGCAGCAGCAGGACCGAGGTGGATCCGGCGACGGCGACCGTGGCGCCGCGGCGCAGGCCAGCCCACGGCAGCAGCGACTGAACTCCCGGCGGGGCAGGTAGCAGCCGGGTCGTGTCCGGGGTGCCGAGGTCACCATCGGTGGCCGGCCGAACCGCGTAGGCGAGCGATCCGGTGGTGGTCGGCGCTTTGCCCGCGGTGACCCGTCGCAGCGCGGCGAGTGCGTCACCGGGGCTGGTGATCGGCTGGGAACCGGTCCATGCGGCGGCCATGGGCGCACCTCTTCCCCGTGTCGTGCACCGCGCGGGGAAGAGCGGCGGGCTGGCTGAGGAGTCCGGATTCGCGAGCCGAACCTATAGAACGTACGTTCCAATCGGCAGCATAGCGGCTGCTTGTAGGGCTTGTGCGGCCGGTGAGCTTATGGTGATCTTGAGCTCGTCGTTGTTGAGCGACAGGTTGATGGGCTCTGGTCGATTTTGGTGGAGCCGCCCTGGAGCGTTGTCGAGCACGCGGAGCGGGACGGCCCCAGCAGTAGCTCTTCCCCTGCTGACAGCCCCACGAGGTTCTCGAGCCGCGGGCGAAGGCCACCCGAAGTCGCGTGTCCACCAAGAGTGGCCAGAGCCGGTTGATGTCGGTGCTGATGCAAGGGGAACCTCAGAAGATGAAAGGTCGAGGGCTACCGCCCGAGCATCCGGCGACAGCCGACTATTCGGGCCGGACAGAGACCATAGATGAGCCGAACGGCCACAATTCGTCGATTCCGGGTCCTCACCTATTGCTTGTGTGCTGCGCTTTTCAGAGCGAGAACGTCGTCACTGAGGGGGACCGACCATAAACAGGATGCCTCGGCTACTGGCACTCGGATAAGGCGTCACCGTCGGAGCGGTCGTCAGGGCGGGACCGGCCGCGGCGTCGGACAACGGCGCCGCGTGTCCTTGGTGCAAAGATGTCCAGGAACAGGGCAGAACTTCTCGGACAAAGGTGTTGAGCGCCAGCTAGCTGAACGCGGGTGCGCCGGATAAATGTCCGACGACGAATAGGCGCTTTCGCCAGACTCAAGTACCGCGGTTCTTAAGGTGGCAAATAGTTCTCGCAAGTTACGAAAAGGTTGGTCTAATCGTGCCTGGAGTCGTAGCACTCGAGGACAGTCCAATGGGGGGAGAACAATGCCATCATCGATGATGAAACGCGGGCGAGGCCGGGCGGCCGTCACCGGCGCCCTGGTCGGCCTGGGGCTTCTGGCAGCGGGACAGACGCCGGCAGCAGCAGTGAGTGACCCGGCTGGCGAGCGGGTCGCGGTCACCATGTCGACGGCCTGGGGCGAGGTGACCTACAAGAAGTTCACTGAGTTCAACGGCAACTACACCGCACGGTGCCGGAAGGGCCAGGCCTACTTCACCGCGAAATACAGCGGTGACTACCGGGTGTTCGTCCGGCTCGGCCGCGCGGAGGTCAGCGACTACGGCGATTACGAGGGGCTGAAGGCCGGGTCGTTCTATTTCTCCAATGCTCTGACCAACGCCCGCAATATTCACGGGGACTACGTCTACCCGGCGTTGGAGAACAACCTGAACCTAGTAGTCGATAGCGACGACTATGACTTATATGACGACTACGTCACCCTCGGCATCTGGGTCCAGGACAAGGAAACCGACGAATATCTGTGGTCCAACCTCTGGAACTTCTCCCTCCTCTGCGGTAACGACTACACCATCGAGATCAACGACGTCTGATGCGCGGCGGGATCACGTTCAGGAACGGCAGTGCGCCCGGTTTGTCCTTCCAGGAGCCGGTCACGTCGGCGACGGCTACCCGTCCACCCCGACACCTCAGACCGGCACGAGGAGCACTGACACCAACCGGCTCTGGCCCACTCTTGGTGGACACGCGACTTCTGTCGAGCGACCGGTTGATGGGCTCTGGCGGCGGAACCGGAGCCCAGGGCTGGTCGCTGCTCCGGCGGGCCGAACGCGCGCGATCAGATCGACTCGGCTGCTGCCGACGCTGCCGTTCCGCACGCGTCAGGCCAGACCACCGGCTCGGCTGCTGTGCACCCATGCCCCTCATGGTGAGCCCCGGCCCACCCCCGGCCCACTCCACTGACCTCGACCTGTCTAGTACGGCAGCCGCCATTCGTGATCATGGCTGGATTCGAGGTTGAGACGGCGGGCGTGGTGGGCTCGTCTGGCTCGTGCCTGGTGTCGGCGTCGCCAGCTTGACCAGCGCAGACGGTGGGCGATGCTGCGGGTCGGGCGGATCAGCAGGACGTTGATCAGACGGCGGATTTCGTTGTCGATCATGTCCGGCTGAGCGTGGTGGTCTGCCGTTCGGGCGTCGGCGGCGCAGATCGCGAGGACAGCGAGAGCGGCCAGGGCGAGGGTGATGAACCGGTGCCAGGACGTCCAGCGGCGGACTTGGTGCTGGTCGAGCCCGACCTGGCCCTTTGCGGCCTGGAACGATTCCTCCACGATCCAACGAACTCCCGCTACCCGCACGAGTTGAGCAAGGGTCGTCGGGCCGGGTGCCCAGCATCGGTAGAAGGCCAGCTCACCGGTGGTGTTGTTGCGGCGGATCAGCAGACTGTGCCGGCCGTCGTCGGCCGGGTCACCGTCGGCGCCGACATCGGCCAGCCAGGCCCAGTCGTAGAACCGGGGCCCTTTCGACCCGTCACCGGCGCTGCGCCGGGTCCACGCCGTGGCAGGTCGGCGGCCAGCCGGTCGGCGCGGCAGCGGGTCTTGCCGCTGTCGATCGGCACGAGGTGATCGCAGGAGACTGCCAGGACGTAGCCGAGGCGGTGTTTGCGCAGCTCACCCCTCAGCCGGGTGTTGTTGCCGTAAGCCTCGTCCGCGGCGACCCACCGGGCCGGGACCAGAGCCGCAACGACGGCGGTGATCATGTCGGCGGCCAGCTCGGACCGAGTGGCGAACGCGACGTCGTCCGGGACGCCGGCCTGCTCACACCGCTGGCCATCCTCGGTCCAGGACCTCGGCAGGTAGACCCGCCGGTCGATCAGGGTGTGGCCGTGCCGGCTCGCGTAGGCCAGGAATACCCCGACCTGGGCGTTCTCGATCCGCCCGGCCGTGCCGGTGTATTGACGCTGGACACCGACGGTGTGCACACCTTTCTTCAGGTCGCCGGTCTCGTCGACCACGAGGACACCGTCGGGGTCACCGAACCGGTCCACGACGACCTGCCGAACGTCGTCACGCACCGCGTCGGCATCCCATTTCGCCCGGTAGAGCAGTCTTTGCATCGCATCCGGCCGGGCATGGCCGGCCTGCTCCGCCACCTGCCAGCAAGTCTTGATCGGCAGGTCAGCGAGTAGCCCGATGACGAAACCCGCAGCGGCACGGCGGGGCTCAACCCGGCTGAACCGACCCGCGAACGAGCCAGTCACCAGGTCGATACTTCGTTGCCACCGGGCAGGCTCTACGCTGTGGCTCTCGGCCACCGCAAGGTCTGATGTTGTGTCCACAACGCACAGACGATCATGCGGTGGCCGTCCTCGTTCCCGCGGGATCCGAGGTCACCTCACGAACGGCGGCTGCCGTACTAGCGCCGTGTTCAGGAGTAGCGGTGGACTGCGGGCGTGTTACCGCCCAGTTCAGGGGGTGGTAGCGCCTGAGGGAGAGGACCGGCCTTCGGCCGGTGGCGGCGGTGCCGCCCGATCGGGCGTTGCCCGATGGTCGGGCCTGGCGGCCCGCCCCGGGTCGGCGCCGGCCAGGGCGTCGCCGGCCAGGGCGTCGCCGGCGGGCCTTGCCGGCGTCGCCCGTGGCGGGCGCCGACGGTGCCGCTGCTCGACGGCCGTGGGTGGTGCCGGTGGGTGGTGAGGTCACGGCTGGCTGGTGGTAGCGGGCGTCGGTGAGCAGCAGAGCGAGCTATGCGCAGAGGGACGCTTATTCGGGCCTGAGATCAAGTCTGACGCGTGATCGACAGGGTGATTCCCCACTTAGAGTTCGGTCATGGACATTTGAGAGCTGCAGGCGCGCGCGGTGGAGATTGCCCGAATGTACGACCGGTCTCACCTTGCGGCCGGCCGTCCGGCGGAGCACGAGTGATCTGGCATTGGGTTTCGTCGGCGATGTCGGTGACCGCGCAAGGCTGGTCATGGCAGTCGACGGCCGCCGGGTCATCCCGAATGCCGAGGATCGGCTCGGCCATGAGTTGGCTGACTGCCTTCGGTCGGTTCTTGTGCTGGCCGATCGCTACGGAGTCGACCTCGTTGCCGCGTTTGCCGAGATGACAGGCGGCAACACGCAACATCTCCAACCTGACGCAGGACCGGCATCGAGTAAGGCAGTCACCGGTACCGACTGATTGAACGCTCTGCCTGGGTCGTAGGGCCGACCTGTGCCCAACACCGGCGAGGCCGTCGACATGGCACTCGATCTCGACGGAGTGCTCCATGGGGCAGACACGAGCGCTGGGAGCTGTGTGGCGCGCTTGTTGATACTGATGGTGTGAACCTCCGTCTCCGAACATGGGGCTCCTCGGCGCGGTCCGCACTCCAGCCGGTTGTGCCCTTCCCCGCCGGATCGAACGGCGGCCGTCCGTCGCCCACGGCCACGCCGCGGACCGCGTTATGACCTACTCCGGGACCCCGTGCCCCGACTGCGGCCACGACCTCCGTCTTCATCCAACAACTCGAGACCAGAACCTCAGCATTTGTCCAGCCTGTATCTGGGAAGAAGACGAAGGCCGGCGCAGCGTCGAAGCCATGTGCGAACGTGTTGTCGCCGAGAATGCTGAGGCGTCCCGACAGGGCTCAGATTAACTCCACTCAGATGTTGTCAAGCATCCGCTCTTCGCCAGATCCGGATGTTAGGCGCCGGTGACAATGCGTCACAGCGGTCCAGTGGTCGCTGGCTCACGTACGTACGGGTAGAGCAATACCAGCCGTAGCGCCCGGCTCCCGACGTCCGGGCCAGCCGCCCGCGCCCTGCTGTCGGTCTCGGTCGGCGTCCACCGGCCCGTTCCACAGTCATGGAAGTGGAACGACCGCATCCAACCACTCCACCGCTCTACGGACAGTGACGAAGGGGGACGTCAGCACCAGGCGGATCGCGGCAAGAGCGGCGCTTCGAAGCGCAGCGGGGGCGGGGGGCTGCCGCGCCGAGGCGCGGTCAGATGCTGCGGAGGGGTGGTTCATCGGCGGCGTGAAAGTAGCGGACGGCCACGTCGGGTAGTTGCCGCTGCAGCTCCCGCGCCCGGGCCAGTCCCTGCCGGACCCACGCGGAGCAGGAGAGGTTAGTGGCGGGTCAAAAGCATGATCCAAACCGGGGGCGACATGCTCAAGGAGTACCTGGATGCCCGAGACGGGCGTCAAGTGACCGAGGGAGGACCTCCGGTTGATCCGCCGGTGAGGCGTCGAACTGCGGCGGGCTGACCATGACCGCACCTTGCAGCCTGATGCCTCACCTGCCGGTACCGCTTCAGCTGTTCCAGTTCCCCGGAGGGCCCCGCTGAGCCGGTCAGCTTGGTGGATGAGCGTGCTCCGCGCGTTGTTCATGATCGTGATGGCGTCGGTCAACCGCGCCAGGGCGGTGGGATCGTCGTGAGCGTTCCGGCGAGCGAATTTGTCCAGCTGCTCCAAGGCGTAGGAGACGTTCACCGCGCCGTCGAGCAGCAACGTCGCGATCGTCTGGCGGGTCTGATTCTCTTCGGTGGACTCGTCGTTCGCTGGCACCAGCGCAATCCTTCTCGTCATGCCACATCCGCGGGCCGGTCAGGGCGGCTTGGCGGTCAGTGGCGGAAGCTACCCACGATCGTGGTGAGTTCGCCGGCCAGCCGGGTCAGGTCGGCCGCTGCCTGCTGGGTGGTCCGGGCGCCGTCCGCGGTAGTGGTGGCGACCTCCGCCACGGACGAAATGGTGCTGGCCACGTCGCCACTGTTGGCCGCGACATCGGCCACGGATCGGCTCATCTCGCCGGTGGTGGCGGTTTGCTCCTCGACTGCCGAGGCGATGGTGGTGGTGTAGTCGCCGATCTGCTGGATGACATGGGTTATCTCGCCGATGGCGGCGCCCGCGGAGCCACTCGATGCCTGGATCGCCGATATTCGGGCGGTGATCTCCTCAGTCGCCCGGGCGGTCTGCTGCGCGAGTTCCTTGACCTCGCCGGCCACGACGGCGAAACCCTTACCGAGCTCACCCGCACGGGCCGCCTCGATGGTGGCATTCAACGCCAGCAGGTTCGTCTGTTCCGCAATGGTGGTGATCAGTCTGACCACGTCACCGATCTCGGCACTGGCGGCGCCCAGCTCGGCGACCTGCTGGGTGGTCTGCTCCGCGACGGTCAGACCTTGATTGGCCACCTGGGCCGCCTGCGCGGCGTTGGAGGCGATCTCGCTGATCGCCGCGCTCATCTGCTCCGCGCCGGCGGCGATCGACTGCACCCCGGCGTTGACTTCCATTGACGCCTGCGTTGCCGTGGTGGCCCGCGACGCCGTATCCGACGCGCCGGCCTGCAACAGGCTACTGACCGTCGACAGTTGCTGCGCCGCGGCGGACAGCGTCATCGCAACGCCCGCCATACCTTGCACCGAGCCACGGATCGTGTCCAGGGCGCTGTCGATCCCGGTCGCCATCCGGCCGAGTTCGTCGCGGCTGTTTATCCCGGTGCGCTGAGTCAAGTCTCCACCGGCCAGGGCCGCAGCGACCCGGCCCACCTCGCGCACCGGTCGCAGGATCGAGCGCACCATCGGCACCGACAGCGCCAACAGAACCGCCAGGCCCATCAAGCCGACGAGGACCGACACCAGACGCCCACGGCTCTGCGTGGACGCCAGGTCCGCCCGGGCCTGAACCAACGCCTCATCCAGCTGCTCGTGCAAGCCTTCCAGATGATCGTCCACTGCCCCGTTACGATCGGCGACCTCGCCGAGACGCCCCGCCACCGCCTTCGGATTGCCGCCAGCGGCCCCGGTGAACTCGGTGACGAACGTACTGAACCCCTCCACATCGTCGCGGATCTGATCGAATGCCGCCTGCAGGTCGGCCGGCATCCCCGCGGCGTCCACCGCAGCGACCGCCTCGGCCGCCGAGGCTACGTCGTCGGGTACATCAGCGGTCACGTCCTGGCCCAGCGCGGCCCGGTACGCATCTGCTTTCAACTCCGCCTGCCGGGTGTCCAGGTGGTTGAGCGCCGCCTTGCTGCGCTCCAGCGCCGCCAACCCGTTCGTCCCCGTCTCGAGGGCCCCCTGGGTGAACAAAGCCATCATCACCACCGCGGCGAGCATGACCGCACCCGCCCCGACAATCAGCGACAGCCGTTTGCCCACCCCTATGTCCTGCAGATGCATACCAGCCGCCTATCGCCGCAGTACTGCCTACCCCCCCCCCATTCGTCACGAATCCAAGATCCGTGAGCAGCAGTGCAACCGGCATTCCCCAGGCGGGAGATACACCCCGCCCTGTTTCACTTCCAGGAAAGTGGAACACCACCAGAAACCGCCGATCCTCTACATCGAGTGGCCAAGCTCCGCCGCGGCACGCGGACCGCGGCTAAATCTCGAGGCCGTCGGTGGCACGCGTTCGGCATGATGACCGCGTGGCTGCTGACCTGCTCTGGGACGACGTTCGGGAGCTCTTTGATCCGGATCTGATGGGATCACTTCCCGATGCCTGCGTTCCGGATACCTCGATGGCGGATTGGCAGGCTCTCCTCGATCTCGTCGTCGCGCGCGGCTGGCGGTTCGAGTACTCCGAAGGTGAGAGGGTCCTGCCGTTGCCGACCGCGGCAGCGATTCTGGCCCGGAAACCCGACTCCGAGTGCCCGGCTCTGCGGGTATGGCCGTCCCCCGACATGCTGATGATCTTCCGGTTCGGTGCAGCCAAAGAGATCGACTTCGATCTCAGCCTGCGCGAGATACAAGACCAGGAGCGACTCGACGAGTTCTGCGGGTTTCTCCGGGAAGTCGGGCGGCACCTCGGCAAGCCGGTGTTGATGGCCAGCGAGATGGGCAAACCAGCCGAGCACCCGGTCCTCGGCTTCCTCCCCGAGACCGATCGGGTGGTCGTCATCGACCCACCGCCCGGCATGGTGAACCTGTAGGGCACTTGACCGAACCAACCCCATCGGCCAACCCTTTGTATGCATGACCGATGCCCGGGCGTTCCACTTCCGGAATCTGGAACGTTCCGGCTTCAAGGAATTGGAACGACGGGATTCTCGGCCCGGGTGTTGCCTACCCGCTGTGCCGACGGAACCGTCGCCGGGCGACGCTTCTTGCCGCCCTGATCCGAGAGTTCGTCATCCTCGGTCGGCGGCCGCGAGGCTGTGGGGTCGAAGATCCCGGTGCGGGCCTCACAGGTGGCACGTGAGGGCCGATCCGTACGAGTGACGGATCGGCCGGTGTGAGATTTCGGGGAGGCGGGTAGCTCAAGCCCGGCGTCAACGACGACGTCCCCGAACATCGATGATGACTTTCAGGAGCTGACCAGATGGCTACGTCCACTCACGGCAACCACGAGACCACCCACGTGGCGCACACCCGTTCGCGGGGCGAGGAGACCAAGCCCTCGTTCAAGACCACTGAGCTGATCGTCTACGTGCTCGCCGTCATCGGCGTGCTGATCGCCTCCAACATGGTCGGCGACGGCGCCGCCAACAACGGCAGCGACTACTTCGCCGCCGACAAGGCCTGGTGGTACATCACCCTGCTCACCATCGGCTACATGATCAGCCGGGGCCTGGCCAAGGCCGGCAGCCGCAGCAACGACCACGACCCCCGCACCCACTGACCCACACGCACACACGAACGGCCCTGGCGGGCCAGGCTGGTCCCCCGACATGAGCCTTGCCGCCAGGGCCGTTCTGTACGTGCCGGTTCGCCCACGCCTCGCCACACGGTGACGGGTCAGACGTCACCCCAGGCCTAGGGGAACCGGGCTCCGGCGTCATCCGGTACGCGCGGATCTCGACCTCGCCGGAGGCCTCCGCCGCGGCGTAGCCGGCGCCGGTGAGGAACCAGGCCCGGTGCCCGGGCCGTGCCTTGCCGGACCGCGATCACCGAGGAGAGCAGGTTCGCCGACGGCAGCCGCGGCAAACTGCCGGCCCGCAACCCGGGCACCGGGCGCGGCCACGACCCTGACGACGACGAGCCTCACCCAGACCGCGGTGCCGACGGACATCATCTGGGTCTACTCGGTCGTGCCAGTCTTACTGTGAGCGGCGAGACCCCCACTGCTCAGGGGGTCTCGCAGCTCATCATGGGGCTTACTTGTGTGTCAGGACCAGGTCCGGGAGGCCCAGTAGCTGCCGCTCCAGCTGCGGGCCGACCAGGAGCGGGCCGACCAGGAACGAGCGGACCAGCCGGTGGCGGTCCATCCGGCGGAGCTCCAGGATCGGGCGGTCCAGCTGAGGCCGGACCAGCTTCGTGCCGTCCATGGGGTGGTGCTCCAGGTTTTCGAGGTCCAGGAGGTACCGTTCCAGGCCGATCCGGTCCAGACGGCGCCGTTGTAGGTGCCGCCGTTCCAGGAGCGGCCGGCCGCGGCTGTCACGGTCCAGGTCAAGGGTCGCCAGGGCTGGTTCATGATGTCTCGCTCGCCGGTCAGCTCAACGCCGTTGTCGGGGTCGGCGACGTGTGCGGTGCCGCGAGCTCCTTCGAGGGTCCCGAGGCCGAGGGCGCGGGGGTGCAGCTGCATGGCCAGCGGGGTGGGGGCGGCGATGGCTGCCTGCATGTTGAGCTGGCCGGAGCCCTGAGCGATGCCGTCGATGTCCTTCATCGGTACGGCTGTGCTGGTCAGTATCTTCTTCACCTGGTCGGGTGTGAGGTTCGGGCGCTGCTGCAGCAGGAGCGCGGCGGCGCCGGACACCACCGCGGCGGCCTGAGAGGTGCCGCTGCCCTTGAAGTAGCGGTCGGTGACCAGACCGCCGGGGTGGTTGGCGTCGATGAACGAGCCGGGGTCGCGCAGCGACACGATCGAGCGGCCGGGCGCGACGAGGTCGGCGTGGCGCAGGATGTTGCCTCTGGTGCTGAACGCGCCGATGGTGTCATCGATAGGGGTGACGGTGCCGGCGGTGTCCGAGCCGCCGACCGCGATGACGTACGGGTTGAGTGCCGGGTTGCCGACGCGGGTCGTGATGGGCCCGTCGTTGCCGACCGAGACGACGACGACGATGCCGGCACGCCAGGCGGCCTCTACCGCGTACGACAGTGGGTCGAGCATCGGGTCCTGCAGGGAGTCGGTGCCGAATGACAGGTTGAGTACCCGGATGTTCACGCCGGGGTCGTTGCGGTGGGTGATGGCCCACTCGATGGCGGCGATGACCTGGGAGACGTCGACCGCTCCGTTGGCGGCGGCCACCCGGAGGCTGACCAGGTGGGCGTCGGGTGCCACGCCGACGAAGTAGCGGGGGTCGTTCTCGGTTCCGCGAAGGACCTCGGGATCGCGGCCGGCGATGATGCCGGCCAGGTGGGTGCCGTGTCCGAAGGTGTCCTGGTTACGCAAGTTGGGGGCCTGGGACTCGAAGGACAGGTCCGGGCCGTTGATGACCTTGCCGGGCTGGGCCAGGCCCTTGACCGGGGCGATACCGGAGTCGATCAGCGCGACGCCGACTCCCTGACCGGTCAGCGGGCGGCCGACGGCGTCCTTGCGCGCCCACACGGCCGGGGTTCCGATGGTGCTGGTGGCGTCGCGCATCGTGGTCAGCGCGGAGTCGACCAGCCAGGACGGTTTCGAGGAGCCGGTGATCGGCAACGTCGAGGTGGCCGTGACCGGCGCAGCGTATGCGGGGCCGGTGAGGGCAGGGGCGGCGAGGGCTCCGGCGGACGCGGCCAGCGCCGCGGACAGCACGGCCGTCGGCCATCTCCTGTCGAGGATCGTGCGTCGTGGGGCGTTGGTGCTCATCCGGTCTCCTTCGATCACCGCTACGAGGTCATCGATCCTCGTTTCGCTCGGCCTCGTCGTCGGCGGGCAGGCCCCGGATCTGAGCATTCCGCGGGATCTTGTCCGGAGCACGACGCGGACGGCGAGCGGTAGGGATGCGCTAGCCGGGACCGCGACCGCCCGCCGGCGAGTCCTCCCTGAAGGCCTTGATAGACCAGCTCCTACCCGGGCGTATCCGTCGACACGCACCACGACGCCGTGCGCAGTCTCGGTTTCTATGGTCGGGGCCGACGGCGTACCGGGTCGATGCGGCGGGTTCGGGGTGCAAGCGGCTCCTGTTGCTCGATATGGCGCCCTACCGCTCGCAGCAGACGCAATATCAACTGCCGTACGACGGATGCGGTTCCTCATCGCCCCGGGGCCGGGTCAGATCCCGCCAGGTCGCACGTAGCCGGCTGACCCGTTCGGGGGGCAAGGCGTAGAGGAGGCTCCAGCCGAATGTCGTCACTGCAAAGCCGACCAGCGGCAACCCGTAAGCGGCGTCTTGCACTGAGTGGACGTCATGCAGGCCGCTGATCAGACCGGCAACGCTAAACAGGCCCAGGGCTGTGAGCCGCATCAATGCGAACGGCCGCTCCATCATCGCGTCCATCGCGCGGAGAAGGCGATCCCCGCGAGCCAACACCGCCCCGCCGAAGACGATGGCGATGACGCCGCCGAGCCAGCCGCGACCGGCGATCATCCAGAACACGACCGGTTCGCCGGGAAGCAGCGGATAACGCAGCATGCCGGCGATCATCAGGGCGCCACCGGCGATACCTGTCATGCCGGTGAGCAAGGTCAGAGCGGTTCGTACCTTCTTCTCGCTGGAGACCGCGACGGCGACAATCGCCGCGGCAATAAATGTCAGATAGCCTCCTCCGACACCCAGCACCGAGGCGAAGAGCAGTGGCGACACCACGGTCACCGCGAACGGTGATGCATAATGCCGCAACGCCGAAGAGGGCCCGGGACTCCCGAAGCTACGGCGAGCCGCAAGGTAGGGGATCTTGATCGCGGGTCGTGATGGAGTCGCCGACCGCAGGCCGCGCGGCGTGGGCGTTCCGCCCCGCGGCCCTGTTGTCTAGCCCTTGGCCCGGGCGCGGCGGCGGGCGGCGCGGATTTCGTCGTCGGCGACTTTGTCGTCGAGCATGGCGTACAGCTGGGTGGTCTCGGTGGAGGCGTGCCCGAGCCTGCGGCGGACGGCTTCGATGGAAACCCCGGCGTTGATCAGTTCGGTGGCGTGGGCGTGGCGTAGCTGGTGGATGTCGATGGGGACCCCGTCCGTGGCGCAGTAGCGGGAGCAGCGGTGCTGGGCGGCGTCGTAGGACAGCGGTCCGCCGGAGCCGTTGATGCTGGCCCGGAACAGCGGCCCGTTCCGGGCCGTGACCGGGCGGGGGCACCGGCCGGCGTCAACGCCAGCTGAACCCACGGGGATCTTGGCCCTTGAGGAACATCGGAACTGTGATTCTTGAGCCGGTGATCCGGCTGGGTCGGGTTGCTGTCAGGCTGTCGCCGGTGTTCGGGAATGACCCACACCGGAACTGGCGCCCGCGGGCTGCGAAAAGTAGCGCTAGCGATGATCTTGTCGGGAAGGGCCTTGCCCGACTGCTACGGCTTTCGATGGGTTACCGGAAGGCACGGTGACACCATCACGTCTCGTTATGCCTTAACCTCGTACGGCGATCAGCCAGACGACGTACTGCTCCCCGGAGGTGGGCGTGTACCGACCGACACTGGATCCCCTTGCCGACTCGCTGGCGTTGAGCGCCGTCGCCGCCGGGCTGCCGATCGTCACGTTGTTCCTGCTGCTCGGCGTCGCCCGGGTACGGGCGTGGCTGGCGGCGCTCGGCGCGCTCGCCGTCGCTTTGCTGGTATCCATCACGGTGTACTCGATGCCGGTCGGACAGGCAATGCTCACCGCGAGCCAGGGGGCCACGTTTGCGCTGTTCCCGCTCGTATGGACGTTCGGCACCGCCATCTGGATCTACCGAATGACCGTGACGAGCGGGCACTTCGACGTGCTCCGGCGTTCGTTCGCCCGGGTCAGCGACGACCAGCATGTGCAGGCGCTGGTGATCGCATTCTGCTTCGGTTCACTACTGGAGGGGCTGGCCGGTCAGGGAACCCCGGTCGCGATCACCACGGTGATGCTGGTAGCGCTGGGCTTCAGCGCGATGAAGGCGGCCACTGTGGCGCTGGTGGCCAACACCGTGCCGGCCGCGTTCGGGCCGCTCGGCCTGCCGATCACCACGCTGGCGCGGGTCACCGACCTGCCGGCGGGAGACCTAGGCGCGATGGCCGGGCGTCAGGTACCGGTGATCGCGCTGTTCATTCCGCTGCTGCTCGTCGGCATGGTCGGCGGTCGCCGAGGTCTGCGCGGGACGTGGCACGTGGCCGCCGCCTGCGGCGTGTCCTTCGCACTGGCACAGTTCGTCACCTCGAACTACCTCTCGTTCGCCCTGGCCGACATCGTCGCCGGGCTGGTCGGCGCCGTAGTCGTGGCCGTTACCGCGCGCGTGTGGCCGCCTCGGCGCGATGGCAATCAGGCCATCGGCGCCGCAGCCGCTGGAGAATCGACAAGAGTCGAACCGACGGCCGTGGCGGGCGGGCCCGCAGGCGGAGCGAGTCGCGTGCTGGACCTCACGAGCCGCACCGAGGTGGCCGCGAACCGGCCGGACCCCTCGATCGAGGTCTGGCGGGCATACGCGCCGTATCTGGTGATTGTGGCAATCTTCGGACTATCGCAGGTGCCTGCGATTGCGGACATGCTGAACGCGGTCACCGTGAACTTCAATTGGCCGGGCCTACACCTGCTGACCGGCTCCGGCGTGCCGTCGTCATTGCCAGTTTTCCGGTTTAACTGGCTCTCCTCGACTGGCACGCTGCTGCTGCTGGCCGGCCTGGTCACGATGGCGATCCTGCGGATCAGGCCGCGGGCCGCGTGCGCCGCGTACGGGCAGACGTTGGCCTCGCTGCGCTGGGCGATCCTCACCGTCTGCGGGCTGCTGGCGCTGGCATTCGTGATGAACGGTAGCGGGCAGACCATGACCTTGGGCAGTTGGATGGCCGGTGCCGGTGGCGTGTTCGCTTTGCTCTCGCCCGTACTCGGCTGGCTGGGTGTAGCGCTCACCGGCTCGGACACCTCGTCCAACTCGCTGTTTGGCGGGCTCCAGGTCACCGCCGCGCAGCGAGCCGGCCTGGACCCGGTGCTGCTGGCCGCAGCCAACGCGTCCGGTGGCGTGGTCGGAAAGATGATCTCGTTGCAGAACCTGACGATCGCAGCGAGCTCGGTGGGGCTCAACGGGCGCGAGGGCGAACTGTTCCGCCGCATGTTCGGCTGGAGCGTGGTATTGATCTGCGCGATGGCGTTGCTGGTCGGCTTGCAGGCCACCCCGGCGTTGACCTGGATGGTGCCCTGACGGCGCGCCTATCACATTCTCTCGAGCCGGAGGTTTGTGCCGTTCGGCTGGAACCAGTCTCATCAGCACAACAGCGCCTCGGGCTAACGGTCAGCCGATCACGACAACGACGCACCTCGAACGTGTCCAGCAACTCGGGTCCCGCGGGACTGTGCATTGCTCCTCTGTCAACCCGTTGGCTGGTTGGCGTCGGCGCGGAGGGCTTGGTAGACGGCATCGGAAAGGCGGCGTTTAAGGAT